>CAMLBO010000062.1 GCA_946478305.1 uncultured Enterobacterales bacterium
TTGTTACCCTGATCCATCCAATCGCGATGGATGACGGTTTGCGTTTCGCAATCCGTGAAGGTGGCCGTACCGTAGGTGCTGGCGTTGTTGCTAAAGTCATCGCTTAATCGCTGATAATTTAATGCAAATATAAAGGGGTGCTTCGGCACCCTTTTTTATGCCCCAATATTGCAATAATAACGATTCTCATTTACAGTGAGATTAAGTTTTGTTCGATGTGTGGTTTCTATGTACGTGTGTTTGTGTAATTCAGTAAGTGATAAGACTATTCGTCAGGCTGTTCGCCGCTATCAACCGCAGACTTTTCAGCAACTGAGAAATTTCGTTCCGGTGGGGACCCAGTGCGGTAAATGCATTCGTTCCGCGCGTCAGATAATGGAAGATGAATTGCAACAGATACCTCAATTCGACAATATCGCTTAAAATACATCGACGATATGTAGGTCTTTTCTTTGACTTACTCTGAACCGGATCTACGCTTTAGATACCGGAACGGAGGAGTTACCTATGAAAGGCGATAAAAAAGTCATTGCTCACCTCAATAAACTTCTTGGAAATGAGCTGGTTGCTATCAACCAGTATTTTTTGCATGCACGTATGTTTAAGAACTGGGGGTTGATGCGTTTAAACGGCATCGAATATCACGAGTCTATCGATGAAATGAAGCATGCCGACATCTATATCGAACGTATCCTTTTCCTGGAAGGGCTACCAAACTTACAGGACCTCGGTAAGCTGAATATTGGCGAAGATGTCGAGGAGATGCTCAAATCCGATCTCGTGCTGGAATTAGAAGGAGCGAAAGAACTGCGGGAAGGCATAGCTTATGCGGACTCAGTTCATGACTATGTCAGCCGTGATTTGATGATAACTATCCTCTCAGATGAAGAGCATCATATCGATTGGCTTGAGACCGAACTGGAGCTCATCGGACGTATCGGTATTCAGAACTACATCCAGTCTCAGTTAAAAGAAGAATCGCAATAAATCAGTTTATTTGTGAAAGAGGCAATCATCAGCCAGAACTGAATATTACCCTGGCTGATGTAAACGACTCCCCCGGCAAGTGCCAGGCAAGGACCAAATGGGATTTTACCTGACGTTTTATTCAGCAGTGATCTCATGACTGAATAACTGACTCCCAGTACGGCAGCCATAATACACAGATAGGGCAGTGGTTGCCATCCGACCCAGCCTCCCAGAGCGGACAGAAACTTGAAGTCGCCATATCCCATTCCCTCCTTTTTGCAAAAAATCCTGAACCACCAAAATAGTACCCACAAAGCCAGATACCCGGCCACTGCACCGTAAAGAGCATCATTAAGCGTTACTCCGTGCGATGATATTGAATTAATTATCAATCCCAACCATAACAATGGCAGCGTCAGCATGTCGGGCAAAAGATAAGTTCTAATATCTATCAAACTCAGTGCCAGCAGAAACCACGATAAAACACACGAACTCAACAGTGCGAACGCTGTAGTGAAGAAAAAGGATGCTCCAAGAAACAGCAGGGCACAGCTCAACTCAGTTAATGGGTATCGAACTGGGATGGGGACATGACAACGATGGCACTTGCCGTGTAATAGCAGCCAGCTAAGTAGCGGGATGTTTTGCCAAAAACGTATTGATTGTCTGCACCTGGGGCAATGCGATGGGGGAAAACAAAGGTTGAATGAAGTTCCATCAGGCATTGCCTGTCGCTTTAGCATTATTGGCAGGCGATAAACCACAACGTTAAGAAAACTACCGGCTATCAAGCCCGCTATAAAAATGGTGCACGAAAATAGGAGGTTTGAAGGAAAAAGAAAAGTGATGGCTGACGAGGAGTTCAAGTGCGGCTTTCCTTAGGTAAGTAAGAGGGAATGGTGAGGCCTCAAAGCGGTCATACGCCCCTCTGTGCAATGACGGTGAAGCATAAAACTGATGGAGCACAAAGGGTAAGAATTTGATTTTCTCGATGCATGAAATGCGCGATGCATTCAAAAATGAGGTTTTCGCCGTTATATCAGGGGGGAGTTTGACAGCGTATTTCTTGCCAGGTTGGGTGCTGACACCTTTTAGATAAAGCGAGGGCGGGCATAATTCGGGTAAATTAAAAGCAGTTTAATCGCCAGAAAGGTTGCTTCTTGCCACTGTTTACGTATAATGCGCGGGCTTACCTAATCTTGGTAGGTCTAATTCATTCAGAATTAGTTGTCTGGTAAAGCTGTACCGCCAGCCAAACAATACTCCCGATATGGGGGTTATATGAAGAACGATTACACTCACCCATCAATCGAAATGGGTATGAGTAGTAATTACTTACGTTTAAAATAATTGGAGCTCTGGTCTCATGCAGAACCAAAGAATCCGTATCCGCCTGAAAGCGTTTGATCATCGTTTGATCGATCAATCAACTGCGGAAATCGTTGAGACCGCGAAGCGCACTGGTGCGCAAGTTCGTGGTCCAATCCCGCTGCCGACCCGCAAAGAGCGTTTTACTATTCTGATTTCTCCGCACGTCAATAAAGATGCGCGCGATCAGTATGAAATTCGTACTCACAAGCGTCTGGTTGACATCGTTGAGCCAACCGAGAAAACCGTTGATGCTCTGATGCGTCTGGATCTGGCTGCTGGTGTAGACGTGCAGATCAGCCTGGGTTAATCAGGGTCATTGAGCGATTGAGAGGTTGAAACAATGATTGGTTTAGTCGGTAAGAAAGTGGGCATGACTCGTATCTTCACAGAAGATGGCGTTTCTATCCCAGTAACCGTTATCGAAATTGAAGCAAACCGCGTTACTCAGGTCAAAGACCTGGACAACGATGGTTACCGTGCTGTGCAGGTTACTACTGGTAGCAAAAAAGCTAACCGTGTAACCAAACCAGAAGCGGGTCACTTCGCTAAAGCTGGCGTAGAAGCCGGCCGTGGTTTGTGGGAATTCCGCCTTGCAGAAGGTGAAGAATTTACTGCAGGTCAGAACATTAGCGTTGAAATTTTCGCAGACGTTAAGAAAGTCGATGTTACCGGTACTTCTAAAGGTAAAGGTTTTGCTGGCACTGTAAAGCGCTGGAACTTCCGTACCCAAGACGCTACCCATGGTAACTCCTTGGCACACCGCGGACATGGTTCAATCGGTCAGAACCAGACTCCAGGTAAAGTGTTTAAAGGTAAGAAAATGGCAGGCCAACTGGGTAACGAGCGCGTAACCGTTCAAAGCCTGGATGTAGTACGTGTTGATGCTGAGCGCAACCTGCTGCTGGTCAAGGGTGCTGTTCCGGGTGCTACCGGTAGCAACCTGATCGTTAAACCTGCTGTTAAGGCTTAACGTCGAGGAGATAGGAATGGAATTAGTAGTGAAAGACGCGCAAAGCGCGCTGACTGTTTCCGAAACTACCTTCGGGCGTGATTTCAATGAAGCGCTGGTACACCAGGTCGTTGTTGCTTATGCAGCAGGTGCCCGTCAAGGTACTCGCGCTCAGAAGACCCGTGCTGAAGTAACTGGTTCCGGTAAAAAGCCTTGGCGTCAGAAAGGTACTGGCCGTGCGCGAGCAGGTTCTGTAAAGAGCCCAATCTGGCGTTCCGGTGGTGTAACCTTCGCTGCAAAGCCACAGGACCACAGTCAAAAAGTAAACAAAAAGATGTACCGCGGCGCGCTGAAAAGCATTCTGTCCGAACTGGTACGTCAAGATCGCTTGATCGTAGTCGAGACGTTCTCTGTAGAAGCGCCTAAAACTAAGCTGCTTGCACAGAAACTGAAAGACATGGCTCTGGAAGACGTGCTGATTATTACCGGCGAAGTCGACGAGAACCTGTTCCTGGCCGCGCGCAACCTGTACAAGGTTGATGTTCGTGACGTAGCAGGTATCGATCCAGTAAGCCTGATCGCCTTCGACAAAGTCGTTATGACTTCTGACGCGGTGAAGCAAGTTGAGGAGATGCTGGCATGATTCGTGAAGAACGTCTGCTGAAAGTAGTGCGCGCGCCGCATGTTTCTGAAAAAGCTTCTACTGCGATGGAAAAGAACAACACCATCGTTCTCAAAGTTGCCAAAGACGCGACTAAAGCAGAAATCAAAGCTGCGGTTAAGAAACTGTTTGAAGTCGAAGTCGAAGATGTGAACACCCTGCTTGTTAAAGGCAAAGTGAAACGTCACGGTCAGCGTGTTGGTCGTCGTAGCGACTGGAAAAAAGCTTACGTTACCCTGAAAGAAGGCCAGAATCTGGACTTCATCAGCGGCGCAGAGTAAGTCGGAGGAGTTTGAACAATGGCAATTGTTAAATGTAAACCTACATCTCCGGGCCGTCGCCATGTTGTTAAAGTGGTTAACCAGGAGTTGCACAAGGGTAAACCTTATGCCCCGCTGCTTGAAAAACTGAGCAAAAGCGGTGGTCGTAACAACAATGGCCGTATCACCACACGTCATATCGGTGGTGGCCACAAGCAGCATTATCGTCTGGTTGACTTCAAACGCAACAAAGATGGTATCGCAGCAGTGGTTGAGCGTCTGGAGTACGATCCGAACCGTTCCGCGAACATCGCGCTGGTTCTGTACAAAGACGGCGAACGCCGTTATATCCTGGCGCCGAAAGGCCTGAAAGTAGGTGATCAGATCCAATCTGGTGTTGATGCTGCAATCAAGACAGGTAACACCCTGCCTATGCGCAACATCCCAGTAGGTTCAACGGTTCACAACGTAGAAATGAAACCAGGTAAGGGTGGCCAAATGGCTCGTTCTGCTGGTGCCTACGTTCAGATCGTTGCTCGTGACGGTTCCTACGTAACTCTGCGTCTGCGCTCTGGCGAAATGCGTAAAGTTCAAATCGATTGCCGCGCCACCTTAGGTGAAGTCGGTAACGCTGAACATATGCTTCGCGTTCTGGGTAAAGCAGGTGCAAGTCGTTGGCGTGGTATTCGTCCTACCGTTCGCGGTACTGCGATGAACCCAGTCGATCACCCACACGGTGGTGGTGAAGGTCGTAACTTTGGTAAGCACCCGGTAACCCCGTGGGGCGTTCAAACCAAAGGTAAGAAGACCCGTAGCAACAAGCGTACTGACAAGTTCATCGTACGTCGCCGTAGTAAAAAATAATTAGAGGATAAGCCATGCCACGTTCTCTCAAGAAAGGTCCTTTTATTGACCTGCACTTGCTGAAGAAGGTAGAGAAAGCGGTGGAAAGCGGTGACAAGAAGCCTTTGCGCACTTGGTCCCGTCGTTCAACGATCTTTCCTAACATGATCGGTTTGACCATCGCTGTCCATAATGGTCGTCAGCACGTACCAGTATTTGTTTCCGATGAAATGGTCGGTCACAAACTGGGTGAATTCGCGCCGACTCGTACTTATCGCGGCCATGCGGCTGATAAAAAAGCTAAAAAGCGCTAAGGTAGGAGGAAGAGATGGAAACTATCGCTAAACATCGCCACGCTCGTTCTTCTGCTCAGAAGGTCCGCCTTGTTGCTGACCTGATCCGCGGTAAGAAAGTGTCGCAAGCTCTGGAAACTTTGGCCTATACCAACAAGAAAGCTGCTGGTTTGGTTAAGAAGGTACTGGAGTCTGCCATTGCTAACGCAGAACACAACGATGGCGCTGACATCGATGATCTGAAAGTCACGAAGATTTTCGTAGACGAAGGCCCAAGCATGAAGCGCATTATGCCTCGTGCTAAAGGTCGTGCAGATCGCATTCTGAAGCGCACCAGCCACATTACTGTGGTTGTGTCCGATCGCTGAGACTCTGGAGACTAGCAATGGGTCAGAAAGTACATCCTAATGGTATTCGCCTAGGTATTGTCAAACCTTGGAATTCTACCTGGTATGCAAATACCAAAGATTTCGCTGACAACCTGGACAGCGACTTTAAAGTTCGCCAGTTCCTGACTAAGGAATTGTCGAAAGCTTCCGTTTCTCGCATCGTTATCGAGCGTCCAGCGAAGAGTATCCGTGTGACTATTCACACCGCTCGTCCTGGCATCGTTATCGGCAAGAAAGGCGAAGATGTCGAAAAACTGCGTAAGGTCGTAGCGGATATCGCTGGCGTTCCTGCGCAAATCAATATCGCCGAAATCCGTAAACCGGAACTTGACGCTAAATTGGTTGCTGACAGCATCACTTCACAGCTGGAACGTCGTGTTATGTTCCGTCGTGCTATGAAGCGTGCTGTACAGAACGCAATGCGTCTTGGCGCTAAAGGAATTAAAGTTGAAGTAAGCGGCCGCCTTGGCGGTGCTGAAATCGCGCGTACCGAATGGTACCGTGAAGGTCGTGTTCCGTTGCATACTCTGCGTGCGGATATCGATTACAACACCTCCGAAGCGCACACCACTTATGGTGTTATCGGCGTAAAAGTGTGGATCTTCAAAGGTGAGATTCTGGGTGGTATGGCTGCAGTTGAACAACCTGAACCGGCTGCTCAACCTAAAAAGCAGCAGCGTAAAGGCCGCAAGTAAGGAGAGTCGCTGATGTTACAACCAAAGCGTACAAAATTCCGTAAAGTGCACAAAGGTCGCAACCGTGGCCTGGCGCAAGGTACGGATGTGAGCTTCGGCACTTACGGTCTGAAAGCTGTTGGCCGTGGTCGTCTGACTGCTCGTCAAATTGAAGCAGCACGTCGTGCGATGACCCGTGCAGTTAAGCGTCAAGGTAAGATCTGGATCCGTGTATTCCCGGACAAACCGATCACCGAGAAGCCACTGGAAGTTCGTATGGGTAAAGGTAAGGGTAACGTGGAATATTGGGTTGCCCTGATCCAGCCTGGTAAAGTCCTGTACGAAATGGACGGTGTGCCTGAAGAGGTAGCTCGTGAAGCCTTCCAGCTGGCAGCAGCCAAACTGCCTATCAAAACCACCTTTGTAACTAAGACGGTGATGTAATGAAAGCACAAGAGCTGCGCGAAAAAAGCGTGGAAGAGCTGAACACTGAGCTTCTTAACCTTTTGCGTGAGCAGTTTAACCTGCGCATGCAAACGGCAAGTGGCCAGCTGCAGCAAACACACCTGTTGAAACAAGTGCGTCGTGATGTTGCACGTGTGAAGACTTTACTGACTGAAAAGGCGGGTGCGTAATGAGTGACAAGATCCGTACTCTGCAAGGTCGTGTGATCAGTGACAAAATGGAGAAATCCATGGTTGTCGCGATTGAACGTTTCGTGAAACACCCAATCTACGGTAAATTCATCAAACGTACGACTAAGCTACACGTACATGACGAGAACAACGAATGCGGTATCGGCGATGTCGTTGAAATTAGCGAATGCCGTCCGCTGTCTAAGACTAAATCTTGGACACTGGTTCGCGTTGTAGGGAAAGCGGTTCTGTAATAGAATCACTGACTCGAAAATAGATAAACGGCTCATAACTGTGGGCCGTTTATTTTTTCTACCCATAATTTGGAACCGGTGTTATAATGCCGCGCCCTCATTTGTGGGGATTTCTTAATGACCTATCCTGGGTCCTAAAGTTGTAGTTGACATTAGCGGAGCACTAACATGATCCAAGAACAGACTATGCTGACCGTGGCCGACAACTCCGGTGCACGTCGCGTAATGTGTATCAAGGTTCTAGGTGGCTCGCACCGTCGCTACGCAGGCATCGGTGACATCATCAAAATTACCATCAAGGAAGCAATTCCTCGCGGTAAGGTGAAGAAAGGCGATGTGCTGAAGGCGGTAGTGGTGCGCACCAAGAAGGGTGTTCGTCGCCCGGACGGTTCTGTCATTCGCTTCGATGGTAATGCATGCGTTATTTTAAACAATAACAGCGAGCAGCCTATCGGCACGCGTATTTTTGGGCCGGTAACTCGTGAACTGCGTAATGAGAAGTTCATGAAAATTATCTCTCTGGCACCAGAAGTACTCTAAGGAGCGAACCATGGCAGCGAAAATCCGTCGTGATGACGAAGTTATCCTGCTTACCGGCAAAGATAAAGGTAAGCGTGGTAAAGTTAAAAATGTCCTGTCTTCTGGTAAGGTCATTGTTGAAGGTTTAAACCTGGTTAAGAAACATCAGAAGCCTGTACCGGCCCTGAACCAACCAGGCGGCATCGTTGAAAAAGAAGCTGCAATTCAAGTTTCTAACGTTGCACTCTTCAACTCGGCAACCGGTAAGGCTGACCGTGTAGGCTTTAGATTCGAAGACGGCAAAAAAGTCCGTTTCTTCAAATCTAACAGCGTAACTATCAAGTAATTTGGAGTAGTACGATGGCGAAACTGCATGATTACTACAAAGACGATGTCGTAAAAAAACTCATGTCTGAGTTTGGTTACAATTCTGTCATGCAAGTCCCTCGGGTCGAGAAGATCACCCTGAACATGGGTGTAGGTGAAGCGATCGCTGACAAGAAACTGCTGGATAACGCAGCAGCTGACTTGGCAGCAATCTCCGGTCAAAAACCGTTGATCACCAAAGCACGCAAATCAGTTGCAGGCTTCAAAATCCGTCAGGGCTATCCGATCGGCTGTAAAGTAACTCTGCGTGGCGAACGCATGTGGGAGTTCTTTGAGCGTCTGGTCTCCATTGCTGTTCCACGTATTCGTGACTTCCGCGGCTTGTCTGCTAAGTCTTTCGATGGTCGTGGTAACTACAGCATGGGCGTGCGTGAACAGATCATCTTCCCGGAAATCGATTATGATAAAGTCGATCGCGTTCGTGGTTTAGATATTACTATCACCACTACTGCGAAATCCGATGATGAAGGCCGTGCGTTACTGGCTGCCTTTAACTTCCCGTTCCGCAAGTAAGGCAGGGTTACTAATGGCTAAGCAATCCATGAAAGCACGCGAAGTCGTTCGCGTGAAACTGGCTGACAAATACCGCGCTAAACGCGAGGAATTGAAAGCTATTATCTCTGGTGTGAACTCATCCGACGAAGATCGTTGGGATGCAGTTCTTAAGCTGCAGTCTCTGCCGCGTGATTCCAGCCCGTCTCGTCAGCGTAACCGCTGTCGTCAAACTGGCCGTCCGCATGCTTTCCTGCGGAAGTTCGGGTTGAGCCGTATTAAGGTCCGTGAAGCCGCTATGCGCGGTGAAATTCCGGGTCTTAAGAAGGCTAGCTGGTAATTGTCACCAATTGAATCACGGGAGTAAAGACAGATGAGCATGCAAGATCCGATCGCGGATATGCTGACCCGTATCCGTAACGGTCAAGCCGCGAACAAAGTTGCGGTCACCATGCCTTCCTCCAAGCTGAAAGTGGCTATTGCCAACGTGCTGAAGGAAGAAGGCTATATTGAAGAATTTAAAATCGAAGGCGACGCCAAACCTGAACTGGAATTAGTACTTAAGTACTACCAGGGCAAGTCAGTGGTAGAAAGCATTCAACGTATCAGCCGTCCTGGTCTGCGCATCTATAAGAAAAAAGATGAGCTGCCAAAAGTTATGGCCGGTATGGGTATCGCTGTTATTTCTACCTCTAAAGGTGTTATGACTGATCGTGCAGCTCGCCAGGCTGGTCTTGGTGGCGAAATTATCTGCTACGTAGCTTAATCGGGAGGAAAGCATGTCTCGTGTTGCAAAAGCACCCGTCGTCATTCCTGCCGGCGTAGAGGTAAAACTCAACGGTCAGGTTATTTCGATAAAGGGTAAAAACGGCGAGCTGTCACGTACTATCCATGATGCCGTTGAAGTTAAACAGGAAGAAAATACACTGACTTTCGCTCCTCGCGAAGGCACTGTAGACGGTTGGGCCCAAGCGGGTACCACTCGTGCACTGTTGAACGCAATGGTTGTTGGTGTTACCGATGGCTTCACTAAAAAGCTTCAACTGGTAGGTGTTGGTTATCGTGCTGCTGTTAAAGGCAACGTGGTGAATTTAGCTTTAGGCTTCTCTCACCCGGTCGATCACCAACTGCCGGAAGGCATTACTGCTGAATGCCCGACCCAAACTGAAATCGTGCTGAAAGGCGCTGATAAACAAGTTATAGGTCAGGTTGCTGCAGATTTACGTGCCTACCGTCGTCCTGAGCCTTATAAAGGCAAGGGTGTCCGTTACGCCGACGAAGTCGTGCGTACCAAAGAGGCTAAGAAGAAGTAAGGTAACACTATGGATAAGAAATCTGCTCGTATCCGTCGTGCGACCCGCGCACGCCGTAAGCTCAAAGAACTGGGTGCGACACGTCTGGTGGTACATCGTACCCCGCGTCATATTTACGCACAGGTCATTGCACCAAACGGTTCTGAAGTGATTGTTGCTGCATCTACTGTAGAAAAAACTCTCACTGAGCAACTGAAGTATACCGGCAACAAAGATGCTGCCACTGCTGTAGGTAAAGCTATCGCAGAACGCGCATTGGAAAAAGGGATCACGAAAGTATCCTTTGACCGTTCCGGTTTCCAATATCATGGTCGAGTCCAGGCACTGGCAGATGCTGCCCGTGAAGCTGGCCTTCAGTTCTAAGGAAGAGGTTTAAGATGGCTCACATCGAAAAACAAGCTGGCGAACTGCAGGAAAAGCTGATCGCGGTAAACCGCGTATCTAAAACCGTAAAAGGTGGCCGTATCTTCAGCTTTACCGCACTGACAGTTGTTGGTGATGGTAACGGTCGCGTTGGTTTTGGCTACGGCAAAGCACGCGAAGTTCCGGCAGCGATACAGAAAGCGATGGAAAAAGCCCGTCGCAACATGATGAATGTCGCGCTGAACAGCGGCACCCTGCAGCACCCAGTTAAAGGTGCTCATACGGGTTCCCGTGTGTTCATGCAGCCGGCTTCCGAAGGTACCGGTATTATCGCCGGTGGCGCAATGCGTGCCGTCCTGGAAGTCGCTGGGGTGCATAACGTATTGGCTAAAGCTTATGGTTCTACAAACCCGATCAACGTGGTTCGTGCAACTATTGACGCTCTGGCAAATATGAAATCCCCACAAATGGTCGCTGCCAAGCGTGGTAAATCCGTTGAAGAAATTCTGGGGTAATTAACCATGGCAAAGACTATTAAAGTTACACAAACTCGCAGCTCCATTGGCCGTCTGCCGAAGCATAAAGCTACACTGCTCGGTCTGGGTCTGCGTCGCATTGGTCACACCGTAGAGCGTGAGGATACTCCTGCTGTACGCGGTATGATCAACCAAGTTTCCTACATGGTTAAGGTTGAGGAGTAAGAGATGCGTTTAAATACTCTGTCTCCGGCTGAAGGTGCCAAACAAGCGCCGAAGCGTGTAGGTCGTGGTATTGGTTCTGGCCTGGGTAAAACCGCTGGTCGTGGTCACAAAGGTCAGAACTCTCGTTCTGGCGGTGGCGTACGTCGTGGTTTTGAAGGTGGTCAGATGCCTTTATATCGTCGTTTGCCGAAATTCGGCTTCACCTCTCGCAAAGCTATGATCACGGCAGAAGTTCGTCTGTCTGAACTGGCACTTGTGGAAGGCGACGTAATCGACCTGAACACGCTGAAAGCCGCTAACGTAGTTGGTATCCAGATCGAATTCGCGAAAGTTATCCTTTCTGGCGAAGTTGGTCGTGCGGTAACTCTGCGTGGTTTGCGTGTCACCAAAGGCGCTCGTGCTGCTATCGAAGCTGCTGGCGGTAAAATTGAGGAATAAGTAGCAGATGGCTAAGCAACCGGGGTTAGATTTCCAAAGTGCCAAGGGTGGACTAGGCGAACTGAAGCGCAGACTTTTGTTTGTTATCGGTGCGTTGATTGTTTTCCGTATCGGCTCTTTTATTCCGATCCCTGGTATTGATGCCACTGTACTTGCCAAATTGCTCGAGCAGCAAAGAGGCACCATCATTGAAATGTTTAACATGTTCTCTGGTGGTGCTCTTAGCCGTGCTTCTATCTTTGCTCTGGGGATCATGCCGTACATTTCGGCATCGATCATTATCCAGTTACTGACGGTGGTTCATCCAGCGTTGGCGGAAATTAAGAAAGAAGGGGAGGCTGGCCGTCGTAAGATTAGCCAGTACACCCGTTACGGTACGCTGGTATTAGCTGTGTTTCAGTCGATCGGTATTGCTACCGGTTTACCGAACATGCCTGGTATGCAGGGCCTGGTGTTAAATCCAGGCTTTGCCTTCTACTTTACTGCAGTTGTTAGCTTGGTCACAGGGACGATGTTCTTGATGTGGCTTGGCGAGCAAATTACTGAGCGTGGTATCGGTAACGGTATCTCAATCATAATTTTTGCTGGTATTGTAGCGGGTCTCCCGCCGGCAGTAGCGCATACTATTGAACAAGCTCGGCAAGGCGACCTGCACTTCCTCCTGTTGCTGTTGGTTGCAGTTTTAGTGTTTGCAGTGACTTTCTTTGTTGTCTTTGTTGAACGTGGTCAACGTCGTATCGTCGTTAACTACGCAAAACGTCAACAAGGTCGTCGTGTCTATGCAGCACAGAGCACGCACTTACCGTTGAAAGTGAATATGGCCGGGGTTATCCCAGCGATCTTCGCTTCCAGCATTATTCTGTTCCCTGCGACGATTGCATCGTGGTTCGGGGGCGGAACTGGTTGGAACTGGCTGACTACGATTTCGCTGTATTTGCAGCCTGGACAACCGCTTTATGTGTTACTCTATGCGACTGCAATCATCTTCTTCTGTTTCTTTTATACTGCGTTGGTTTTCAACCCACGTGAGACAGCAGATAACCTGAAGAAGTCCGGTGCATTTGTACCAGGAATTCGTCCGGGAGAGCAAACGGCGAAGTACATCGATAAAGTAATGACTCGCTTGACCTTAATTGGTGCGATGTATATTACTTTCATCTGCCTTATCCCGGAGTTCATGCGTGACGCAATGAAAGTGCCATTCTACTTTGGTGGTACCTCGCTACTAATCGTAGTTGTTGTCATTATGGACTTTATGGCTCAAGTGCAAACTCTGATGATGTCTAGTCAGTACGAGTCTGCATTGAAGAAAGCAAACCTGAAAGGCTATAACCGCTAATCTGGTGCGTTTGAGAAGTTACGGAGAGTAAAAATGAAAGTTCGTGCTTCCGTCAAGAAATTATGTCGTAACTGCAAAATTGTTAAGCGTAACGGTATCGTTCGCGTAATCTGCAGCGCAGAACCGAAGCATAAACAGCGTCAAGGCTGATTATCTCGCATATTTTTCTTGCAAAGTTGGGTTGAGCTGGCTAGATTAGCCAGCCAATCTTTTGTATGTAAGCTGCAACACTGTTTGAGTATCCTGAAACGGGCTTTTCAGAATGGTGTTGCCGTATATAAATAGTAGGAGTGCATAGTGGCCCGTATAGCAGGCATTAACATTCCTGATCAGAAACATACCGTGATCGCATTAACTTCGATCTACGGCATCGGCAAAACCCGCTCACAGGCTATCTGTGCTGCATCCGGTATTGCTGAAAATGTTAAGATCAGTGAGCTGTCTGAAGAGCAAATCGAAAAGCTGCGCGAACAAGTTGCCAAGTTCATTGTTGAAGGTGATCTGCGTCGTGAAGTCACCCTGAGCATCAAGCGTCTTATGGACCTTGGAACTTATCGTGGTTTGCGTCATCGTCGTGGTCTTCCAGTGCGCGGTCAGCGTACTAAGACTAACGCACGTACCCGTAAGGGTCCGCGTAAACCGATCAAGAAATAATCGGGGTGATTGAATAAATGGCAAAGGCACCTGTTCGTACACGTAAACGTGTAAGAAAACAAGTCTCTGACGGCGTGGCTCATATCCATGCGTCTTTCAACAACACCATTGTGACTATTACCGATCGTCAGGGTAATGCTTTGGGTTGGGCAACAGCTGGTGGTTCCGGTTTCCGTGGTTCTCGTAAATCTACTCCGTTTGCAGCCCAGGTTGCAGCAGAGCGCTGCGCAGACGCAGTGAAAGAATACGGTATCAAGAATCTGGAAGTTATGGTTAAAGGACCTGGTCCTGGTCGTGAGTCTACTATCCGCGCGTTAAACGCGGCTGGTTTCCGCATCACTAATATTACTGATGTGACTCCTATTCCTCATAACGGTTGTCGTCCACCGAAAAAGCGTCGCGTATAACGCTGCTTTTAGGATTGTTGGAGAGAGAAAATGGCAAGATATTTGGGTCCTAAGCTCAAGCTTAGCCGTCGTGAGGGCACAGATTTATTCCTTAAATCTGGCGTTCGCGCGATCGATACCAAGTGTAAAATCGATCAAGCTCCTGGTCAGCATGGTGCGCGTAAACCGCGTCTGTCTGACTATGGTGTACAGTTGCGTGAAAAGCAAAAAGTTCGCCGTATCTATGGCATCTTAGAGCGTCAATTCCGTAACTATTATAAAGAAGCAGCTCGCCTGAAAGGCAACACCGGTGAAAACCTGTTGCAATTACTTGAAGGGCGTCTTGACAACGTTGTTTATCGTATGGGCTTCGGCGCTACTCGTGCGGAATCGCGCCAGTTAGTTAGCCACAAAGCTATTATGGTAAACGGTCGCGTTGTTAACATCGCTTCTTATCAGGTATCTCCGAATGACGTTGTCAGCATCCGTGAGAAAGCTAAACAGCAATCTCGCGTTAAGGCCGCTTTGGAGTTGGCTGAACAGCGTGAAAAGCCGACTTGGCTTGAAGTTGATGCCACTAAGATGGAAGGTGTGTTCAAGCGTATGCCTGAACGTACTGATCTGTCTGCTGACATTAACGAACACCTGATCGTCGAGCTTTACTCTAAGTAAAGCTTAGTACCAAAGAGAGGACACAATGCAGGGTTCTGTGACAGAGTTTCTAAAACCGCGCCTGGTAGATATCGAGCAAGTCAGTTCGACGCACGCCAAGGTGACCCTTGAGCCTTTAGAACGTGGCTTTGGCCATACTCTAGGCAATGCACTGCGCCGTATTCTGCTTTCATCCATGCCGGGTTGCGCGGTGACCGAGGTTGAGATTGATGGTGTACTGCATGAGTACAGCACCAAAGAAGGCGTACAGGAAGATATCCTGGAGATCCTGCTCAACCTGAAAGGGCTGGCGGTGAGAGTTCAAGGGAAAGATGAAGTTATTCTTACCCTGAATAAGTCTGGCATTGGCCCTGTGACTGCAGCCGACATTACCCATGATGGTGATGTCGAAATCGTCAAGCCGCAACACGTTATCTGCCACCTGACCGATGAAAACGCTGCGATTAGCATGCGTATCAAAGTTCAGCGCGGTCGGGGTTATGTGCCGGCGTCTGCCCGAATTCATTCGGAAGAAGATGAGCGCCCAATTGGTCGTCTGTTAGTAGATGCATGCTACAGCCCTGTAGAGCGTATTGCCTACAATGTTGAAGCAGCGCGTGTAGAACAGCGTACTGATTTGGACAAGCTGGTTATCGAAATGGAAACCAACGGTACGATCGATCCTGAAGAGGCGATCCGTCGTGCGGCAACCATTCTTGCTGAACAACTTGAAGCTTTCGTTGATTTACGTGATGTACGTCAGCCGGAAGTCAAAGAAGAGAAGCCGGAGTTCGATCCTATCCTGCTGCGCCCTGTTGACGATCTGGAATTGACTGTCCGCTCTGCTAACTGCCTTAAGGCAGAAGCAATCCACTACATCGGTGATCTGGTACAGCGCACTGAGGTTGAGCTACTTAAAACGCCTAACCTTGGTAAAAAATCTCTTACTGAGATTAAAGACGTACTTGCTTCTCGTGGTTTGTCTCTGGGCATGCGCCTGGAAAACTGGCCACCAGCAAGTATCGCTGACGAGTAACCGGATCACAGGTTAAGGTTTTACTGAGAAGGATAAGGTCATGCGCCATCGTAAGAGTGGTCGTCAACTGAACCGTAACAGCAGCCACCGACAGGCTATGTTCCGTAACATGGCCGGCTCTTTGGTTCGTCATGAGATCATCAAGACGACCCTGCCGAAAGCGAAAGAGCTGCGTCGCGTTGTTGAGCCGCTGATTACTCTTGCCAAGACCGACAATGTTGCAAATCGTCGTCTGGCATTCGCCCGTACTCGTGATAACGAGATCGTGGCAAAACTGTTTAATGAACTGGGCCCGCGTTTCGCGAGCCGTGCCGGTGGTTACACTCGTATTCTTAAGTGTGGTTTCCGTGCAGGCGACAATGCGCCGATGGCTTACATCGAGCTCGTTGATCGTGCAGAGTCACAAGCAGAAGTAGCAACTGCTGAATAATCTGTAGATGCATGAAAAAACCGGGCTTGCCCGGTTTTTTTACACCTAAATTTTGCCTTGCCCCTTCGATTTGAATCTAACCTTACTTTTATTCCTCCAAGCGTTATCCTGCAATCATATAAAGATGCTATCCCAGAGGTATTATGTTCCTTACTGATAGTTGGCTGAGCAAAAAATTGCCGGGGCCATTAAAAATGGTGATCTGAGTAATTTACCCGGTGCTGGGCAACCTATTCGTCTTGATGATGATAGCGCAGTGCCTGAAGAGCTACGCCTGGCGTATCGCATTTTAAAAAAACTCAGGATATTTACCCCCTGAACTGCAGGATAGCAAAGAAGTGATAGAACTGAGAGATATGTTACGTGCTCTGACAGTTGATAACCTCGACCTCGACCTCGACTTCGAGTTAGCTAGTAAGCGGTTAAGCATATTTGAGATGAGGTTACAGCAAGCTGGCGTGGATACTGATTTCCGAGGGCTGAGTATGAGAGTTAATTAATTGAAAAATTTGGCGGTGATTAATATGTATAAGATAGGCGCATTAGCGAGGCTAGCTGACGTTACGCCTGATACCATCCGTTATTATGAAAAACAGGGGATGATGTCTTGCGGTGAAAGAGATATCTCCGGTTATCGTCAGTATAGTGATTCCGATCTGCAGCGTTTGCGCTTTATTCGTTACGCTAAAACAACGGGCTTTACGCTGGAAGCTATCAAGGAGCTGCTGTCGTTGAGAATAGATCCGGCTCAACATACCTGTCATGAGTCGAAATCAATTGTTGAGAGCCGTCTCGCGGAAGTGGAGTGCAAACTCAATGAGCTTGAGCGGATGAGGGATTCGTTAAAGCGGCTAAGCAATGCGTGCTGTGGGACTTCACATTCCAGTGCCAGTTGCTCTATTCTTGAAGCGCTCGAAGCCGGTGCTGGAAAAGAGGAGTGACGTGCCGACTTCTTCATTGGCCGGCTGTCAGGCACAACACTATGTTTCACTATGAGGTTATTATGAGTACATACAAGCATAACAAAGGTGTTATCCAGGATAACGCATTACAGGCTTTGCTACATGACCCGCTTTTCCGACAACGTGTTGAAAGAAACTTAAAAGGAAAAGGGAGTTATCGTCGGAAAGAAAAAAATGGGAAGAGAAATTATCAGGAGGGCAGGGTTAAATGTTCGGTCGAATTTTTAACCCTGCCTTTCTAACTAAAAAGCCATCTTGCGATGACTTTTTATGACTGCTGTAGTTAGAAATTAAAACTTAGGTGTCTGCTGTTGTTTCAACAAATCACGAATCTCGGTTAATAGCACTTCTTCAGCAGTTGGCTTAGGGACTTCGGCAGGTGCTGCTTCTTCTTTACGACGCATTTTGTTCATCAATGTAATCGCGCAGAAGATGGCCAGAGCTACGATAAGGAAGTCGAAAATATTCTGAATGAAGATCCCATACTTCATCACTACGGCGGGCACCGTGCCTTGTGCCTCTCGAATTACCCAGGCGAACTGTTTGAAGTCAACGCCTCCGATAAGCAATCCTAATGGTGGCATAATAATATCGGCGACGAGTGACGATACGATCTTACCAAACGCAGCACCGATAATCACACCGACCGCAAGGTCAACAACATTGCCGCGCATGGCAAACTCACGAAACTCTTTCATAAAACTCATAAAATCTCTCCTTGGCAAAATCATAAATCATGTCAAACAAAGTAAAGACCATTTGTAGCGTCTGCGCTACAAAAGTTACTACCTTGAATCTAATTTACTGATAATTAGTCAAATAACAGATGAATATTACAAGAAGAATGGACTCGGCTGGAAGAGTCTCTCTACGTCGCGAACAAATTTCTTATCCGTAATAAACATGATCACATGGTCACCCTGCTGGATGCGACTGGTGCCATTGGCGATAATCACTTCGTTACCTCGGACAATGGCGCCAATTGTGGTTCCAGGCGGTAGTTTGATCTGTTCTACAGTACGGCCAACGACTTTCGACGTGCTTTCATCGCCGTGTGCTATAGCTTCAATGGCTTCAGCTACTCCACGACGTAGTGATGATACGCTGACGATATCTGCTTTACGCACATGTCCAAGCAGCGCCGAGATGGTGGCTTGCTGTGGCGAAATGGCGATATCAATTACGCTTCCTTGGACGAGATCCACATAGGCGCCGCGCTGAATTAAGACCATCGCTTTTTTGGCACCCATACGTTTGGCTAACATGGCCGACATGATGTTGGCCTCATCGTCGTTAGTGATAGCAATAAACACATCAACCTGCTCAATATGTTCTTCTGCCAGCAGTTCCTGATCGGAAGCATCGCCATAAAACACGATAGTGTCCTGCAGCAATTCAGCTAACTCTGCTGCACGCTGTTGGTTTTTTTCAATCAGCTTAACGCTATAATTTTTTTCAAGCCGACGGGCAAGCCCCGCCCCCACATTGCCGCCACCCACAATCATGATGCGCTTATAAGGTTTTTCCAGACGTTGAAGCTCACTCATTACTGCCCGTATGTGTTGGGATGCAGCAACGAAGAAGACCTCATCTCCGGCTTCAATGATAGTTGAGCCCTGAGGTCTGATAGGACGGTCCTGGCGGAAAATTGCCGCTACCCGCGTCTCAATGTGTGGCATATGCTCGCGCATTGACGAGAGTGCATTTCCCACCAATGGTCCGCCATAGTAGGCTTTAACTGCAGCGATACTCACTTTACCTTCGGCGAAATTGACGACTTGCAAGGCGCCTGGATATTCAATCAATTTGTAGATGTAATCGATGACCAACTGCTCTGGTGAAATCAGGTGATCAATAGGTACCGCTTCGGGCTGGAAGAGTTTTTCAGACTCCCGGATATACTCAGAAGAACGAATCCTGGCGATACGGTTCGGTGTGTTGAACAGCGAATAGGCTATCTGGCACGCAACCATATTGGTCTCATCCGAGTTGGTTACTGCAACCAGCATGTCAGCATCTTCAGCTCCCGCTTCGCGCAGAACTCTGGGATGGGAACCATGTCCCTGAACAACGCGAAGATCGAATTTATCCTGAAGCTGGCGCAGGCGGGTCGTATTCGTATCAACGACGGTTATATCGTTGTTTTCACCCACCAGATTCTCAGCCAACGTTCCGCCAACTTGCCCGGCACCAAGAATTATTATTTTCATAGCCGCTTGTTCCCGTCTTAATTCATTTCGCCCTTTAACTCAGGGCAAGAACTATCGCGCTGACTTAATCAGTTTAGCGTAATAGAACCCATCACCATCTTCGGCGTGAGGAAGGTTTTGCTTGCCAGGCGCTGCAGGCTCGCCTGTTTCTACCAGCGTTGCTTCAGGATGTGCCTTGAGGAACTTCGCGATCTGTTCGCTATTCTCCTCTGGAAGTATGGAGCAGGTCGCATAGACCATCACACCATTAGGCTTGAGCCTCGGCCAAATAGCCTCAAGAATTTCGCACTGTAAGTCAGCCAGATCGGCAATATCAGAGTCACGGCGCAGCCACTTGATATCTGGATGACGGCGGATAACGCCGGTGGCGGAGCAGGGGGCATCAAGCAGGATCCTGTCAAAGTACCGGTCGCCAGCCCAGGACTGAGGTTCACGGCCATCGCCTTGTTTGACTTCCGCATGCAGACGAAGACGCTCAAGATTTTCATGCACTCTGGTCAGGCGCTGTTTATCGATATCCACGGCAAGGACATGTGCTTTGGGTGCGGCTTCTAAGATATGTGTCGTCTTACCTCCCGGCGCACAGCAGAGATCCAGGATCATGTCGCCATCCTGCGGAGCTAAGAGATCAACGCTTCCCTGTGCTGAAGCATCTTGAACTGTTACCCAGCCATCAGCAAAGCCTGGCAGAACATGTACAGGCGATGGTGTGATTAACCGTAAAGCATCTGCATAGTCAGGATGGGCAATGGCCTCAATGCCAGCTTCTTGCAGAAGAGCTAAATATTCGCTGCGGGAGTGATGAAGACGATTCACGCGTAGCCACATTGGCGGGCGCTGATTATTGGCTTCAACAATGTGCTGCCACTGCTGTGGATATGCCTTTTGAATACGTTTAAGCAGCCAGCTTGGATGCAGATGGCGGCTATCGGTATTTTCCGTTCGCTGTGTCAGGTCTTCCTGCTGGCGTTGAAATTGACGCAAGACACCATTGATCAAACCTTTCAACTGCGGTTTTTTAAGCTCAACCGCACCCTCTACTGTTTCGGCCAGCACGGCATGAGGAGGGATTCGGGTATGCAAGAGTTGGTAAATACCGACCATCAGTAAATAATGTAAGGTGCGTTGCTTACCCGTCAGCGGTTTTGCCATTAGTTGCTGCAGGTACCACTCCAGCTGCGGTAATACCCTCAACGTTCCAAAACAGAGCTCTTGTAATAAGGCGCGGTCTTTATCCGAAATATTCTTTTGCATACCAGGAAGCACGGCCGATAGGGACTGGCCTTGGTCAAGAACCTGACTGATTGCTTTTGCAGCGATGCTGCGGAGATTATAGGTTGTTTTCATAGTCAGAAAGGCTGGCGAAGCTCAGCTTTATAAGAAAGTCAGAGCCCGGCGTATTGCCGGGCGTTATCGGAACGGTCAGGCGAACACTGTGCCTTCGGTAAACCATTCACGACGAGAGTTCAGCAGGTCTTGCGCAGACATGGCTTTCTTGCCGGCCGGCTGGAGCTGCAAGATATTAAGAACACCGTCAGCAGTAGCAATCTGGATGCCACTCTTGGTTGCTGCGATTAGCGTTCCCGGCGCAACCAGAGGTTGTTCAGCAATCACGGCTGCCTGCCATACTTTTACAGGCTGGCCATCGATCAGGAAATAGCTCATCGGCCACGGATTGAAAGCACGGATACAGCGCTCCAGCTGGCTGGCGCACAAGGACCAGTCCAGGTGCGCTTCTTCTTTACTCAATTTTTCAGCGTAGGTAACCAGTGCTTCATCCTGAACTTCAGCATGCACGGAGCCAGTAGCGAGTTGTTCGAGCGTTGTCAGCATGCCGACTGGACCGAGTTGTGCCAATTTATTATAAAGGCTGGCACTTGTATCTTCGGGTTCAATGGCACATTCGATTTTATGCAGCATATTGCCTGTATCGAGACCAATATCCATCTGCATGATTGTAATGCCAGTATGAGAGTCACCTGCCCATAACGCTCGTTGAATCGGCGCCGCGCCGCGCCAGCGCGGAAGCAGCGAGCCATGCACGTTAATGCAACCTAACTTCGGCATATCTAAAACGGCTTGCGGTAAGATCAATCCATAAGCGACCACGACCATGATGTCAGCATTCAGCTCAGCAACCAATTGCTGGCTTTCCGCAGGACGCAGAGACTTAGGTTGGAAGACAGGGATATCATGCGTAGTAGCCAGCATTTTGACCGGACTTGGGGTGAGTTTGTTACCGCGCCCCGCGGGTCTGTCAGGCTGAGTAAATACGCCCACAACCTGGTGCCCAGACGTCAAAAGCGCGTCAAGATGACGCGCTGCAAAATCAGGTGTTCCTGCAAATATTATTCGCAAAGCTAATTCCTGTTATAAATGAAAAATCAATCAGGTCGAGCGTTCAGCTTGGCCATTTTTTCCATCTTCTGGCGGATACGTTGACGTTTCAGTGGAGACAAATAGTCTACAAACAGTTTGCCTACCAGGTGATCCATTTCATGTTGGATACAAATAGCCAGAAGGTCATCAGCTTCAAGTTCAAATGATTTCCCGTCACGGTCCAGTGCACGAATCTTCACTTTTTCGGCGCGCGGGATTAAAGCTCGTTGGTCAGGGATTGACAGGCAACCCTCTTCGATACCCGTTTCACCACTTTTCTCAAGCAGTTCAGGGTTAATCAATACCAGACGCTCATCGCGATTTTCAGAAACATCGATAACGATAATTCGTTGATGAATGTCTACCTGAGTTGCGGCCAGACCGATACCTTCTTCGGCATACATGGTTTCAAACATATCATCCACGATTTGCTGAATTTCGGCGTTAACTTCTTTGACCGGCTTAGCAGTAATGCGAAGGCGCTCGTCTGGGAAATGTAAGATGTTTAATACGGACATAAATTTATGGATCTTTATTCAATTGATTGACGATATATAGACTCTATTCTAGACATTTCCTGCTCTGATTGACAGCATCCTCTACCAATTGAACCAGTAGGCAACGGGCATTGTGAAGGAACACATTGATGACTCAACAGGAAGTATGGTTACGTTTATCAGCCGTAAGGCGGCTTGATTTGAGGCTGGCCTGTCGTGTGGCAAGTTTTATGGCTGATGGAATGAGGGGTAACGCCATTCAACTGATTGAATCAGGCATGAATACAGAACAGATCAATGCATTTCTTCAGGCAGATCCCGGACAATTAAACGCCTCATTGCGCTGGCTTGAGCGTGATTCGCATTATCTTGTGCCTATAACTGACCATCGTTATCCCATGATGTTAAAACACATTGCCAATGCACCTTTGGTGTTACTTGTTGCGGGAAGTTTGTCTGCGCTCGTCACGCCTCAGCTCGCTATGGTAGGTAGTCGAAAATACACGGAATATGGAGAACAATGGGCGACTTACTTTTCTGCAGGCTTGGTGAAAAGCGGATTCACCATTACCAGCGGTTTAGCGCTCGGTATTGATGGCATATGCCACGAAGCTGCGCTCGATAGCGGGGGAACAACCATAGCCGTACTTGGAAGTGGGCTTGCATGCATTCACCCTCGTCGGCATGAATCTCTGGCTTGCAGGATCTTAGAACAAGGGGGAGCATTGGTTTCTGAGCTGGCGGCCAATGCTACGGCTATCCCCGCCAATTTTCCTCGTCGTAATCGTATTATTAGCGGAATGAGCACCGGCGTGCTGGTGGTTGAAGCTTCATTGCGCAGCGGATCTTTGATCACTGCGCGCTATGCTCTGGAGCAGGATCGCGAAGTATTTGCGCTCCCAGGCCCCATCGATAGCGTAACCAGCGAAGGTACACACTGGTTAATTAAGCAAGGAGCGTATCTGGTCACCGAGCCTAACGATATTGCCGAGCAAATTGGTAGCGGATTGACCTGGTTACCTGTAGCCGCAAGCGTTGACCAGACAGATTTTATGCCTGCGGGGGAGAAATCAGCCCGACCGGAGATTATTTGTGCACAAGACGACGAAGTTGAATTGCCATTTACTGATGTGTTGGCTAACGTAGAATATGAGGTGACACCTGTTGACGTCGTCGCCGAACGTGCCGGCCAACCTGTGCCAGAGATAGTGGGTAAGCTACTTGAACTGGAGTTAGCAGGGTGGATCGCAGCTGTACCCGGCGGCTATGTCCGAATTAGGAGGGCAGGCCATGTTCGACGTACTAATGTACTTATTTGAAACTTACATTCATAACGAAGCGGAGATGAATGTCGACCAGGATAGGTTAACGGACGATTTGGCTGAAGCGGGATTTCATCGGACTGATATCAACAATGCGTTGAATTGGCTTGAAAAACTTGCTGATTTGCAAGAAGGCGAAACACCATCCCATCTGATGGATGCCGATCCTTTTGCTTTGCGAATTTATACTGATGAGGAATCGAATCGGTTAGATGTCAGTTGTCGTGGCTTTTTATTGTTTCTTGAACAGATAAAAGTTTTAAATTTCGATACCAGGGAGATGGTTATCGATCGCGTTATAGCTCTCGACACTGAAGAGTTTGATCTTGAGGATCTTAAGTGGGTGGTGCTGATGGTGCTCTTTAATATTCCCGGATATGAAAGCGCTTATCAGCAGATGGAGGAGCTGTTATTTGAAGTTAATGAAGGTTATCTGCATTAGAGATAACGGGTAAATTACAACGTATGACAAAAACAGCGCTTTTTGCTGAAAAGCAAAATGAAAACTGTCCACAATGTGGGGCCGCCCTGGTGATCCGTAGTGGTCGCCATGGCCCCTTTCTTAGTTGTACAGCCTATCCCGCTTGCCAATATATTCGTCCTCTGAAAGCTCAGTCTGACGGACACATTGTTAAGGTGCTGGAAGGGCAGTTCTGTCCAAAATGTCAGGCAGTGCTGGTATTACGACAGGGCAGGTATGGAATGTTCATTGGTTGCAGTCATTATCCTGAATGCGATCATACAGAAGTCAGAGATAAGCCAGAAGAAACCACACTGCTTTGCCCTCAATGTGGTCAGGGGCATCTTTTGCAGCGTAAATCCAGGTTTGGAAAAGTATTCCATGCCTGCGATCGTTACCCTGAATGCCAGTTCGCGATTAACAATACTCCCGTCGCAGGCACCTGCGTTTACTGCCAGTATCCATTGTTAATGGAAAAAAGAACGGCGCAAGGTGTGAAGATTTTTTGCGCCAGCAAGCTATGTGGCAAGAGCGCAGACATTACAAATAAAGATAAAGATGAATAAAGACACCACAAACAATTTCTCAACCGTGTTGCATGCTTTACAACAACAACGCGTTATCGCATACCCGACCGAGGCCGTATTTGGATTAGGCTGCGATCCTGACAGTGAGGTTGCGGTTGAAGCTCTCCTTGGCCTGAAGCATCGCCCACGAGAAAAAGGCTTGATCCTTATTGCTGATAATTTTCAGCAATTGCTTCCTTATATCGACGAAACAGCGCTCAGCGATACTCAACTCCAGACTGTTCTTGCCACTTGGCCAGGTCCGGTTACCTGGGTAATGCCTGCAAGGGCGACGACTCCGACCTGGTTAACTGGGCAGTTTTCCTCCCTGGCAGTACGCGTGACGGATCATCCTTTAGTGAAAGAGCTTTGCCATAAATTTGGTAAGCCTTTGGTTTCTACCAGCGCTAATCTAAATGGTCAGCCACCATGCCGTCTGGCTGATGAAGTCATAAAACAATTTGGTCATGACTTTCCCGTTTTAGCGGGCCATGTCGGTGGCCGGGAAAATCCATCAGAAATTAAAGACGCCTTGACGGGTAATCTTATCCGTCAAGGTTAAGGAATTACGTAATGCCCTCTTTCGCTGTATTTGGCAATCCTATCGCACACAGCAAGTCACCACGAATCCATGCCTTATTTGCTGAACAAACCGGGATCAGCCATACCTATGGCAGCATTCTGGCTCCTCATGATGAATTTGAGGAATATCTTCGCTCATTTTTTGCTGAAGGAGCCAAGGGGGCCAACATCACTACTCCCTTTAAAGAGCGTGCCTTTGCAGAGTCAGATGAACTGACCGAACGGGCAGCGCTGACTGGGGCGGTCAATACGTTGAAGAAGCTCGATGATGGGCGCCTGCTTGGTGATAACACTGATGGTATTGGCATGCTCAGTGATCTGGTGCGGTTAAATATGTTGAAAGAAGGTGACCGTATTTTGCTAGTGGGAGCAGGAGGTGCAGCACGAGGTGTCATCCTGCCATTGCTCTCTTATGATTGTCAGGTCGTCGTCACCAACCGCACTTACGGCCGCGCAGAACATTTATGTCATATTTTCGAAAGCAAAGGCGATATTCGGGCATTGCCAATGGAGCAACTGGATCATGAGAAATTTGATTTGGTGATCAATGCAACTGCATCGGGTATTAAGGGTGAGATCCCCCAATTGCCTGTTGCGTTGCTTCATACGGAAATCAGGGTCTACGACATGTACTATCAGGCTGGGGATACTTCGTTTATCACATGGGCGAAAAGCCATGGAGTCATCCATCATGCTGATGGGTTAGGGATGCTGGTGGGGCAGGCTGCCCACGCCTTTAATTTGTGGCACGGCGCAATGCCAGATATCGAACCTGTTCTTGAACAACTCAAGCAGGACTTAATGAGTTGAAATAACGCTGGCCTCGATGCCCCCTCAGACCACATCCGCTTCAGATGTGGTCTGTACCTTTCTCTATATATGTGCTCAAAAGCCTACTTCTGGTCCGCATCGTTCAGGTAAAGATCTTTCCACTTAACATAATTGTTAGACGAATAGGTGAGTCCAGCCAGCTCCTCCGTTGTCAGCTCGCGAATCTTTTTAACAGGGCTGCCTAAATAGAGATAGCCACTTTCGAGTCTTTTGCCAGGTGGTACCAGACTGCCGGCGCCAATCATAACATCGTCTTCGATTATCGCTCCATCCAGCAAAATAGATCCCATCCCTACAAGAACCCGATCCCCGATATTGCAGCCATGCAGCATGACCTTATGCCCGATGGTTACGTCCTCACCAATAATGAGGGGAAACCCTTCCGGGTTGTAGCTCGAGTGATGAGTCACATGCAGTACGCTGCCATCCTGGATATTCGTTCTGCAGCCAATAACAACATTGTTAACATCACCACGTATAGCAACAAGTGGCCAGATGCTGACATCATCAGCCAGATCAACGTCACCAATGATAACGCTGGAAGGATCGACCATAACGCGTTCGCCTAGTGCAGGTGCTGAGCCCTGATAAGAACGTAAAGGATGAGACATAACGAATTTACCTCGTGTGTGAGACCGTAAGCTGTTGGCAATATAGCTTTTGCAGGAAGTATTACAAACTTAACGCAGGCAGGATCGAAGAACAAATAAGCTGATCGCACAAGATCACAACGAAAGGGTGGAAAAAGAAGCAGTCGATCTTTTTATTGGAAAAAAGGCTTGTGGAAATAATTCGGATCCCTATAATGCCGCTCCATCGACAGGGAACAACGTGAACAACATCACGAAGTGACCGGGTCGGAA
>CAMLBO010000063.1 GCA_946478305.1 uncultured Enterobacterales bacterium
AGCGTTGACGACCTGCACAGTATTATTCAGAACAACCTGGCTCAGCGTAAGGCCGCCGCCATTCAGGCGGAATCTATCGTTGAACAGGAAAGCTCTAATTTCATGGCGTGGCTGCGCTCTCAGGGCGCTGTGGAAATTATTCGCGATTACCGCTCCCGTGCCGACCTTATTCGCGGCGAAGCCGAAGCTAAAGCGCTGGCTGCCATTGCACAGGGCGCCGATGTCACCGCTGTTATCCATGATTTAGCGCACAAATTAACCAATCGTCTTATTCACGCTCCCACCCGCTCTTTGCAACAGGCTGCCAGCGATGGCGATGTCGAGCGCTTGCAAATTTTACGCGACAGCCTCGGGCTGGATCAGCAATAGTTCTCTTTTCTCACAGGGTTAAACACCACGCATGAAGCCTTCTATTGTTGCCAAACTGGAAGTGTTACAAGAGCGCCATGAAGAAGTACAGGCGATGCTTGGCGATGCCGCCGTCATTGCCGATCAGGACAAATTCCGCAACCTCTCGCGCGAATACGCACAACTGACCGACGTTTCTGAATGTTTTCTGACCTGGCGTCAAGCGCAGGAGGATTTAGCTGCCGCCGAAGAAATGCTCGATGATCCTGAGATGCGGGAAATGGCGCAGGACGAAATCAAAAGCTGCAAAGCCAAACTGGAAGAACTCGAACAACAGCTTCAGTTATTACTGCTGCCAAAAGATCCGGATGACGAACGCGGCTGCTTCCTTGAAATCCGGGCCGGAACCGGCGGTGACGAAGCGGCGATTTTCGCCGGTGATCTGTTCCGTATGTACAGCCGTTATGCTGAAACACGTCGCTGGCGTGTAGAGGTCATCAGCGCCAACGAAGGCGAGCATGGCGGTTATAAAGAAGTGATCGCCAAAGTGACCGGCGATGGCGTATATGGCCAGTTCAAATTTGAATCCGGTGGTCACCGTGTTCAGCGCGTGCCTGAGACAGAATCACAGGGCCGTATTCATACCTCAGCCTGTACCGTGGCCGTGATGCCGGAAGTGCCGGAAGCCGAACTGCCAGAAATTAACGCTGGGGATTTGAAGATTGACACCTTCCGTTCTTCAGGTGCTGGTGGTCAGCACGTTAACACCACTGACTCCGCCATTCGTATTACCCACCTACCCACCGGCATTGTGGTTGAATGCCAGGATGAGCGTTCGCAGCACAAGAATAAAGCCAAAGCGATGTCGGTGCTGGGCGCGCGTATTCGCGCGGCAGAAATGGCTAAACGCCATGCGGAGGAGGCCTCAACGCGACGCAACTTGCTGGGCAGTGGCGACCGTTCAGACCGTAACCGTACCTACAATTTCCCGCAGGGGCGTGTCACCGACCACCGCATCAACCTGACAATTTACCGTCTTGACGAAGTGATGGAAGGTAAACTCGACATGCTGATCCAGCCTATTGTGCAGGAATATCAGGCCGACCAGCTCGCTGCGTTGTCCGAGCAGGATTAATGGATTTTCAGCATTGGCTCGCGGCTGCCATCAAGCGTCTGGCCGCGGGCGACAGCCCTAAACGGGATGCGGAAATTCTGCTGGGTTTTGTCACCGGTAAGGCACGCACCTTTATTATCGCCTTCGGTGAAACACTGCTGACGGCCACTCAGTCAGAACAGCTTGAAACCCTGTTGGCGCGACGCGAGCGGGGGGAGCCTGTGGCCTATCTGGTCGGCGAACGTGAATTTTGGTCGTTGCCGCTGAGCGTTTCCCCCGCCACATTAATTCCCCGTCCTGACACTGAATGTCTGGTTGAGCAGGCATTGCTGCACCTGCCTGCCACCGCGGCAAAAGTATTGGATCTGGGTACCGGCACGGGGGCTATCGCGCTGGCGATAGCCAGTGAACGACCGGATTGCCAGGTCACGGGTATTGATCTCCACCCCGATGCCGTCAAACTGGCACAGCACAATGCGCAGAAATTGGCGATTCCGAATGCCCGTTTCCTGCAGGGCAGCTGGTTTTCACCCGTTCCTGCACAGCATTTCGCGCTGATAGCCAGTAATCCTCCTTATATTGACGCCACTGATCCTCATTTATCACAAGGTGATGTACGCTTTGAACCCTCCAGTGCGCTGGTCGCTGAAAATGCGGGTTTCGCCGATCTGGCCCATATTATTCAGTCATCAACGGCGTATCTTAATGAGGGTGGTTGGCTGTTACTGGAGCACGGGTGGCAGCAGGCAGAGGAAGTACAAAAACTGTTTACTCAGGCGGGCTACCGTGGCATTACCACTGTGAAAGATTATGGTGGCAACGACCGTGTCACGCTGGGGCAGTGGAGCGTCGAGTCACTCGATAAATCATAAAGCAGTGATCGGCCAGGCATCAGGCCATTTATTTTTGTTAACAAGGAAGCCGAATATGTCGTCCTATATTTGGGTTAAAAATCTGCATCTGGTCACCATTACGCTAAGCATTATATTGTTCGTGTTGCGTTTTTTCTGGAAATGGGCCGGTTCTGCTATGCTGCAAAAGCGTTGGGTGAAGATCATGCCTCATGCTGTCGATACCTTGTTGCTGCTGAGCGGTATTGCGCTGATTTTTATTACCCATTTCTATCCGTTCAGCCCACAGGGAACCTGGCTGACCGAAAAGCTTTTTGGCGTTATCATTTATATTTCCCTGGGATTTGTGGCCCTGAGTAAACGCCCGCGCAGTCAGACCACGCGCTGGATTGCATTTATTCTGGCACTGGGATGTTTATATGTGATCGTGAAGCTTGCCATGACCAAAATACCGCTGCTGATGGGATAACTATGAGTGCCATTGCTGATTTTGAATTTAACACCTCGCCACTGAGTGCGGGTGTGATCCTGGTAACTCAGGCGATTCGTTTTGATTTCAAAGCCGAAGAGGTGAGTCGTCAGTTACAGTCACTGGTTGATGAGGCGCGCCTGCTCGTTCCGCAAGATCTCAACCAGGATCAGCAACTTGAAGTGTTAATTAAGTTGTTTTACCACACCTGGGGTTTTGGCGGGGCGGGGGGCGTTTATCGCCTGTCAGATGCTATCTGGTTAGATAAAGTACTGGCATCACGTCAGGGGACCCCGGTTTCTCTGGGGATTATTTTCCTGCATATCGCCCATCAGCTGAATTTGCCGCTGATGCCGGTGATATTCCCGACACAACTTATCCTGCGCGCAGACTGGCTTGACGAAGAGATGTGGCTGGTGAATCCGATTAACGGCGACACGTTGAGTGAGCACATTCTGCACGTTTGGCTGAAAGGCAATCTGGGTCTCAGTGCTGAAATCGAAGATGATGATCTCGAGGAAGCCGAGAATACGGTTATCGTGCGCAGAATGCTGGACACGCTTAAAGCGGCGCTGATGGAAGAGAAACAGATGGAACTTGCACTACGCGCCAGCCAGGCCGTACTGGAGTTCGATCCCGATGATCCTTATGAAATTCGCGATCGTGGTTTAATTTATGCCCAGTTAGACTGTAATCACATCGCGATTTCTGATTTAAATTATTTTGTTGAGCAGTGTCCAGAAGATCCGATTTCCGAAGTGATCAAAATGCAGATCCACGCGATTGAACACAAGCAAGTCACGCTGCACTGAGCTACAATTCACGAAGATTTTTTAGAACCTCTTGATCTGATTAACGTTTAAATACAGTGAATTACCTGTATTACCGTACCTGATTGACTATGAATAAGGCCAAAGAATGAAACAGAAAGTGGTTAGCATTAAGGATATCAACGTCGCGAACGATCTGCCGTTTGTACTGTTCGGTGGGATGAATGTGCTGGAATCACGCGATATGGCAATGCGTGTCTGCGAGCATTACGTGACCGTGACGCAAAAACTGGGCATTCCTTATGTGTTTAAAGCGTCTTTTGACAAAGCCAACCGCTCGTCTATCCACTCTTACCGTGGGCCAGGTCTTGACGAAGGCATGAAGATTTTCCAGGAGCTGAAAAAGACTTTCGGCGTGAAAATCATCACCGACGTGCACGAATCCTGGCAGGCACAGCCTGTTTCAGAAGTGGTCGATGTGATCCAATTACCTGCGTTTCTGGCCCGCCAGACCGACCTGGTTGAAGCGATGGCAAAAACCGGCGCAGTCATTAATGTGAAAAAACCTCAGTTCGTGAGCCCGGGCCAGATGGGCAACATCGTGGATAAATTTAAAGAGGGCGGCAACGACCAGGTCATTCTTTGCGATCGCGGCAGCAACTTTGGTTATGACAACCTGGTAGTGGACATGCTGGGCATCAACGTGATGATTAACGCCACGGGTGGTCATCCGGTGATTTTCGATGTGACTCATGCCCTGCAAACCCGCGACCCGTTCGGTGCTGCTTCCGGTGGACGTCGCGCACAGGTGGCAGAATTGGCGCGGGCAGGTATGGCCGTGGGTATTGCTGGTCTGTTCATCGAAGCCCACGAAGATCCAGAACACGCGAAGTGCGACGGTCCTTCCGCACTGCCGCTGGCTAAACTGGAACCTTTCCTGGTACAGATGAAAGCCATTGATGATCTGGTCAAAAGCTTCCCGGCGCTTGATACCAGTAAATAAGCCAAAGTTTCAGCACGTTTATAAGGGCTGAAAAGCAGAAAGGCGACCCGTAAAGGTCGCCTTTTTCGTTTCAACGGACGTCTCAGCGTGGCTGAGGATCCATCAGCGCTTCGCCGAGAGAACTGTAAAAGCTGAGCCGGCCTGCAATAGGCTTAACGCCGCCACGGGCCAGCGTTTTCAGCGGTTGGAAAGGGATATCAGTGATCACCAGTTCAACCCCCTGCGGCAATCCATCAACGTAACTTTGCAGCGCGCTGAGCCCCCCCGCATCCAGTAATGCAACGCGGTCCCAGATCAGAATGATGCGTTTTGCATTACCACTGCGAACGAGTAACTGCGTGAAAATACGCTCAGCAGCAGGGAAGAACAGCGGGCCACTGATGCGCAGAACGCACTCATCAGCGCTATATTCTCCTGGCACCTCAGTCAGACGTGTCATCTTGGCAATACGACGCATAAACAGCAGTGAGGCCATGACAATCCCGGCCGTAATGGCAATCACCATATCGAACAGCACGGTGAGACTCATGCAGGTCAACATGACGAGAATGTCATCCTTCGGCGCGCGGCGCAGAAGGTGAATGACTTTGTGCGCTTCACTCATATTCCACGCCACCATCAGCAGCAGCGCCGCCATCGCCGCCAGCGGTAACCATGAGAGCCACGGAGCCAGCACCAGCAGCGCCAAAATAACCAGCAGGGAGTGAATAATGGCGGAGACCGGCGAGGTCGCTCCAGCACGCACGTTGGCCGCAGAGCGGGCTATCGCCGCCGTGGCGGTGATCCCGCCGAAGAACGGAGTAATGATATTGCCAATACCCTGACCGATCAGCTCATTGTTGGAATGGTGCTTTTTACCCGTCATACCGTCCAGTACGACGGCGCAAAGCAGGGACTCGATGGCGCCAAGTATTGCCATGGAGAACGCGGCAGGCAGCAGCGCCTGAATCAGATCCAAACTAAGACCGTGGCCGCCACTCTGTGTCCAGGGCAGGGTAAACTGCGGCAAAATAGCCGGAATGCCGCTGCCCTGAGAACCATCTGGCAGCAGATAATGAAAGCGAGAACCTATCGTGGCTGCCGGATGACCTGCTTGCATAAACAGCGCCATGACAGCACAGCCGGCCAGCAACGCCGGTAAATGGCCCGGTATCTTCAGGCCAAATTTCGGCCAGATAATCAGGACTCCCAATGTCACGATGCCAATCAGTGCGTCGCCGACATCCAGCGTTGGCATCGCCTCTACCAGCGCCATGACTTTACCGATGTAATGTTCCGGCATCGCAGAAATGCTCAGGCCGAAGAAATCTTTAATCTGCATGGTGGCGATGGTGATACCTATGCCTGAAGTGAAGCCCAGCGTGACCGGCAGTGGAATGTACTCAATCAGCCTGCCAAAGCGCGCGAGCCCCATCAGTACCAGCATTAGTCCAGACATCAACGTTGCCAACAGTAAACCGGAGATCCCGTACTGTTGCGAAACCGGATACAGAATAACGACGAAAGCGGCTGTAGGACCGGAGACGCTAAAACGTGAACCACCGCAGACGGCAATAATAATCCCGGCGACTGCGGCGGTATAAAGGCCGTATTGCGGAGGAACCCCACTGCCAATAGCGAGAGCCATGGCCAGAGGGATGGCAATAATCCCCACGGTAACACCGGCAATCGCATCTTTTAGCAGGCGGTGGACGGTATATTTTTCATTGATACAGGCATCGATCAGTGCACTGAAGAGACGAAGGGGACGATTTGCTGAGGTATTCATAACGACGTGGATCACCTGACAACGTTCATGAAACAAGGCGGGTAGAACTGACCCGTCACGGGTTATTGCGTGACCATACGCCTTTTTAGCCGGGACGTTGTAGATATAAATCAATGAGAATGGCGGCAGGAGGGATTTTGGCGAGAAAGATCTGGCAATCAGCCTGCGTTATAAATGACAAAGGGTCCTGATTTTCATCAGGACCCTTTGTCATTTATATGGCGGTGAGAGAGGGGTTCGAACCCTCGATACGCGTTAGCGTATACACACTTTCCAGGCGTGCTCCTTCAGCCACTCAGACACCTCACCGTAGGCGTTACATCGCTGTGCGGTGCAACGGGGCGCTACTATAGGGAGAGCAGCCTGATGGGTCAAGAAGAATTTAACGTATTGGGTTTGGCTGGTTAAGACGTGGGCAATCTTAATTAAAAACGAGAATAGTGTTGTTTTTTGATGCAGTGATCAGGGGGCACTCGGGCCATCTATGGCTCTGGACCTGCGGCTGTGCAAACTGGCTATCCTGCCAGATTGTCGAACTGAAGAATTCTCACCAGGCTGTCGTCAACGGTATAAATGACAAAGGGTTCTGATTTTCATCAGAACCCTTTGTCATTTATATGGCGGTGAGGGAGGGGTTCGAACCCTCGATACGCGTTAGCGTATACACACTTTCCAGGCGTGCTCCTTCAGCCACTCAGACACCTCACCGTAAGTCGTACAACGCCGTAGCGCTGCTGACCGGCGCTAATGTAGGGAAAAGCGGACTCAGCGTCAACACTCTTTTTCAGGATCCAATCTGATTAGTCAAACTTAAAGCAATTTGCTGATTTACAGAGCAAAAAACGAAGCGTTACTCAACCAATAAGTAAAAGCGTTACCGGTTATTAATATTACTAATGATTCTGAATAAATAATTAGTAAAAATGCATAAAAGCACAATTATCCCGCAAACAGTTAACAAGCGCAGCAAATAGCAAAATATGTTGTGAAAAAGTGGACTTGCGGGGGTATAACAATGCCCTTCATCAGTTTGCCTCATAAAAAAACCACATAAAAAGAGGGTTAGAGCAGACAGTATTTGATTTATTCACATTATGGCAAGACGGGGTCACACTTGAGTCAATCACAGAACGCGGCATCGCCGCACCACGGTCACCGGTCAGTTATTCCGCCGGGTTCCGGCGCACTATTTTTTATTCAGACTTTTTCAACGCTGGGTTTTGCTGTGCTGTATTCCACGCTGGTGTTGTACGCAACTAAGCGTCTGGGATTCAGCGAAGCTAACGCCAACGCCATCATGGGGGTGTTCGGCGCCTTCAACTATGGCCTGCATATGTTCGGTGGCTATCTGGGGGGGCGTTACCTCAGTAATCGGAATTTGTTTGTTCTTGGCATGGTATTACAGGTACTTGGTTGTGGCCTTATCGCCATGGAAGGGGTTCTCGGTCTGTACTGGGGGCTGGCGATGTTCCTCACCGGCAGCGGTCTGAATGTGACCTGCCTGAATATGATGCTGACTCAGCGTTTTGCGCCGGATGATGACCGCCGCGAATCGGCATTCCTGTGGAACTATGCCGGGATGAATCTGGGCTTCTTTATCGGTTTCGCCGTTGCGGGTTATTTCCAGCTGAGTGAAAACTATAAAGCCTTGTTCCTGTTTGCTACGCTCGGCAACGTGCTGGCTATTATTGTGACGTTCACCCGCTGGCGTATTCTGGCCGATATTAGCACCCCGCTCAGAGAGGTCAGCCGTAGCCAGTTCATGCGCCGCGGTGCTATCGGTATTGCTGTGCTGGTGGTTCTGGTACCCATTATTCGCCTGATGCTGACTCATGCAGAATTTAGCAGCTACTTTGTTGTTTTGCTGGGCCTGGTAATTTTCGCCGCCATGGCGCTGCTGACTTTCCGTCATCGTGAACGTGACGAACGTCGCCGGATGAAAGCCTATCTGATTCTTGCGCTCGGTTCGCTGGTGTTCTGGACGCTCTATCAGTTGGCGCCGATGGGACTGATGCTGTTTTCCGAACACAACATCGACCTGAATGTTTATGGGATCCGCGTTGCGCCGCAATGGGTGCAAAACATCAATACTGTGGTGATTGTTGTCGGCGGCCCCCTGATGGCGTTGTGGTTCAAGAGTCTGCGTCAGCGTGGCTGGAAACTGGATATCCCTATGCAATTCTCAGCCTCCCTGTTCTGTATGGGGCTGGGGATGTTGGTGCTGCCGTGGGGCATTAGTCTGGCAGGGGGGAATGGTCTGGTGGCGTTCAAATGGATTGCTATCAGCTATATTCTGCAAAGCATTGGTGAACTGCTTATCTCTCCTATCGGCTATGCGATGATCGGCAAGCTGGCTCCGGCCCGCTATCAGGGCGTCATGATGGGCTGCTGGATGATGGTGACCGGGGTGGCATCGGTGCTTGCGAGCTATATTTCTGGTCTGATGCCGGAAAATGCGGGCAGTACACCGGTATTGACCAACCCTGGCTACAGTTCGGTATTCAGCGCGCTGGGTTGGGGGGCGGTGGTAACCGGTGTGGTACTGGTGGTACTCATTCCGCTGCTGCGTCGCCTGATCCAACGCATCCCGGCCTAACCCAGTCTCCATTTTACCTATCCGTTGTTAATTGACAGGCTCCGTTTACGGGGCCTGTTCTTTTTTTCATCTTTGGGTTGCATCCTGATGATATTCGAGGAAATCTATCAGTGCTTAGGAGGCAAACCATGATGAACATAATTTTTTACCACCCTACATTTGATTCGAAGCAATGGATTGACGGAATAAGTAAAAGGCTCCCGCAGGCGCAGGTTCGGGCATGGCAGCGGGATGACATGCAACCTGCCGATTATGCGCTGGTGTGGCAACCCCCTCAGGAGATGCTGGCGTCGCGCACCTCACTTAAAGGTATCTTTGCCCTTGGCGCGGGCGTTGACGCGATAATTACCCAAGAGCAGCGACATCCTGGCACTCTGCCAGCAGGCGTGCCCTTGCTGCGCCTGGAAGATACCGGCATGTCCCTGCAAATGCAGGAATATGCACTGGCGACGGTACTGCGCTATTTTCGCCGCATGGATGAGTATCAGTTGCTCCAGCAACAAAAACAGTGGCGTCCGCTGACACCGCATCAACACGGTGATTTCACAGTCGGTATTTTGGGCGCAGGCGTTCTGGGCAGCTGTGTGGCAGAAAAACTCATCGACATGAATTTCCAGGTTCGTAGCTGGAGTCGCAGTCTTAAAGATATTCCTGGGGTTAAAAGCTTTTTTGGCGAGGAGCAACTTTACGATTTCGCCAGCGGTTGTAAGTTGTTGATCAACTTGCTGCCTAACACGCCGCAAACTGCAGGTATTTTGAATACCAATCTGTTCGCTCATCTCAGAGAGCACGCATACCTGATAAATCTGGCGCGCGGGGCGCATCTGGTCGAAGGGGATTTACTGCGCGCGCTCGACAGCGGGCAGATCGCTGCCGCCACACTGGATGTTTTTATCGAAGAGCCACTGCCGGGCATGCACCCTTTTTGGTCACATCCACGTGTTAGCATGACTCCGCATATTGGTGCCAATACCCTGCCTGAACAGGCGATGGATAACATCGCCGCCAATATTCGGGCAATCGAAGAGGGACGTGCACCTACAGGGTTGGTGGATTTGACGCGTGGCTATTAGGCGCCTGTCAGCGGCCCGTTAGTCAGTAAGATTCTGCTAAAATTAATTCAGCCACAGCGAACATTGATGCTGTGGCTGCTAACTTCAGGGAGCTACCATGTCGTATCCGGTTGATTTACACATGCACACTGTCGCCAGTACCCATGCCTACAGCACGTTGCATGACTATATCGAAGAAGCGCAAACCAAGGGCATTAAACTGTTTGCTATCACTGACCATGGCCCGGAGATGGCCGACGCGCCACATTATTGGCATTTTATGAATATGCATGTCTGGCCACGCCTGGTTGATGGCGTCGGTATTCTGCGTGGTATTGAGTCGAACATTAAAAATATCCAGGGTGAGATCGACTGCACTGGCCCGATGTTGACGGCCATCGACGTGATTATTGCCGGGTTCCATGAACCCGTGATGCCACCTGCCGATAAAGAGACCCACACGGCGGCGATGATCGCGGCTATGGCCGGTGGAGATGTGCATATCATCAGTCATCCTGGTAATCCGCGTTATCCGATTGATATCCCAGCGGTCGCCGCCGCCGCCGCAAAATATAACGTAGCACTGGAGCTGAATAACTCGTCGTTTACCCATTCACGTAAAGGCAGTGAGCCGAATTGCCGCGCTATCGTACAGGCCGTTAAAGAGGCGGGTGGATGGCTGGCATTAGGTTCTGACTCGCATATCGCTTATTCGCTGGGCGGATTTGAACATTGTGAACGAATTCTGCGTGAAGTTGGCTTCCCTGATGAACGAATCCTCAACGTCAGTCCGCGCCGCTTTCTGGATTTTCTGGTCATGCGTGGCCGCGCGCCCATTGCTGAATTAAGCGAACTGTGACATTGTCACGGCCGTTTGAATTTCTCAATCCCTCTGGCTTAGCAGGTTGCCGACATGAATGAATTTTCCGTAGTTTGCCGAGTACTCGGCACATTGTTTTACCGCCAGCCGCAGGATCCGTTGCTGGAGCCACTGTTTGGCCTGATTCAGCAGGGGAAATTGCTGGAACATTGGCCACTGGAGCAAGATGCTTTACTCAAGCGCTTGCAGCAAAGTGCCGATCCACAGGCCCTGGCCGCAGAATTTAACGCGCTGTTTGTCGGTGCTGAATGCGCGGTCTCCCCTTATCGCAGTGACTACGTTGAAGGGGCCAGTGAACTGGACGTCCGCACGTTCCTGCAACAGCGCGGTATGCCGCTGGGTGAAACGCCCGCTGACCATTTCGGATCTATGCTGTTGGCAGCGTCATGGCTGGAGGATCAGTCGACGGAAGATGAAGTGGCTGCGCAAATTACGCTGTTCGATGAGTTTCTATTCCCATGGTGCGGTAAGTTCTTAGGTAAAGTTGAAGCACATGCGACCAGTGGTTTTTACCGCACGCTGGCTGAAATCAGCCGTGAAGCTTTGCAGGTGATGCGGGATGAGCTGGAAGAGGCCGCACCACAGGAACTTGATGACGACGAAGAAGACGAACAGTAAGACTTTGTGAGTCAGAAAGCGTATTAGTAACCCATAAAAAGCCCGGTCATGAAATCTCATGCCGGGCTTTTTCAATGCGCTGGAATAAATTTAATCGGTGAACGGAATCACCAGTTGGCCCGGTTTGACTTCCAGGCCTTTAGCCAGTTTCTTCGCCATCGCTTCACCTTTGCTGTGATCAGCATTAAGCACATAGGCCGGTTTCTGGTCGAAGTAAGACTTCAGCGACTGGTTAAGGTACGGCATCAATCCTTTCATCACCGAGTCCATTTTTTCAGGCTGGATGGTGTAATCCACCACTTCCATATCTTTCAGGAAAATCGCCCCTTTCTCTTTATCAAAAGAGGGCTGCGCTTTTAGCGTCAGGGTCATATCGGCTTTTTGCTGTCCGAACAGCGAGGTGATATCCACGCTGGCATTACCGGTCAGGGTGACCTTGCCAGGTTCAGCGCGGCCAATCTGGCTGTTAAGGTTGGTCAGGGTAATTTTGGCATCAACCAGGCCGGGCACGCCGAGTTGTTTTTGAAAATCATTATGCTGATGTAAATAATCGTTTACCTGCTGCTCACTCAGGGTGTATTGCGTGAGCTGGTTACACCCGGCAAGCAGGCCAGCGAACATCAGGGCCGCGGCCCCTAAAAATAGCTTTCTCATTATTTCCTCTGCGACGTAACGCGGCAATACCCATCATATTTTAGGTATTAACAGCAATTGATACAGCATGGTCTGTTAACAACAACATGCCAATCAGACAACGCCGAATAGCCTAAGTGCTTGAGGAAGAGATTAAAAGGCAAAAAATGCCCGGAAGGGGAATGGCCGGAGCCTTGCTCCGGCTAAAAGGGTTCAACTGGCCATACTGGTCAGCAGGTTAACCTGGGTTTGTTTTGCCATATTATCGCGGTAGGCCTGTACGCGTGAGGGCAGCTCGACCCCTTTAACAATCGATAGTGAGCGTAACAGCGGCCACAGGCTGAAGTCATCCTCGGACAGCTCGCCATTCACGGCATTGGGCTCAACAATCAATTTATCCAGCGCTCGCAGGTCGTTGCTGATTTTTTTGGCTAATCCCTCGGAGTGCTGCAGATGCTCCTTAAAGTCACCTATCTGGGCCTGTTTTTTATCAGTGAAATATTTGCGGGCCGCCGGGGTGGCGAACTCTTCAAGGGGGGCCAGAGCAAAACGCGGAAGCAGTAATTTAGAAGTGTATTCAGACACCTGACGCAGCCAAGCAGCAATGGCGGGATTGGTTCCACCGGTCAGCAGGGGCTTACCATCACTTTTATCGATGTAGTGCACGATATCCATGCTTTCAGGCATAAAGCTGCCATCTTTTTTTTGCAGAATGGGCACCATTTTTTTGCCGACCATTGAAATGGGGGTCTTTTCATCGTCGTTTGGCAGGGCCTTGATTTCAACTGGGATGTTTTTTAGACCGAAAATCATGCGGGCTTTGACGCAGAAGGGACAATGTTCGTAGATGTAAAGTTTCATAATGCAATGCTCCTTTATCCATGGCAGGCCTGTGGGTGGATGAAAAGGCCCGCCGGGTTACGACGCATTATGAAGTATGGGTAAAGAATGGAGTGAGATCAAACCGCCACCCTGAGGCGGCGGCGGAGAGGCAGTATTAATTACCGCTGAGCATCGCGGGTTCGATGCGACGGAGATTGAATTGCCAGTAAAGCCCCGTCAGTGTGATCAGCCCGACAATACCGAGTAAAAACCAGGGCAGTTGAGGCAGTTCAAGCGCGCGCCCGGTATCGTACATCCAGCCGCCGCCGGTATAACCAATGGCTCCTCCCAGCGCCAGCCCGAGACGGCTGAAGCCCATATAACTGCCGCGGGCCCGAGCATCAGCCAGCGATGCGCCGAGCGTCTCCCGGGCTGGCTCCGCAATAATCGAGCCTATATAGAAAAATCCGATCAGTAATAACAATGGATTAATGGAGGTCACCAATCCCACTGGAAGCAGGCTGAGCGTCATAATGAGCAATCCGAACATCAGGCGCTGCTCCAGACGAAAGCGTTTTTCGCTCCAGCGTGCAATCGGATAGAGCAACGTCAGCGACAAGGCAGCTTCGATGGCATACATCCATTTCACCGCCGTTGGGCTGCCTGCGATGTCATTGACGGCAATAGGCAACATCAGCATAACCTGCACGGTCAGCATGTAGTAACCGGTAAGCGTCAGCACGTAGCTGACAAAGCGGCGGTCACGCAATACGCGCATCATCCCTTCACGCATCGGGGCGCGAACGGTGGAGATGCGATAAGCCGGCAGCAACCAGGCGTTGCAGGCTGCGGCCAGCACAAAAATAGCCGCACCAGCCCAGCAGACGTAGTGGAAGTCATATTGGAGTAACCAGCTGCCGACCAGCGCGCCAATAACTGCGCCAGCACTGTCTTGCATCATTAGTAATGAATAAAAGCGGCTACGTTCATGTGGGCGGGTGAGTTTAATTACCAGCGCGGTGCGCGGAGGATCAAACAGTGTTCCACCGAGGCCGGATAAAACGCAGGAAGCTACGAGGATCCACGGCGCATCGGCCATCGCCATGGCGGCAAAACCCGCCGCACGAAGCAGCATGCCGGTGACAATCATCGGTTTTGCCCCAAAGCGGTCAGCAATGGCTCCGCCAAAAATGCCCAATCCCTGTTGGGTTAACTGCCGGACACCAAGGGCCAATCCGACGGCCATCGCCGCCCAACCAAGTTGGTCAACGAAGTGGATCGAGATCAGGGGAAACACCATAAAAAAGCCTAAAATAACCAGCGCATTATCTAACAGCAGGAAATATTTACCCAAGCTCCGAGCTTGCGAGACCAATGACATGCTTCACCTGAAGGGTTGTCTGCACCTGATCCAACGGGTGCTGATAGGAGAAATTGTAGCGTTATAATTCTGAACCTGAAACGAACAATAGGATAGGGCGCTATAGATAATATTTTTTTATCGTCAAGCTGCGCGGACACTGGCAGAATTGAGCATCTGACGCTGGCCAGACAAGCCCGAACGTTGGACTCCTATCAATACTTCTTATCGACCCATGCGGACTCTGGAGGAAAGGGATGTTTGGCTATAAATCTGCCACACCGAGAGTGCGGCTTACCACTGACCGGATGGTTCTGCGATTAGTCCATGAGCGGGATGCGCACCGCATGGCGGATTACTATGTTGAGAACCGCACTTTTCTGAAACCCTGGGAACCGGTAAGAGACGAAAGTCACTGCTACCCATCCGGTTGGCAGGCCCGTTTGGGGCTTATCACCGAGATGCAAAAACAGGGTAATGCCTATTATTTTATTCTGCTCGACCCGGATGAAAATCATGTACAGGGCGTCGCTAATTTCAGCAACGTGCTGCGGGGATCTTTCCATGCGTGCTTTCTCGGTTATTCACTGGGTGAAAAATGGCAAGGACAGGGCCTGATGTTTGAGGCGCTGCAGTCGCTCATCCGCTATATGCAACGCCAGCAGAAAATGCACCGCATAATGGCGAACTATATGCCGCACAATCAGCGCAGTGGGGATTTACTCGCCCGTCTTGGTTTTGAACGGGAAGGTTATGCCAAAGATTACTTATTGATCGACGGTAAGTGGCAAGACCATATTTTGACCGCCCTGACATATCAGGAATGGACCGCTTCTCGTTAAGGAAACCGTATGAAACACGAACTGAGTGCCAAAGAAGCCCGCGTGGTCGGTTGTTTGCTGGAGAAACAACTCACCACCCCAGAGCAATACCCCATGACGCTCAATGGTCTCACTACCGCCTGTAATCAAAAAACTAACCGCGAACCGGTAATGGAACTGAGCGAAAGTGAGGTGCAGCAGACGCTGGATTTACTGCTGCGTAAACACATCATCCGTACTCTGAGCGGCAGCCGGACCATGAAATATGAGCACCGTTTTTGTAACTCTGAATTCGGTAATCTGAAGTTCTCTCCACAGGAAGTCGCCGTCGTTACCACCCTGCTGCTGCGGGGGGCACAAACCCCTGGCGAGCTGCGTACCCGTACCAACCGTTTGCATGATTTTGCGGACGTCGGTGAAGTGGAACAAACACTCACTGAACTGGCGAATCGTGAAGATGGCCCTTTCTGCGTACGTCTGGCACGTGAGCCGGGTAAGCGTGAGAGCCGTTTCATGCATCTGTTCAGCGGGGAAGTCAGCAATGTTGCGACAGAGGCTGAAGACACCCTGTTTGGTGTGCCAGCAATGGGCACAACCGATCTTGAAAAGCGTGTTGCTGAACTTGAAACCGAAGTGGCTGAGCTGAAGCAGCGGCTCGATCACCTGCTCGAAAGGCTGGCGGACTAAGGAAAAGAGATGACTAAACTACGAATCGGCATTGTTGGGCTCGGCGGTATTGCGCAAAAAGCCTATCTTCCTGTGCTCAGCCATGAAGAAAACTGGACGCTGGTGGGCGGATTTTCTCCCAACCAGCAAAAGGCCCAACCGGTTTGCGACAGTTACCGTATGCGCTGTTTCTCACGTCTGGATGAACTGGCGGGGCAGTGTGATGCGGTATTTGTTCACAGCAGTACCGCGTCTCACTTTGAGGTGGTCAGTCAATTACTACAGCAGGGCGTTCACGTCTATGTCGACAAACCGCTGGCTGCAGAGCTGACTCAGGCAGAACGCTTGATTGAACTGGCACACAAGGCTGGCAAAGCCCTGATGGTTGGTTTTAACCGACGTTTTGCACCACGTTATGCCCAGTTACAACAGCAACTCGCCCAGCAGTCTGCGGCCTCGTTGCGCATGGATAAGCACCGTTCTGATAGCGTTGGCCCAAACGATCTGCGTTTCACGCTGCTGGACGATTATCTGCATGTGGTAGACACCGCGCTGTGGCTGGCCGGTGGGCAGGCCGAATTACTCAGTGGCCAACTTAGGGTCAACGATCTGCAGCAGCTGATCTACGCTGAGCATCACTTCAACTGTAAAGGCAGCATCGTCACTACCTCGATGCACCGTCAGGCCGGCAGTTCGCGGGAAATCGTTCAGGCGGTCACGCAGGGCGCGGTTTACCAAATCAGTGATATGAAACAGTGGCAGGAGGAGAAAAAGGATATTGTCAGTCAACTGCCGGTGGCCAGTTGGCAGACTACGCTCGGCCAGCGCGGTTTCGAAGGCGCGATTAAGCATTTTATTGACAGCATCGCTAACCAGACTGCTCCGCAAACCAGCGGTGAACAGGGGATTTATGCCCAGCGCATCATTGAGACTATGCTGAAAAACAGTGCAATAAGCGCCTGATGACGGGCAGGTAATATTATATAACAACTGCCAGTAGCTATTGCATTCGGTATGCGTAGACTATGGCGCACGTTAGAATCCTGCCGGTTCTTGCCCCCACGCCTGCTGCTGCAGGCGTGGCTGTTTAGTCACTGGCAACTAAGAAAAATGACATGAATCTACTGAAATCTTTGGCCGCCGTCAGTTCGATGACGATGTTTTCACGTGTATTAGGATTTGCCCGCGATGCGATAGTGGCGCGCGTTTTTGGCGCCGGTATGGTCACCGATGCCTTCTTTGTGGCATTCAAACTCCCCAATCTGTTGCGCCGTATTTTTGCCGAGGGCGCTTTTTCTCAGGCTTTTGTGCCTATTCTGGCTGAATATAAGACCCAGAAAGGCGAAGAGGCCACACGCACTTTTATTGCCTACGTTTCCGGTCTGCTGACGCTGGTTCTGGCCTTGGTCACCCTGCTTGGCATGCTTGCTGCACCCTGGGTTATCTATATTACGGCGCCGGGCTTTGTTGACTCCCCTGATAAATTCGCGCTAACCAGCGCATTGCTGCGGGTGACTTTCCCCTATATTTTGCTGATCTCATTGGCGTCACTGGTGGGGGCGATTCTTAATACATGGAACCGCTTTTCAATACCGGCTTTTGCGCCAACCTTTCTTAACGTCAGCATGATTGGTTTCTCGCTGTTTGCTGCCCCTTACTTCCATCCCCCGGTCATGGCGCTGGCCTGGGCTGTGGTTGCTGGTGGCGTATTGCAGCTGGGTTACCAACTGCCGCATCTGAAAAAAATTGGCATGTTGGTATTGCCGCGACTGAACCTGAAAGACGCCGGTGTCTGGCGGGTGATGCGCCAGATGGGTCCTGCCATCCTTGGGGTTTCCGTTAGCCAGATTTCTTTAATTATTAACACCATCTTTGCGTCATTCCTGGTGTCCGGCTCCGTGTCATGGATGTATTACGCTGACCGTCTGATGGAGTTTCCGTCCGGCGTGTTAGGCGTGGCTCTGGGGACTATTCTGCTGCCGTCTCTGGCGCGCAGTTTTTCCAGCGGTAATCACATGGAATATAACCGTCTGATGGACTGGGGACTGCGTCTGTGCTTCTTGCTGGCATTACCGAGCTCTGTTGCCCTGGGCATTCTGGCTAAACCGCTGACCGTGGCACTATTCCAGTACGGTAAATTCAGCGCTTTCGACGCCATGATGACTCAACGCGCCTTGGTGGCTTATTCGGTCGGACTGATGGGACTTATCGTGGTGAAGGTGCTGGCACCCGGTTTTTACTCACGTCAGGACATCAAAACGCCGGTCAAAATCGCAATTATCACGTTGGCCTCCACGCAGGTGATGAATTTGGCGTTTATTGGGCCGTTAAAACACGCAGGACTGTCTCTGTCGATTGGTCTGGCCGCCTGTCTGAACGCGGGCCTGCTTTATTGGCAGTTGCGTAAGCAAGATATCTTCCAGCCACAACCGGGCTGGCGCATCTTCCTGATTAAATTGATCACCGCCGTTGTCGTCATGTCGGCTGCACTCATCGGCATGATGTACCTGATGCCTGATTGGGATGTGGGGGGCATGGCCTATCGTCTGATGCGCCTGCTCGCCGTCGTCGCGGTAGGGGTGGTGGCTTACTTTGGTGTACTGGGTCTGCTGGGCTTTCGGGTTAAAGAGTTCGCCCGTCGCCTGGATTAACTCTGTAACCAAATGACAAAAACACAAAAGGGCGCTTAGCGCCCTTTTGCTTATTCAACGTCTTGGCTATCCGATCCTTCAGGCTAACGTTACCCGGTCAGCCTGAAGGATAATGGGATATTACATGCGTTCGACGGTTTCAATACCCAGCGTATCCAGACCTGTTTTCAGCGTACGCTGCGTCAACAGAGCCAGTTTAAGACGGCTGTTACGACTGGTTTCATCTTCTGCGTTCAGGATTGGACAGTGTTCATAGAAGCTGGAGAACAGACCTGCTACGTCATACAGGTATGCACACATAGTGTGCGGTGTACCTTCGCGGGCAACGACCGTCAGTACTTCTTCGAACTGCAACAGACGGGTGGCCAGAGCGGCTTCGCGATCTTCGCTGATCACCATCGGCTGCGTCAGGCTGTTAACGTCAATATCAGCTCGCTTGAAGATAGAAGCCACGCGGGTATAGGCATACTGCATATAAGGCGCGGTGTTGCCTTCAAAAGCTAGCATATTATCCCAGTCAAAGATGTAATCGGTGGTGCGGCTTTTTGACAGATCGGCATATTTGATAGCACCGATACCGACAGCATTCACTAACTTCTCCAGCTCGGCAGCATCTTTCAGTTCGGGGTTTTTCTCCGTAATGAGCTTACGTGCACGCTCAATAGCTTCATCCAGCAATTCAGAGAGTTTTACAGTACCCCCAGCACGGGTTTTGAAAGGCTTACCGTCTTTACCCAGCATCATGCCAAACATGTGATGTTCAAGCGCGACGGAGTCAGGTACATAACCGGCTTTGCGGGCGATAGTCCAGGCCTGCATCAGGTGCTGGTGCTGGCGTGAGTCGATGTAATAGAGTACGCGATCGGCTCCCAGCGTTTCGTAACGGTATTTTGCACAGGCGATATCCGTGGTGGTGTAAAGATAGCCACCGTCTTTTTTACGGATGATCACACCCATCGGGTCGCCGTCTTTATTCTTATATTCATCAAGATAAACCACCACGGCGCCTTCACTGTCGACGGCCAAACCTTTGGCCTGCAGGTCAGATACGATGCCAGGCAGCATATCGTTGTACAGGCTCTCGCCCATAATATCGTCCTGAGTCAGCGTGACGTTCAGACGGTTATAGGTCAGTTGATTCTGCGCCATCGTAACGTCAACCAGCTTGCGCCACATTTTTCTGCAATATTCATCACCGCCCTGAAGCTTGACGACGTAACCCCGGGCGCGTGCCGCAAACTCTTCATCTTCGTCATAGTTTTTCTTCGCTGCGCGATAGAACTCTTCGAGATCGGCCAGGTTCATGTCACCGGCGTTCTCGTTCTGTACTTTTTCCAGATAGGCAATCAACATCCCGAACTGTGTGCCCCAGTCACCAACGTGGTTGGCGCGGATCACTTTGTGACCGAGGAATTCATTTGTTCGCACCGCGGCATCACCAATGATGGTGGAGCGGATATGCCCTACGTGCATCTCTTTCGCTACGTTAGGCGCGGAATAGTCGATGACAATTGTCTGCGGCTCAACCGGTGTAATGCCCAGTTTAGGCGCGGTCAGGGCACTGTCAGCATTAGCGGCGACAAAGCCACGGTCGAGGAAAATATTGATAAAGCCCGGACCGGCGATCTCCACATTGGAAGCAATACCGCTCAGATCTAACAGTTCAACGACTTTCTCAGCCAGTTGTCGTGGCGCCATACCCAGCTTTTTGGCCACTGACATTATGCCGTTAGCCTGATAATCACCAAACTGTGCCTTGGCAGACTGACGGACCTGCGGTTCACTATCAGCAGGAGCACCTGCTGCAGTCATCGCCTGGCTGACTTTATCGGAAAGAAGTGCCTGTATATTCACTGATTTACCTTTAGTAGATATCACCGCCATCTTTCGCGCAGCTGATGCGTATAACGCCGCGCTGCAACACGAATGATTAAGGGATGAACGTGATTGTTTACTGATTCGCCACTTAACAGGGGAACCGAAAATGATAGGTGTTTATATCATATCAGCCTTGCTGAGTCAGTATTGCCGCATGAAGAGAGGGGGGGAAACCCTATTCTTCGGCATGTATCTGGCAACAGGATGAAAGGCTGTGTAAATTAGCCGCCGAGGGTGATGACTAAAAAGGAACTCGCTACCATGTTGAATATGAAAGAGGTCGCCGGGTTGGCCGATCTGGTTAACGATATGCCGCGTTTTGTCGCTGCGCTGACTGCCTTTGCTGAGAAATTGCATCTCGATTTAGCCACTTATCATGCGGACCATATTTCGTTGCGCTGCCATCAGAACACGACCGCTGATCGCTGGCGCCAAGGGTTGTCGCAATGCGGCACTTTGCTCAATGAGACGGAGATCAATGGCCGTCCAATCTGTTTGTTCTCGCTGGAAACGCCACTCAGTGTAGGGCCGTTAAGTATCGACCTGGTGGAGTTGCCTTATCCAGGCGAGAAGCGCTACCCCCATGAAGGCTGGGAACATATTGAACTGGTACTTAGCGGAGGAGAAGAGGGTTTTTATTCCCGGGCGTTGGCTCAACTGGCAGATGAAGCTCTGGTAACACCGGGCATTAAATTAAAGCAGAGTTCACCCAAGGGTGAACATGAACGGTTGCCTAACCCGACGCTGGCTATTACGGATGGTACGGTTACCATCAAGTTTCACCCGCACAGCCTGCGGGACGTTGTCGCCAGCGAACGGGAATAAATCAGTGTCCGAGTCCCGACAGCGCGATATCCATGCGGTCTAGAGCCTTTTCCAGAAGTGCGCGCCGACAGCCGAGGTTAATGCGCACAAACCGCGGGTTGCCAAAGTCGGCCCCTGAGGTAAAACCAACTCCAGCGGCGACAAAGAAACGATAAGGGTCTTCTACCGGCAGCGCAGTGGCATCTATCCAGCCGAGATAGGTGCCTTCTATCGGCAGCATACGTAAACCGGGCATTTCATTAATACGACGGGTGACTAAATCCCTGTTGCCACGCAGGTAGTCAAGTTGCTCTATGAGCCACTCAGCGCCGTCGCGATAGGCTGCGGTGGCGGCAACGTAGGCGAGAATATTGACGTGAGGCACAATGCCTTTGGCTGTATCTTTAAATTTTCTGCGTAGTGCAGCGTTAGGGATGATAGCCATCGAGGCACCGAGGCCTGCCAGATTAAACGTTTTCGACGGTGACATCAGTGTGATTGAACGCTGCTCTGCATCCTCGTTCAGTGAAGCAAAGGGAATATGCTGTACACCGGGTTCCAGTAGCAGGTCGCAGTGAATTTCATCAGAACACACCACCAGATCCTTAGCTTTCGCAAACGCATGTTGCTGTAACAACTCTTCCCGGCGATAGACAGTCCCGCCCGGATTATAAGGGTTACAAAGCATGAGCATTTTCTCGTTGCCATCTAATAGTGGGCCAGCGTGGTTGAAATCCACCACCCAGCGTTGCTGTTGTTCTTTCACTGGAATGCTTTTGAAGCGACGGCCCTCTGATTGTGCTGCCTCAATAAACGGCGGATAGATCGGCGAGGGCAGCACACATGTTTCGTCCAGAGTCGTATTGGCACGAACGGCGATATTAAGCCCACACACCAGCCCTGGCAGCGTAACAATCCATTCGGATTTAATATGCCATTGATAATGATCTTTCATACGTTGTACGAACAGTGCAATCAATTCAGCTGGCGTGAAGCCATAACCAAATACGCCTTCGGCTACGCGTTGCTGTAGCTCCGTAATCACCTGAGGCGGAGAAGTAAAGTCAGTGTCAGCCACCCATAGGGGAATGACGTCCTGGTCTTTATATTTGTTCCACTTAACGCTGTCACTGTGACTACGGTCTACCCATTGATCAAAATTGAGTGTCATAGTTAACTTTCCAAAGCAGGCAGTTGGGCGGGATGCTCATGCCAAAGCCTACGCGACATGGCCCGTTACAAACAAGTGTTGTAGCATAATGCCGTAATCAGGAGAGATCACATGACTAAGTTAGAAGTGTGTTGTTACAGCGTGGACTGTGCGTTGACCGCTGAGCAGGCTGGTGCAGATCGGGTAGAACTCTGTGCAAGCCAGGCTGATGGTGGCATTACGCCAAGTTATGGAACGCTAAAATTGGCCAGGCAAAAAGTAACCATTCCGGTTCACCCGATTGTCCGTCCCAGAGGCGGTGACTTTTGCTATACCCAAAGTGAATTTGACGTATTGAAAAGCGATGTGGCGTGTATTCGCGATCTCGGTTTTCCCGGCATTGTTGTCGGTTTGCTCGATCCGGAAGGGCATATAGATATGCCGAAGATGTGGGAGGTGATGGCGCTTTGCGGCGACATGGCAGTAACATTCCACCGGGCATTTGATATGTGTGTTAACCCGAAGGTCGCGCTGGAGCAACTGACGCAATTGGGTGTGGCCCGTATTCTTACCTCCGGACAGCAGCAAAATGCCGAAGTAGGTTTACCGATGTTACGGGAACTGAATGAACTTAGCCGTGGTCCAATTATCATGGCTGGCGCAGGTGTGCGTTTAACTAACTTGCAGAAGTTTGTCGACATCGGTCTGAGTGAGCTACATAGCTCGGCCGGGCGGCAGGTACCGTCCACCATGCGCTATCGTAAAGCGGGCGTGACCATGAGTTCTGATACCGATTTTGATGAATTCAGTCGTTACTGTGTGGACGGCGATATCGTTGCGGCGATGAAAACGGCATTAGAATTTGGCGATCCGTTGTCACGCACGGCGTGACAAACGTTGAAAATGAAGGCGCTGAAGGGAAGAGGGTATCCGCGCTGTTGATTTAACCGGGTCTTACGACCCTTATTGCGCCGCCCTGCGCAAGTACCAAGCCCCGTCATTTTGGCGGGGCTCTTTTTATGGTTTTATGCTATCCGAATCTGTTTTAAGAAACGCACAGTTTCTTTCATAAACAAAATTGAAGTTTAACAACATCAGAAATGCATTTAATCCTTCGCATGCTCGCAATTTTGGCGGAGTTTGGCTATCTTGAGTGTAAGGAAATTTCAGTCTTGTGAGGATTGCAATAGGCATAGTCCTAATGCATAAATTTTATGCCCGATATGCAAATTTATTGCGACAATTGTGGATGCGATCGCTTTACGGTCAATAAAACCAAACCGTTAGATGTGGCAGTTAAGTCGCTGATCTGCCGCTCCTGCGGTGCGCCAACCCGTGCCGACAGCGTGGTGGTTTTTACTGAACACACCTGGATAAGCCAGCCGCCGAACCTGGACCTGGGGGACGATACCTCACGTTTACCCGGATAGTGGCAGAAAATAGGAAAAGAGAGAAAATGGCGGTCACGTAACCGCCATTTTCTATTGGGTCTTACCCGTCACTTCCCCCAGGTTAGGGCTTGCGGGCGATGAGCAACGCGCGGCGGGGGGCCGGATACCCTTCAATGGTTTTGCTGTGATCCTGCGGATCGAGGAATTCGGCTAGTGACTCACTGGTCATCCAGTCCGTGCGGTGTTGCTCTTCCACCGTGGTTACGCTGACGTCGGCAATGCGTACATCGACAAATCCGCATTTGATTAACCAGCCTTTTAACGCTTCTGCCGAAGGGATGAAATAGATATTGCTCATTTGCGCGTAGCGATCGCCCGGTACCAGCACTTGCTGACTGTCCCCTTCCACCACCAGCGTTTCCAGCACCAACTCTCCACCACTGACTAACTGATTTTTTAGTTGGTAGAGGTGATCCAGCGGAGAACGGCGGTGGTACAACACGCCCATTGAAAACACGGTATCGAAGGCGTTGAGCTCAGGCAGTTGTTCAATGCCTAAGGGTAATAAGTGAGCACGTTGATCGCCACCCAACAGTTTGCGGACTGCTTCAAACTGACAGAGGAACAGTTGCATCGGATCGATACCGACCACCAGATGTGCGCCTGCACCGATCATCCGCCACATGTGGTATCCACTGCCACAGCCTACATCCAGAATAGTGCGCCCAGCCAGCGGGGAGAGGTGTGGCAAAACCCGGTCCCATTTCCAGTCAGAGCGCCACTCAGTATCAATCTCTACGCCGTAGAGCGAGAACGGGCCTTTGCGCCACGGCATCAGGTTGCGCAGCAGGTTTTCAACACCTTCGCGCTGGCCCTGAGGTAAGGGCTCCAGCATGCCAGCGCTGACGCTGTGTAACAGGTCTAGTTTTTCCGGTTGCAGCAGGGGCAGACGGTCAACGGCGTTAAACCACATCTTGAATTTGCCGTGCAGCGACTCTTTCTGCCATGCGGTCAATTGCGAAGGCAGAGTATTTAGCCATGGGCTCAGCGGGCCTTTAGCAATACGCTGATAGAAATCACCAAATTCGATCATTTGGTTTCCCCGGCTTTCAGGGCGATAAGCGATCCGAAGTTGAAACACTGGAACCAGACTTCTGAGTGTTCGAAACCGGCTTGCTTTAAGCGTGCCTTATGCACTTCAACGGAGTCGGTCAGCATGACATTTTCCAACATGCTGCGCTTCTGGCTTATCTCCAGTTCGCTGTACCCGTTAGCACGTTTGAAATCGTGATGCATGTTGTAGAGCAACTCACCCACGTCTTTATCTTCGAAACTGAATTTTTCCGACAGCACCAGCGCAGCACCGGGGCGCATCCCCTGATAGACCTGGTTCAACAGGCGTTGACGATCGTCAGGTTGCAGAAATTGCAGGGTAAAATTGAGCACCACCATAGAGGCATTGCTCAATTCGACATCCAGAATGTCAGCCTCGATAACATTAACCGGTGTCTCGGCGCGGAATGCATCGATATGGCGACGGCAGCGCTCGACCATGGCTGGAGAGTTATCGACAGCAATAATTTGGCAACCCGGTACTTTAATATTGCGACGCATGGACAGCGTGGCGGCCCCTAGGGAACAACCAAGGTCGTAGATACGGCTGTCAGGCTGTACAAAACGTTCGGCCAGCATGCCAATCATCGAAATAATGTTTGAGTAACCCGGCACGGAGCGCTGGATCATATCAGGGAAGACTTCGGCAACGCGTTCATCAAACGTCCAGTCGCCGAGTTTGTCTATCGGTGCAGAAAAAAGAGTATCGTGGTTAGCCATAATGCTGAGTCAGACCAAAAATTGAAGGGGCTAGTTTTGAGGGCAGATTTTAACAGAGTCTGCGAAGAGCAGATACCGGTAAAATGTGCCCGCTGTTGTGCTGCTGCAGGGTTATCCAGGATAACGACGGAGCGTGGTAATCAAGAGCGGCCACTACCAGCGAATATTTAAAAACTGCGTCCATGGCAGATAAATAATATTCACAACCACCATCAACAATAGGGAAATATAGGTGGCCGCCATACCGTTGCGACGCCAGGTAAATTCCCGATTTTTTAGGCCGTAATAATGAAATAACCGGCCAACAATGAGCATCAGCCCGCAGGCGTGGACCATCCAGGCTTCTGCGCCGTTCATTTCCATCATAATCAATAATAAACAGCCGATTGGCAGGTATTCTACCGCATTACCGTGAACACGGATGGCTGTTTGCAATTCATATGAACCCCCATCACCCGTGGCAATTCGGTATTGCATGCGCAATCTGACAACATCAAAAGACAATTTAATTAATAACATTGCGGCAAGCACGACATATAACGCGCTGATCATTTTACAACCTCGATATTACAGGATTGGCTGATTGCCCTGGTCACATGTTCTTAAAACTAAAAAGTGACTATGCAGGAAGCCGCTTACGCGGCGGGCAACATTCGTCTGCAAAATTTCATGGCAATAATAGCGGTGGAACAAATCACTGTCTCGGAGAATAAAGTCGATGCGTCAAAAAAACGCATCAAAAAGCAGCAAGGCTGCTGCGATAACTCAAAACAGTGAATCCTGTTCTGGCCCTGTCTCTTATACACATCTGACG
>CAMLBO010000064.1 GCA_946478305.1 uncultured Enterobacterales bacterium
CCTGGGTTAACTTTCCCTTCTGGCCGCCAATACCGAAATACCTTTCGAAGGCCTCCCAGCCAAGGGGGGTGACCCTTAAGGCTCTTGAGTCAGGTCGTCGGGTTATCCATTTTCTCTCAATAAACATATGCATCATTTGCGCGCCGAGGGAGCCGGAAATATGGTACTGCCTTTCTGTCCAGTCGAGACACCCGCGGATAGCCTCTGTCTTGCCTCCCCCCCTCCTTTCAGCCAGTTCGATACCTTGTTCCTCAAACCATCTGAAACCCGCTTCAGTGAGCCAGTACTGCGCATTTTCACCTTGTATAATCAAACGACGATTGAGCATTCCCTGCGTAATAGCCACACCCGTTTGCCCGGCCAAATGGTCGTAACAACAGCGTGCAAAACGCAAATCTTTCGCCGCCGGGCTCGGAGTGGTAAGCCAGGTTGAAGTCACCGGCCCCACGGAGGCCAGACTCTCGAGCAGATGCGCAATGTGCGGCCCGGCTAACCGGAAATAACGGTAGCGGCCAACAGACTCAACGCTCACCAGTCCGCCTTCACGTAATTTTGTCAGGTGAAAACTCGCGGTTTGTGCCGTCACTCCGGCGGCTTCTGCCAGCGCACCCGCGGAAAAAGCTTCGCCACCAGATAACATGATCAACATCACCGACCGGACGGGTTCTGCAATAAGATGAGCCACAACCGAAATTTGAAATTGGTTCATGATGCTCCGTCCTCATAGTGAGGAATGTTAATAAGGAAAGGCACACTTCGATTTTGGTCGAATCATGGTTAATCAGCATAAAGGTATAGTCCATTATCCTCGTTACCACGTGATGCCCTGACATGAAAAACCTCTCTCCCCACCAACGACGTGTACTGTTCGCCACCAGTCTGAGTTACATCATTGTCATACTCGACACCAGTATTGTGAATATTGCCCTTTCGTCCATTGCCCAGAATTTGCATTCCAGCCTTTCTGGCCTGCAGTGGGTCGTGAATGCGTATACATTAACCTTCGCGGCCCTGCTTCTGAGCGGCGGTGCGCTGGGAGATAAATTTGGGGCCAAAAATATTTATCTTACGGGCCTGCTGCTGTTCGCCATTGCCTCGCTGCTCTGCGGACTCTCCTCAATGCTGCCAGTATTAATCTTCGCCAGAATCCTCCAGGGCATAGGCGCTTCGCTGCTTGTCCCCACCTCGTTGTCATTAATTAATGGCACCTTTCCTCAGTCACATCAGCGTGCAAAAGCCATCGCACTCTGGGCAGGATGCGGGGGATTGGCCATGGCCGCAGGGCCTCTGTTTGGCGGGGTGATCATTCAATTATTTGGCTGGCGGAGTATTTTCCTGCTGAACATACCTGTCGCGTTGCTGGGAATCATTCTGACCTGGCGCATTAGTGCACCCAATAAGATGAAACAGAAAAGGGCGTTAGATTTGACCGGCCAGCTTTGGGTGATCGTCGCGCTAAGTAGCTCAATGGCCGTGCTTATTCAGGTTCCCCAACTGGGATGGCAGGATATCGGCATACGTTTTGGCGTGCTGGTCGCGCTACTCTCATGGGCAGGTTTTATTTTTACGGAACGGCGGCATAAAAACCCTATGTTGCCTCTGGCACTGTTCCGGTTTCCCCTTTTTTCAGCCACGGTGGGAGTATCGCTCATTTCTGCATGGGTGTTTTATGGATTATTTTTCCTGTTAAGTATGTATTTCCAGCAGATCCGTGGATGGTCATCCTTTGATTCCGGTATGGCTTTTTTACCTTTAACCGTGATGGTCACGGTGGGCAGTTTCATTTCAGGGAAGCTGAATAAAGTATTCGGCCCCCTTTGGCTGATCTTCGCTTGCTGCATTTTATACGCCGTGGGTTTTGCTGGCCTGTTTGGCATGGCTGACCATCTCTCCTACTGGCGTATCGCGTTATTTTTCCCGGCGCTCGGTCTGGCGGCAGGCATTATTACCCCGGTCGCGACAGCGGCACTCATGAGTAAGGTGCCACAGGAACAGGCAGGCATAGGAGCAGGGGTGCTCAACGCCAGTAGACAAACGGGTTCGGCCCTCGGCGTGGCCGTTTTTGGCGGTTTGATGAGCGCATTTCAGTCCTCTTCAGACGGGGTTTTTCTTGCTGTGCTCGTGGGTATCGCCCTGTCATTGTTTGCGGGTATATTTTGGGCCGTCATGCTTATTAGTACCAGCAGATGTCGACCTCCTGAAAATCAGAGGTAATAAACATATTTTTGTGCGGAAATGCACCGGATATGCGCTATATATATTCATGAGCAGCCCCATGTTGGGATGGCGGTATTTTTTCAGGCAACCTTGTTCTGCGGAGCTTCAAACATGTTGGAAATCGGGTCAGCCCTGCTGGTGTTTGCTCTGCTTCTCGCCGTTACTCTGGCCGGTATGGTTATCAAGCCCTTACTGCCTGAAGAACATAAAGCGCATGAAACGGTGCAGTTGGTTCAGTTGGTCATCGGCATGTTGCTTACCTTCGCCGCGTTGGTGCTCGGTTTAATGACCGCTTCGGCGAAAACTAACTTCGATACACTCACCAATGATTTTCGCGGTTACGCGGCTGACCTGATACAGCTCGATGTTGCCTTGCGTGATTACGGTGCCGACGCCGACGGCGCGCGCGTCAATCTGCGCCGCTACACGGCTGCCGCCATTGCCAGTACATGGTCTGCTGAACCCGCCCCTGCCGGCGATGACTTTCCAAAAAATGTTCCAACGGAAAACATTCAGGAACGCCTGGAAAACCCCCAACTGGGCGCGATGCTCAACAGTGCCGAACAGGAAGCACGCCAGTTAATCCCGCACGATGCCTATCATGAGAAGGTGATGGCAGTTGCCCTAAGCCAATTTGATCGGGTTATCCGCGCGCGCTGGAAACTGATTGAGGTCTCCCACAGTTCCATGTCGCAGCCTTTTTTCGCCATGCTGACGTTTTGGCTGATGGTGATTTTTTTAAGCTTTGGATTGATAGCGCCGCGCAATGCGCTGGCGTTGGTAACCATCATATTGGGTGCACTGTCCATTGCCTCCGCTATTTACGTTATTGTGGATTTGGACACGCCCTTCACCGGCCCGATAGTGATCTCCAGCCAGCCGATGCGCGATGCGCTGCTCCATCTGAGCCGATAGCGTAGGGAATGCCTGATATTTCAGGGCTGACAAAAAGAATAAAGCACCAACGACGTTCCCGCCCGATGCTTTATTTAGCGTCTGAATATTTATTCTGCTCGAGGCTTATTCAGCTTAAATGAATACTGGCAGCCATTTAAACCGACATTCGGTATTCAATGACGCCCGGTTTTTCTGCGACCCAGTTATAAAGTCTCTGCGCTGTTAAATTCGTTTCCTGAGTGTGCCAGTATAAACGGGCACACCGGCGGTCCTGTGCCTGCCGTTTCACATATTCGATCAGATGTTTACCCATCTGTTTTCCTCTCGAAGCCGGATCAACAAAGAGGTCTTCCAAATAACAGTAGTTATTGATGGCCCAGGTGGAATCATGAAAAACATAATGAACAAAGCCGAGAATCATTTCACCTTCTCTGGCAACGGCACAATTGTGGAACATTAAGTTTACCAAGAAGAATTGCTCTGCTTGAATGGGCCACAGCGAATGAAAAGTGGATATTTGAGGATGATTATAATAGTGAGTTTAGATACACAGCGCCCCCAATACAGGCCCTTCAGGGATTAGATAAACATCAGCGGGTTATTTATGCCGGTACTTTCTCGAAAATGATGTTCCCTGAATTCCGTTTAGGGTTCCTCGTCATCCCCAAAAAACTGATTCAGGCGTTCAAAATTGCCAAATATTATGCGGATACGCGGACTTCTTATTTAGAACAAGCCACCCTCGCCACCTTTATTGCGCAAGGGCATTACGCGCGCCATGTCCGGCGGATCAGAAAAACCTGCTACGAACGCCAAAAGGTGATGATTGACGCCATACAACGGTATATTCCAAAGAGCATCAGGGTTGAACCTTCTGATTCAGGAATTCATCTTGTTTGCTGGTTATCCGACTCTATAAACGAGCGGGAGATTATCGATAAATGTCGTCAATCGGGTTTGGGAGCACAGCCCCTTTCTCGTTACTGCCAGAATAAATCATCAAACCAGGCAATTTTATTGGGCTTTGCAGCCCATCAACCGTCCGACATCGTGGCAGGAATTAAGACGCTGGCTAAAATCATTATCTGACCCCGTACCCAATGAAGATAAATATCTTCCTGACATCGAACACACTGAAGATGAATCACACAATGGCACAGAGGGATGAATAATGGACAACGCATTTTACTGGATAAACGAACCCGCGCAGTGGCAACAGGAACAGGGCGCTCTGTCTGTCATTACTGATGAGAAAACCGATTTCTGGCAGAAGACCTGGTACGGTTTTGAGCGTTTTTCTGGCCATATTTTTGCCACGGAAGTGACTGAAGACTTTACCTTCCAGGTAAAAATAACGGCCGATTTCACCACACTGTATGACCAGGCCGGAATCATGTTCATGACGGATGAGCATCACTGGCTCAAAGCCGGCATCGAATTCAACGACGGCGCATCGGCGATTGGCAGTGTATTAACGCTTGGCCATTCAGACTGGGCGACCGGTATTTTTCCGGGCGACCCAAGGGAGTATGGGTTACGCCTGACCCGTAAAGGTGAAAGCCTGCGGCTGCAATACTCTGTCGATGGGGAGACCTGGCCGCTGCTGCGACTCGCCCACTTCCCTTATGCGCAAAAATACCTTATTGGCGTCATGTGCTGTACGCCGGAACGTGGCGGGCTGGTGGTACGTTTTCACGATATGAGGCTCACTCCACCGCTCGATAAATCACTGCATGACCTGAGCTAATGCACACTGCTGCCAGCACATTATCTACCGGGTACACGGCGTCTCCTTTGGAGCCGGCAACTCAGTCGAGCCAGTGTGACATGGGAACAGTTTCTGAAGGCAAACGAGTGGCACGATCATGCACTCTGTTTTGCTATTTAACCTGACAGCTCCCCCATCGCCAGACGTTAACGGTGAAATATCAGCGGAGCTTCACGCCGATTGTCGACTCAATAGCCTTTACCGACGCCGGCGTATTGGGAGTGTCTTAACAGCTCAGCGAATGCTTGCAGTGCCGCGGTCAGTTCGTTAAACGACGGGCCACCCAGACACAAGCGAATACCCGTCAAATGATCCCCCTGGTCAACCATGATGGCTTTAGGGGGCGTCACCCTGATACCTGCGGCAGAGGCTGCTGCCACCAGGTCAGCAGCGATATCAGCCCGCGCAGGCAACCAGACGTGGAACGCCCCCTCCCCCGTGACGAGACCAAAGGTGCCGAGGAGTGAAGCCGCCAGATTCGACCGACGGCGGGCTTCGTGTCCCAGATCCTGTTGAACTGAAGCGATCACGCCCTTAGTCAACCACTCCTCCACCAGTGCACAGGAGAGCGGTGCCGGTTCCATCGGCATATCGCGCACCCTATCCGCGGCCGCCTTCATCATGCCGGACGGAAGCGAAAGCACGCCAATACGCAAACCCGGCCCCAGGGACTTCGACAGTCCGTTGACGTGAAGCGTGATATCCGGTGCCAATGCTGCCAGCAGGGGAAGGTCTGACGCAGCAAAGTGGTAAACGCCGTCCTCAATGATCGTCGCGCCATGAGAACGGCATATTTCGACAATCGCCTTTCGGCGCACCACTCCCATAGTGGCCGTGGAGGGGTTGTGCAGCGTCGGCGTAAGATAGACCGTTTTGTGTGGGCCCTGCTCGCTGGCAAGTGCTCTGACCAAGGCTGCGGGGATGATTCCTTCCTCATCGATATCAACACCGCGCATCCGATATCCGTTGAGCCGGGCCAGTGCGATAGCCCCGGGATAAGTGAGCCGCTCAGTCAGGATGACGCCTTGCGGACCGCAAGCCAGATTAAACGCCAGCGCAATAGCCTGACGGGCGTTGCCTGTCAGCACAAGACGCGACGCATCGGTTGGTACGCCTAACGTTGCAAGCCAACGAGAAAGGATGCGCCGGTGTTCAGGATGCCCGGTGGGCGGCGCATAAAGATTAAGCTGGTCGGCATCAATCTTCTTCGCAATGACGGCCAGCGTTCGCGCCAGAAGGCGGTCATTGAGCATGGGCGGTGGCGTGTTCGATGACAGGTCAATCTCCCTGCCACCTTGCGCCTGCAGAATCGTCACGAAGGTTCCGCGCCCCTTAACACTTCGCGTCAGACCACGTCTTTCAAGGATGCCATAAGCTTTCGTGACCGAGCCAAGACCGACTCCGAGTTTCCAGGCGAGATCGCGATGGGCAGGCAGCCGGTCTCCGGCTTGCAAACGCCCTTCGATAATATCGTCCGCCAGCGCGAGCACCAGGCGATCAGCCGTGCTGCCCTCAATGTCCGCAAGGCGAGGTACCCAGGGGGATTGCAAACGCATGTCATTTCCTTCCATAGCGTCACGTGACACTATTTATATAATTAAAAAGTGTAACACGAGATATACTGACCGCTGCATCCATTACTCCGAAATTCCGTATGCATTTTTATGTCTATATTCCGCATAACAGATTGCAGCACCAACCCGAGGGCTTACTATGATCACCAGCCAGATGATGCTTGTTTACGGCACTTATCTCCTCACGACGGTAAGCCCCGGCCCCAGCAATATGGCTATCATGGCAACGGCGATGCGCGATGGCCGTAACCCTGCTCTGGTATTGGCTAGCGGCGTTGTGACAGGCTCATTCTTCTGGGCAATGCTTGCCGCAACGGGAATGTCCGCGGTGCTCGCGGCTTACGCGGACGTACTAGTGATCATCAAGGTTTTAGGCGGGGTTTACCTGCTCTATCTGGCGTTTCGCACGGGCAGATCGGCGATGCAACCGGATTCTAACCGGGTAAAGATGCAGACAGGCCAGCCGCCTAGCCGTTATGCCGGGCTCTATCGTCAGGGTGTCCTTATGCATGTGGGTAATCCCAAGGCAGTATTGTCGTGGATCGCCATCATGTCGCTGGGCCTGCGGCAAAATGCGGCGGCTGACGTTCTGCCTGCGATCATTGGCGGTTGCGCTCTGCTCGGGATACTTGTTTTTGGCGGCTACGCGGTGTTGTTCTCGACGGCAACCATGGTCGCCTTTTATACCCGCTTGCGGCGGGTGATCGAGGGAGGGCTGTGCGCCCTGTTCGCCATCGCGGGTCTGGAACTGCTCTCTTCTGGAAAGTGAGAGTTTATGGATGCTGGCCAGAGGTAAACACGACTTCCCGGCGGCCAGCATGAAGAAAGACACTGCAACGCCTGAAGCGGGTGATTTTTTTGCAGATGACGTTGAACAGACCAGCAATATGCCAGACAAAATAACGTAGCCCGCTCCGCGCAACGCCACTGCAGATACTCCGCACCAAGTCACAGCGAGACGAGCCGCGCCATTCTTTTCGCCAGATCATCATGGGTGTTTGTTACAACGTAAGCAGGTGTTTGTCATTCAATCAAACTAACCCTACCCGCAAAAAAGTCGCTGCCTTCATTGATTAATTACTACGTGGCAGTGGTAACTTAACGCTCAGCCACTAAGCTGACCTTATCCCTCGTTTCAGAGTGCAATTCTATGATTATTGAGACAGCACGTTTGTATTTGCGGCCGGTGATTGCGGGTGATGCGAATGCGCTCTATGCCATTTATGGTGATCCGCAGACCAACCTGTTTAATCCGGCGGGCCCCTACCCCAATCTCGATTTCGCCCAAACCATACTGGCGGGCTGGCTGAGCCAGTGGCCGTTGCACGGTTTCGGTCACTGGGCCATCTCACTGCGTAGCGCCCCGGCAGAGATCATCGGTTTTGGTGGTCTTAGCCGCCGTAAAGTGGATGAAACCCGTAATATCAATCTGGGTTACCGCTTTTCCACCTCAACATGGGGCAAAGGTTTAGCCACTGAGTTTGCCCTCGCCTCACTGGACTTCGGCTTCGAGCAACTTAAACTGCGGGAAATTTCGGCGCTGGTACGTGAGAACCATCTCGCATCGCGCCATGTATTGGAAAAAATCGGTATGCAGAGAGTTGGAGGCGTTTGCGAAATGGAGAACGGCGTAGGTAGCGTGGTGTACACCCTTTGCAGGCAATGAGGCAACAAAAGCCCTCTTATGTGGAGATATTTCCTGTCCGTTGACGGAAAAAGTGGAATGCAAAATACCTGTTTAAGAGGATAATAGCGCGCATCTTTTTGACAATGGACACATGAGGCCTCCCTATGGACAACCACTCCGCCACGCCCGTCAACGCTGAAGACTATTACGCCGAAAAATATGGCCTGACCCGCACCCATTCGGAAGTTATCCACGCAGCAACGATCGTGCCTGCTGGCAACGTACTGGATTTGGGCTGCGGCAGCGGGCGCAACTCGCTGTATCTGAACCTGAAAGGATCGACAGTCACCGCGTGGGATCACAACGCTCAGAGCATCGGCAAACTCAACGACATTATCCGCGCGGAATCCCTGCACAACATCACCGCCAGCGAGGCCGACCTTAATACCCGACGTTTTGAGGGAGAATATGATTTTATTCTCTCCACGGTAGTGATGATGTTTCTACAGCGCGACACCCTTCCCAACCTGATCGCTGATATGCATGCCAGCACCCGCGATGGCGGCTACAACCTGATTGTCGCGGCCATGGACAGCCCTGACTACCCCTGCCCTATTCCCTTTCCGTTCAGTTTCCAGCCCGGCGAACTGCGCCACTATTATGCGGACTGGAATATCGTGAAATATAACGAAGACGTAGGTGAGCTGCATAAGCGTGACGAAAACGGAAACCGATACAAAATGCGTTTCGCAACCCTGCTGGCACAGAAAAAAACCTGACCGCCATGACCGCGCCCGCCCGCTCAAAAGATCACGTCAGCTATTACCGCCCGGATGATATTCCGGGCATGGTGCTGGGCGAAGCCCATTTTACCGATTTCAGTTTCGAACCGCATTTCCATCTGGATTATCACATCGGCCTGATCGCCGACGGCGCGCAGCGCCAGCGGTTTGCCGGCCAAAATGGCGTGCTGGGTGCGGGACGGATATCGATTATGCCTCCCGGAGAAATACATACCGGTACGCCGGAAAATAACAGCGCCTACTCTCTGCGCACCTTTCGCGTCACACCGGCGCTGCTCGACAGTCTGGCCGAAGAATTTTCAGGCGTTAGCCAGACGCTGGCGCTGCGCCCGGACATCGTTGAAGCACCACAACTGAGCCAATATCTGACCACGCTGCATCAGCATATGACGCAAAAAACCGTCACCGCAGGCCACTCCTTCGATGAGCAATATCTGGCAATGCTGGAACCGCTGTTTGTCGAACTGAAAGTGGCTATACGGGCTGAAAGAATAAGTGGGCTGTCACACAGTCACTGGCAGCAGATTGAAGAGTATTGCTACGCGCATCTCGCCGAGAAGATTTCTCTCAGTACGCTGGCGGGAATATGCGGGTTAAACCGCTTTCAGTTCTTACGGTATTTCAGCCAGCGCACAGGCATGACCCCCTACGCCTGGCTGAAACGGCTACGGCTGGAAGTGGCCTGCGGCTGGCTGAACAAACCCGGCCGCAGCATTGCCGATATTGCCACTTCCGTCGGTTTCTATGACCAGAGCCATTTCAACCGCGCTTTCCGGCAGGCTTTTGGCGTTGCACCTTCAGCCTACTAATTAACTGATTTTCCAGTAATAATCATATAATCCTAAAATCTGAGGATTCTATAATCCTTACCAGCCTTTCACCGCATCACCGTGATAGATGTTTTCGGCAGCGGCAGCCACTTCATCCGTTTGATAGGCTTTCACCAGGTCTTTCACTTTCTGGCTGTCTTTATTATCTTCCCGCGCCACAATCACATTCACATACGGTGAATCTTTGTCTTCGACAAACAGACCATTTTTAGTCGGCGTCAGGCCAACCTGGCTGGAGTAATTAGTGTTGATCACGGCGAGGTCAATTTTGTCGTCATCAATAGCACGGGTCAGTTGCGGTGCTTCGATTTCTACAATTTTCAGGTGTTTCGGGTTTTCCACGATATCCAACGACGTCGGCAATAAGCCTACATTATCTTTAAGTTTGATCAGCCCCTGTTTTTGCAACAGCAACAAAGAGCGACCAAGGTTAGTCGGGTCATTCGGCACCGCCACCTGCGCACCGTCTTTCAGTTCAGAAACGGATTTGATTTTGCGCGAATAGCCGGCAATCGGATAGACAAAGGTATTGCCCACGGCCACTAGCTTATAACCACGCTCTTTGACCTGTTTGTCCAGATACGGTCCGTGCTGGAAGGAGTTGGCATCAATGTCGCCGCTGCTCAACGCCGAGTTCGGCAGAACGTAATCGGTGAAGGTCACCACTTCCACATCGAGATTGTATTTCTGTTTGGCGACTTTTTTTACCGCGTCCCATAACGGCTGGTCGATGCCCGCGCTAATGCCCACTTTGATATGGTTATCTTCTTTCTTCGGCCCGCAACCGCTGAGAATCAGCGCCGAGGCGAGGGAGACAGAAAGCAGGGAGATTTTTACTGCATGTTTCAGAGAGGTGCGCATGGAAAAGGTTGTCCTTAAACTGTGTGAAATAAGCCAAAACAAAACGATCTGCTCCGTAGGCGGAGCTTATAGGTGTTATGACCGCTAAAGTCTTATATTTTCAAACAGTCTGCCTGCTGGCAAATATGAAAAAGACATAACCTATGCATTAAAAGTACGGGACTTTTTGCACATTTTCATTCGGCTAGTTTTTGACGACAAACGCTCAGTACCATTTGCCGCAGCCAGCGGTGCGCTGGGTCGACGTCGGAACGCGGATGCCACATCTGTGAGAGCGTGATTTCCTCCGTGTTTACAGGAAGTGTGAAGGCATACAGTGTCGCGGCCGAGCCATTGCGCTCAATGACTGGCTGGTTAATCAAAAACGAGGCGGGAACCAGCGCCACCAGGTCGGAGGCCTGAGCCACTGCAACCGCAGCGGAAAAACCGGGCACAACGGCGGCGATCCGGCGCTGCAGGCCCAGTTCAGCCAGCGCAACGTCTACCGGCCCCACATGGCGTTCACGGCGCGACACCACCACATGCCCGAATGACGCATACATCGCGGGAGTTATGGCGGTTTCCTGTTCCAGCGGATGCCCCTTTCGCACAACGCCCATGAAGCGGTCACGGAACAGCGTCTGCAGGCGAATTTCCGGTCCCATGTTGCCTAAAACACCCACCTCAAGATCGACCCGCCCTTCACGCAAACTTTTTGCACTTTTCTCCGGCTTCGGCGCGAATCGCAGACATACTTTAGGAGCCACTGCAGCGACGGCGGCAATCAGTGAGGCACCAAAGCTCACCACAAAACCGTCGTTAGATCGCAGGATAAATGTGCGCTCAAGAGTAGCTAAATTGAGGACAGTCGACGAAGGACGAAGCACCGCACGCGCCTCAAAGGCCGCATTTTGTGTGCGTTCGCGGATCTCTTCGGCGTAAGGCGTCAGTACCATGTGACGCCCGGCGCGAACCAACAACGGGTCATCCGTGACCGCACGCAGTCGGCTGAGGGTACGGCTCATGGCCGAGGCGCTCAACCCCAGACGGCGCGCCGCCCCCGCTACGCTGCCTTCGGCCAACAGCACATCAAGTGCAATGAGTAAGTTCAGATCAGGTTCAGTCATAACGCATTGTATCTCCACCGGCAAAATGTGGGAAGGCGTCTGGTGCAGGTAATTAATGCAAATGCTGCGCCTTCCGCCTTATCTCACTCATGGTTATAGTGGCGGCACTGAAAACAAACGGACATAAACTGAGGGCGTATAGATGGAATTATTCTCCGACCAACCTGGCGATGAGGGGCTTCCCGGCCGCGAGCGGGGTCTCGCCATGACCGCAGTCATGATGATGACCACCATGGCGGTGTTTGACGGTTCGATGGTGAACGTAGCACTGCCGCAGATAGCGCGAGCGCTGAATGTCACCGCCAGTTCCGCCGTCTGGGTATCCAACGGATATCTTTTGTCGGCGGCCATGACGCTGGCCATCTTTGCCGCGCTGGCCGGACGGGTAGGATTCCGGGCGCTGTTTGCGACGGGCCTTGGCGTCTTTACGCTGGCCTCGGTTGGCTGCGCGCTCTCTTCGTCACTCGATATGCTGATTATCATGCGCGTATTGCAGGGCATTGGCGGTGCAGCCACGCTGAGTATCGGGCCTGCCATTCTGCGCTCGGTGTTCCCTAACCGCGTGCTTGGGCGAATACTGGGCCTTAATGCTTTACTGATTGCCACCAGCACCGCCATCTCTCCGGTGATTGGCGGGACAATATTGTCGGCCATGAGCTGGCAGTGGCTGTTTGCCATCAATATTCCGCTCGGTATTGTTGCGGTGATCTTGACGCTGCGGGTGATCCCCGGCGACCCGGCTTCCTCCCGTGAACCCTTTGATTTCGCAGGAGCTATACTGTCTGCTATTGCACTCGGTGCACTGATTATGTCGGCGGGTGCCTTCTCCCGACCTGAGGGGGCAGCACAACAGACTTTGAGTGATTTGAACACGGCAATCGCTTATGGAGTGACTGCCATTGTCGCAGGCGTTGCCTTTGTCTGGCGTCAGCGCCGCGCGCCTAAGCCTTTGCTTCCGCTTACTATGTTCGCCTCTTCGCGTTTTTCACTCGCCGCGCTTACGTCACTGGCCTCCTTTATCAGCCAGGGCATGACCTTCATTGCGTTACCGTTTCTTTTCCAGAGTGTGTACGGCTACAGCGCGTTTTATTCGGCGCTGCTATTTACCCCCTGGCCCATCGGCATTATTTTGGCCGCGCCCCATGCAGGGCGGCTCGCCGACCGTTACCCGTCTGCCATCATTTCTACGGTAGGATTATGTTTGTTTGCGGCTGGATTGGTGTTGCTGGCGCAGCTCCCCGACCATGCCAATGTGTGGGATATCGGCCTGCGCAGTTTGTTGTGTGGCATTGGGTTTGGTTGCTTCCAAAGCCCGAATAACCGTGAGATGTTGTCGAACGCTTCCCGTGAGAACAGCGGTTATGCCTCTGGCGTGCTGGCAATCATGCGCACGTTCGGCCAGTGTCTGGGTGCGGCTTTTGTCGGCATTATTCTTTCAATCTACGTGCAGTCCGCCAGCGATCCGCTCAAAAGCGTTATGCAGGAAGCGCAAGCGGTCCGGCTGAGCCTGTGGGTGGCCGTCGCTGCCACAGTACTGGCGATTCTTATCAGCGTCAGCCGCCTGCGTAATACAGGCAGACTGCTGCATAAAGCCCGGTAAAATCAGTCAGTTTTACGCGATTTCATAGCTGATTTTCATCCGCTCTTTTACTTTGATTTTGCGCAGTTCCAGCCCCTGCAACGCACCTGTGCTGGCCGCATGGGTGCCGCCGCAGGCAAACGGCAGATAGTCGCCAATTGTCACCGTGCGGATCTCCTCATTTTGCGGAATGGCACACGCCAGCTCAGGGCGCAGACGCGCAATCACCTCAAAGCTGAGCGTGCCGGTCGAGACCGGCAGATTGTCATCAATGGCCTGCTGCACCTTTTCCCTCACCTGCTCCAGCAATTGTTCAGCGGATAAGGTGCTATTACCGCTGAATTCCACATAAGAACCCGGCAAAAAATGATGGCCTTTGGCGGGTATAAGTGAAGGCATCAGGGTTTCAACTACATGGGAAATCAGGTGGCCCGCCGTATGGGCAATGGATGCCCGCTGGCGAAACGCCGTATCAATTTCCAGCCGGACTTCTGCGCCCTGCTCAAGTTCACCCGTCACATCGGCCAGATAATGACGGGCCTCACCCGCGATCATCAGCACCTGTTTTACGGCAAAGGAGTGACCATTGTGCATCACGCTGCCCACATCCGACATCTGCCCGCCGCCCTGCGGGTAAAACACGGTTTCAGCGGTGATAAAGTAATGCCCTTTCTCATCGGTACCGGACTGTAAAACCGTGGCGGTACAGCTCACCCGCTCAGGCTGGGTGCGGCTCAATAACAGCGTCATACGATATTCCTCAGGTGTTTAATCATGATGATGGGCAAGTATGCGCAGGTCCGCAGAGGACAGGATTGTAAAAAATTGCACGCCGTGAAGAATTATTTTGAGCGCTGCAAGTGGTAATCGACGTGGTATTCGTTCGCGTTGCGGATCATCACCGAGTAATTCAGATAGTCGCCAGTGTCACTGTAGGAGAGCGAAGTAAGACGCAGCAACGGCGTACCTTCCGGCACATGCAGTAAACCCGCCACCGTGCTGTCGGCCAGGATCGGGCTGAAACTCTCGTAATTTCCGGCGATGCAGATATGGCACTCATCTTCTATATACGTGAATTTAGAGCCTTCCAGATGAGCCACCGACAGGTTGCCGAACAACCTGCAAGGCATATAGCTGTCCTCCAGCACCAGCGGTTTTCCTTCCACTGAGCGTACCCGACGGGAGTAGTAGATACGTTCGTCTGTCTTGATGCGCAGCTGGCTGGCAATCGCAGGGGGTGCGCCCATCAGTCGGAATTCGAGGACTTCACTGACCGTCGGCCGCCCCAGTTGTTTCATCAATTCAGAAAAACCCATCAGCCCGCGAGTTTCATGCTGTACATCTTTTTGTGCCACATAGGTTCCGCTGCCGTGGCAGCGCCGTACCAGCCCCCATTCCACCAGCAGATCCACGGCCTTGCGCAGGGTCATACGTGATACGCCAAATTCTGTGGCGAGCGTTTTCTCGCTCGGTAATGCATCCCCTACGCCGTAATCAGCAGAATTAATGCGAATTCGTAAGCGTTCGGCAAGGATTTTGTAGATCACTGGCAGACCTCTTTTTAAAGGGGGAAAGTCCCGGAGTAATGCGGTTAGCGGCAATCAGACGATTGAAAAACCTCAGTTTTACACCGAATTTTCATGGCCAAAATATCCTGACTTCTTTCAGTGTATACAAATCGCGGCAAATGTAGATCACTTACCCTGCATAAAAAGCATGAATGCGATCACGAATTGACGAATCACTCTGCGAACTTATTTTCTATTGTTCCTACTCTCTGATCAGAAATAAAACAACAGATGCCAACAAATAGACCATTAAAAAAACTCTGACCCGGAATTAATATGAGGATAATTTATGCTCAGTCAAATTCAACGCTTTGGCGGTGCGATGTTCACGCCCGTGCTGCTATTTCCGTTCGCAGGCATGGTGGTGGGGATCGCCATCATGCTGCAAAACCCGATGTTTGTCGGTGAGTCGCTCACCAATCCTGAAAGCCTGTTTGCTCAAATTGTTCATATTATTGAAGAAGGCGGATGGACAGTCTTTCGCAACATGCCATTAGTTTTCGCCGTCGGTCTGCCGATTGGCCTTGCGAAACATGCGCAGGGACGCGCCTGTCTGGCCGCGCTGGTCAGTTTTATGACCTGGAATTATTTAATTAATGCCATGGGAATGACCTGGGGTGATTATTTCGGCGTTAACTTTAATGCAGAGCCAGGAGGGCAAAGCGGACTGGCCATGATTGCCGGAATTAAAACCCTCGATACCAGTATTATCGGTGCGATTATTATTTCCGGTGTCGTGACTTCCATTCACAATCATTTATTTGATAAACAGCTGCCGGTATTTTTAGGTATTTTCCAGGGTAGTTCATTTGTGGTGATTGTCGCTTTCCTGCTGATGATCCCGCTTGCCTGGGTGACGCTGCTGGTCTGGCCCAAAGTGCAGATGGGCATCCTATCGATGCAACACTTCATGCTGGTCTCCGGGGCACTTGGCGTCTGGGTCTACACCTTCCTTGAACGTATCCTGATCCCGACCGGCTTGCATCATTTCGTCTACGGCCCGTTTATTTTCGGCCCTGCGGCCGTAGAAGGCGGCATTCAGGTCTACTGGGCTGAGCATCTGCAAGCCTTCAGCCAGAGCACTGAGCCGCTGAAAACCTTATTCCCGCAAGGCGGATTTGCGCTGCACGGCAACTCAAAAGTCTTCGGCTCGGTCGGGATCGCGCTGGCCATTTACGCCACGGCGGCACCGGAAAACCGGGTCAAGGTAGCAGGACTGCTGATCCCGGCGACCCTTACCGCCATGCTGGTGGGCATCACTGAACCGCTGGAATTCACCTTCCTGTTTATTTCACCGCTGCTGTTTGCGGTCCACGCCCTGCTCTCTGCCACTATGGCAACGCTGATGTATATGGCCGGCGTGGTCGGCAATATGGGTGGCGGCCTGCTCGACCAGTTCCTACCGCAGAATTGGATCCCGATGTACCACAACCATGCCTCGATGATGTTCAAGCAAATTGGGATTGGCCTGGTGTTTACCGGCGTCTGGTTCCTGGTCTTCCGCACGCTGATCCTGCGTCTTAACCTGAAAACACCAGGGCGCGAAGAGAGCGAAATCAAGCTCTACAACAAAGCCGACTATCTGGCGCGCAAAAACAGTACCGTCACCGATACAGCACAAAGCCCGGCAGCCGGGATCCTCAGCGCGCTGGGCGGCGCGGCCAATATCCTCAATCTCAGCAACTGCGCCACCCGCCTGCGTATCACCCTCGGTGATACGGCGCTGACGCAAAGTGACGAAATCTTCAAAGCCCTCGGCGCACACGGTGTCGTGCGGCGCGGCAACGGCATTCAGATCATCGTCGGTCTGCATGTCCCTCAGGTGCGCGACAAGATTGAATCTCTGATGAAAGAAACACGGGTTACACCATCCAACGCCGGGGGCCCCACCCCGACAGAATCATCCCTTACGGAGGCAGTATGATGAAGAAATTTTCAGTAGTCGTGGCAGGCGGTGGCAGTACCTTTACACCGGGTATCGTATTGATGTTGCTGGCTAATCAGCAGAGGTTCCCCCTGCGGGCCATCAAGTTTTATGACAACGACGGTGCGCGCCAGGAAATCGTGGCCGAGGCCTGCAAGGTGATCCTGAAAGAGCAGGCCCCTGAGATTGAATTCAGCTATACCACCGACCCGAAAGCGGCCTTCACCGACGTCGATTTCGTCATGGCGCACATCCGCGTCGGTAAATATCCGATGCGCGAAAAAGATGAAAAGATTCCGCTGCGCCACGGTGTGGTAGGCCAGGAAACCTGCGGTCCAGGTGGGATTTCCTACGGCATGCGCTCGATTGGCGGCGTGCTGGAAATTGTCGATTTTATGGAAAAATATTCGCCGAATGCCTGGATGCTCAACTACTCGAACCCGGCGGCCATCGTGGCCGAAGCCACCCGTCGCTTACGTCCAAACTCTAAAATCCTTAACATCTGCGATATGCCAATTGGTATTGAAGGCCGCATGGCGCAGATCGCCGGGCTGAAATCCCGCAAAGAGATGCGCGTACGCTATTACGGGCTTAATCACTTTGGTTGGTGGACATCGATCGAGGATTTGCAGGGCAACGATCTAATGCCAAAAATCCGCGAACACGTGGCAAAACATGGTTATGTGCCGCCAACGGATGAACCGGGTGTAGAGGCCAGCTGGAACGATACCTTTGCTAAAGCCAAAGACGTATGGGCACTGGACCCATCCACCTTCCCGAACACCTATTTAAAATATTACCTCTATCCGGACTACGTAGTGGCACACGCCAACCCGGAACACACCCGCGCCAATGAAGTCATGGAGCACCGCGAGAAGCACGTATTCAGCTCTTGCGCGGCCATCACGCAGGCCGGTAAATCGTCGGCAGGCGAGCTGGAAATTGATGAACATGCGTCATACATCGTTGACCTCGCCACCGCGATTGCCTTTAACACGCAGGAAAGAATGCTGCTGATTGTGCCAAACCAGGGGGCAATTAATAATTTCGATCCGGAAGCGATGGTTGAAATTCCTTGCCTGGTCGGCAGCCACGGGCCGGAGCCGCTGACCGTTGGCAAGATCCCATTGTTCCAGCACGGGTTGATGAGCCAGCAAGTCGCTGTGGAGAAACTGGTGGTCGAGGCTTGGGTTGAAAAATCTTACCTGAAACTGTGGCAGGCGATCACGCTGTCGAAAACCGTGCCGAGTGCGTCCGTCGCCAAAGCCATTCTGGATGATTTGATTGAAGCCAATAAAGAGTACTGGCCGGAACTGAAATAACGCCCATAAAAAACGGCGCACTTTATAAGGTGCGCCGTTTTTTTATTCCTTTCACGCCTGCCCGTCAGGCCACACCCGCAGGCCGTTTTCGACAATCGCCAGCATCTCCTGCTCGGTCGCCCCCTCTTTCGCTTTGATCGACATGCCGTTTAACAGCGTGCCGAAAAAGCTGGCCAGCCCCGCTGCATCAGCCGTGGCCGGGACATCACCGTCTTTAATCCCCTGCTCGATACGTGCTTTCAGCGCACATTCGGATTGATGCCGTGCGGCATTCACCGCCTTCTGCACCGGCGAGGAGACCGGGCATGAGTTTACCGTTGAGACCACCAGCATACAGCCCGGTGGGGTTTGCGGGTCGACAAACGAGCGCGCCGCTTCATGCAGAATTCGGCTCACGGCGGCTTTGGCGGTCTCTTCTTTGCAGGCTTCCTGCTGATAGCTGCCGGGCCCGTGGTTATAGCGCTCAATCGCCTGTAAAAACAGCCCCTCTTTATCACCAAACGCGCTGTAAATACTCGGCGGCGTGACCTGCATTTCCGCCAACAACTCGGCCATCGAGGTGGTTTCATAGCCCTGCGACCAGAAAAGGCGCATGGCCCGTTCCAGTACAGTGTCACGGTCAAAAGAACGCGGTCTGCCGCGCGCTTTACCGGTGGAAAGTTTATCTGTTTTCATGGTAACCGATTCTAAGAGAGGCGGCTTATTGCAGCAAGCCGAGAACTGTTACTCCAGCGGAACCACGCGCGCAACGGGCTGCGGGCGCGTCAGGAAAATCGTCACGACGGCCAGAAGTGCCAGAACCCCGCCCAGCATGAAAGCGCTGCTGGTGCCCCGCGTGTCCGCCAGAATACCGCCGAAGAAAGCGCCGCTGGCCAAAGCAATCTGGAAGATAAACACCGTCAATGCAGAGGCCGCTTCAAACATCGTCGGAGCTGCCTGATATAACCAAATATTGAGGCAGACCGGCAGCGCACCAAAGGCCAGTCCCCACAGCACCACCAGCGATGAGGCGGTTGCGGTACTTTCGCTGAGTTGCGAAGCAGCAAATACCGCGACACCGAGCAGCAGCATATTTATCAGGAAGGTCCGTTTAACGCCAAACTCACGCACCGTGACCTCGGTCAGGAAGGTACCGATCAGGCCCGCCGCGCCGTAGCCCATCAGCAACAACGACAAATCAGATGGGGCCAGACGAACCTGAAAACGCAACCAGGGCTCAAGGTAGGTATAGGCCGAGAAGTGCGCCGAAGCCATAAATAGCGCAATGATCAGGCCATACCGCACACCGGGGATTTTCGCCACGCTGAACAGTGTCCGTGCGTTCATAGACTGATTGGCGGGTAGCGAAGGCAACGTCGCCCATTGCAATATAAAGACAGCCACCGCCAGCCCGGTGTTTAGGGTAAAGGCCATCCTCCAGCCGTATAACTCCCCAATAAAGGCCCCCGCAGGCACCCCGGCCACCGTGCCAATTGCCACACCGGCGCTGATAAGTGAAATCGCCCGCGCGCCCTGTGCTTCAGGCACCAGACGACGTCCAGCCGGAATGGCGAATGACCAGAATCCACCGACAGCCACACCGAGAATAATGCGTCCGATCAGCAAAACGGTAAACGACGGCGCCAGCATGGCGGCCGCATTGGAGAAAATCAGCAGTCCGGACAGCGTCAGCAACAGCGTCCGGCGGTTCAGCTGACGCGAAAAAAGAATAAGCAGGATGGCTGATATGGCCGCCACCATGCCAGGCAGCATCACTGCCAGACCGGCCTGCCCTTCGGTGACATTCAGCGAGCGGGCAATGGGCGTCAATAAGCCGATGGGCAGAAATTCGGTATTGATCAGCACGAAGGTGCCGCAGGCCAGTGAAAGTACGCCCAACCAGCGCTGAAAAGCAGAGGGGTGTGGCTGGGCGTCAGTCGATGTGCACTCAGTCATGATCGTTATCCTGATATTTTTTTAAGTGAATGGGGCAGGTGTAATGCGGCTATAAAACGTGATTGGGCTCGCACCGTCAACTAATTTCGTAGTGATCGTTACGATATTACTTAGACGCATTTTAGCTAAACCAGAACCCGCCTGCCCTGCGGCTGTTTTTGCCTGCAAAGCAGTCAGACAGGGCACTAGCAGCGAAGACAACGCGCCAACACAGGCAGGATGCACTGACAGGAAATCCTTCCACATATAAGTATGTTGTAACTAAATAAGAAAATCGCAGAGGAAGGTCGTCGATGTCCATGAGGGGTGAAGTAACAGCGCTTAAACCTGCACAACGTGCCCGGCAGACACCTCGGGCGGCCGATAGTCAGCGGCACGCCGCAGGCTTATCATCAAACACTTCGAACCCTCACGGAGCGTTGTCTATCTGGTGGTATTCCCGCCAGTCGTCTGGTGGAGGAGAGCACCTGAGAGATGAAACCATTCATTGAATGGTGACTTGTCAATGCCCCTCGGGTTCGCCTGAATCGTACCAATAAGTGCAGAATGTAAACGTTCTCTCTTAAAGGCATGGGGAAGCCTCATCCCTTTGACACGATTGATTAGATGAAAAAAGCATATTAATTCATGTAAAATTCTTGATATTGAATAACAAACTTTATTTTATTCTTTAAAATCAATAAATAAAATCACACTGTATAAATAACAACCCAACAAAAAACAATTTACCTAAATTCAAAATCTTCGTTACACATTCACAACCTTGGTGATAAGCATTACTATTTTCGCAAAATTGTTCTACTTGGTTCGTTTAATGACAAGGAGTCATTATGTGTTACCAGCCTTTAATCAATCGTTCTCAACACTATGCAGTGAGATAAATCATGCCAACAACAAATAGCAAATGGGCCTGGCTGCTCTGGCTACTGAGTGCACTGATGCTCGTCATCGGTCTGACACTGGGTATCGGTGGCGCCTATCTGGCCACATTGGGAGGAAGTGTTTACTTCCTGCTGATGGGTCTGGCGCTCATCGTTTCCGCCATTTTGATTTTCAAAGGTAAACCGTCAGGCGCATGGCTCTACGCGGCCGCCTTTGTCCTCTCTATTATCTGGGCTGTCTGGGACGCTGGCTTCACGTTCTGGCCATTGTTCTCCCGCCTGTTCACGTTCGGCGTACTGGCTTTTCTGGTCGCACTGGCTTACCCACTGCTCAAAACGCGAGCGGGTTTGGTGGCGCGTAAAGGTCCAAGCTTCTCGCTGGCTGCTGTACTGGCCGTTGCACTGATTGCAGCATTCGGCAATACCTTTGTACCAACGCCAATCATCAGTGCTGACAACGACCAGGTGCCGGTAAAGCCGGTAGATAAAGCTGCAGAACAGAAGAACTGGGAAAGCTGGGGCAATACCACCGCTGGGGACCGTTTTGCTGCATTAGATCAGATCAACAAAACCAACGTGGATAAACTTCAGGTTGCATGGATTGCCCATACCGGCGATATCCCCCAGAGCAACGGCTCCGGCGCGGAAGATCAGAACACCCCGCTGCAAATCGGTGACAAGCTGTTTGTCTGTACCGCTTACAGTAAGGTGATCGCCCTGAATGTAGATGACGGTAAAAAGCTGTGGTCTTATGACTCCAACTCTACCGCGCCTAACTGGCAGCGTTGCCGTGGCCTGGGTTACTTTGAAAACAGCGCGGCGCCACAGGTATCGACAGCACAGGCTGCGGCCACGCCTGCCGCTGATCCAGCAATCTCAACAGCAGCTTCCGAAGCTGCTTTGCCTGCGTCGAATGCACCGCAAGCACCAGCAGCGACCGGCGGTACCGTCAGCGGCACCTGCGAACGTCGGCTATTCCTGCCAACCATTGATGCGCGTCTGATTGCCATTAACGCGGATACAGGCAAGCCTTGCGCTGATTTCGGTGACAACGGCGTGGTTGATCTGAAAGTCGGCATGGGTGAAGTCAAACCTGGCTACTACCAGCAAACCTCTACCCCGCTGGTCGCGGGTAACGTGGTGGTGGTCGGTGGCCGCGTGGCAGATAACTTCTCCACCGGCGAACCCCCGGGCGTAGTTCGTGCCTTTGACGTACACACCGGTGCACTGGTTTGGGCATGGGATCCGGGTAATCCGAACATCACCAAACTGCCACCGGAAGGTAAGACTTACACCCGCGGTACGCCGAACGTCTGGTCAGCCATGTCGTATGATCCCAAACTGGGTCTGATCTACATGCCAACCGGCAACGCAACGCCGGACTTCTTCGGCGGTACCCGCACCGAACTGGACGACAAATACAGTTCTTCTGTGGTTGCTGTTGACGCGGCAACCGGCAAAGTCCGCTGGACCTTCCAGACCACTCATCACGATCTGTGGGACTTCGACCTGCCGTCACAGCCCCTGTTGTACGACCTGCCGAATGACAAAGGTGGCAGCACGCCAGTACTGGTGCAGACCTCAAAACAGGGCATGATCTTCATGCTGAACCGCGAAACCGGGCAGCCGGTCGCAAAAGTAGAAAACCGTGAAGTACCACGGGGTAATGTTCCAGGTGAACGCTACTCCAAAACTCAGCCTTTCTCTGTCGGTATGCCAAACATCGGCAACCAGACGCTGAAGGAGTCTGATATGTGGGGGGCAACGCCAATGGATCAACTGCTATGCCGCATCGAGTTTAAAGGCATGCGTCACGAGGGTGTGTATACGCCTCCGGGTCTGGATCGCTCCTTGCAATTCCCGGGATCTCTGGGAGGCATGAACTGGGGCAGTGTCTCCGTTGACCCGAACAACGCCATCATGTTCGTGAATGATATGCGCCTGGGTCTGGCGAACTACATGGTGCCGCGTGCCAACGTCCCAACCGGGGCGAGCGGAATCGAGATGGGCATGGTGCCAATGGACGGTACGCCGTTCGGTGCAGTCCGCGAGCGATTCCTGTCTCCGCTGGGCATTCCTTGCCAGAAACCCCCGTTCGGCACGATGTCTGCGGTTAACCTGAAAACGGGCAAAATCGTTTGGCAGGTGCCGGTGGGTACGGTGAAGGACACCGGCCCGCTGGGCATCAAAATGCGTATGCCAATGGAAGTGGGTATGCCAACGCTGGGCGCCAGCCTGTCTACGCAATCCGGCCTGCTGTTCTTCGCCGGTACACAGGATTTCTATCTGCGTGCGTTCGATACCGCAAACGGTAAAGAGATCTGGAAATCCCGTTTGCCAGTTGGAAGCCAGTCCGGCCCGATGACTTACGTGTCGCCGAAAACCGGTAAACAGTACATCATCATCAGCGCCGGTGGCGCACGTCAGTCCGCAGAACGCGGTGACTACGTGATCGCATATGCGTTGCCTGATGCGAAGTAAGCGTTAGGCCGTCACAAATAGGGAGCCCGCTGAGAAATCGGCGGGCTTTTTTATGGGCATAAATGTTGTTCTAAGGTTGACTCACCAACCGCGCTAGCTGCTTTCTCATGCCATTAAAAATAACTTCAGATAATTCATTTGGGAACGAGTCGGGCAGACGCTTAGCCACATTATCAATAACATCGGTCGTCTGCGCGATGATCTCTTCTATCATCGCGCAGACCTGCTCTTTATTGAGCCCGGTGGCTTCTCCCTGTTTAATCCAGTGCCGCCGATGGATTTTATTAATCAGGTAATAATTACTGCTACCCCGAACCGCCATTGCCAGCTTACATTTCTGCCACGCAATTTTGTCATTTCCGTTTCCAATTACCGGCCAGGCGGACAAAATGTCATAAAGCGGCGTCATGTGATAACGGTTTTGAGGGAGATGGGCGATACTGAAATTCTTTGCATGACCGTCCGTCGCCGCCAGTAACCAGAAAATGATCTGCGTTTTGAAAAAAAGATAGCGATCCTGTTCGGCCTGTTCAGAACGGCTCAGTATTTCCATCACATCCGCAATCCCCGGTCCGCCATCCGACTGATATTTACGCAAGGGCGAAACCCCCATGGCCTGACACATATCTTCCTGCGGCAGGCGGATCCACCACGATTTATCTGTCGACAATCGGCGGTCAAAACGTGCAACGATAAGCGCTTTCTGATCCTCAAACTGCGCTATGCCGGTCTTTGCAACCGGAAGACCATATTGCTCAACGATCAGGGCACAAATCCATTCATTTTCGACGGAGGTACTCATATCCGCCCGCATATTTCCGACTAAACCCAATGGGAGTTTAAAAATATGCGTCGTGGGCGTATTCCCTTCCGGCAGGCACCATTGTTCGTTGTGCCACAACAGGGCGGTTTTTTCCTGCGCACCCGCGATGGACAAACGTAAATCGTCGTCTTGTCCCTGTCTGCCGGGCAGCCCTGACGCTGTATTACGCAGCATATCAGCCACTCCCTTTTCAGAAAGCGCACGTTGCCTGATTGAGAATAATGCGTCGGGATATTCACCCTCATGCAATAACTGAATAGCCCCCACACAGTCCCGCCCCAGTTCCGTCAGCATATCGAAGGGATCGAGACTTTCTGCCTGATAGCGCACCGCCAGCCGTCTGCGGATCCCTTCGCTGTCTGGCAGCAGATTATCAAAGTAATCGCGAACAACATCCCCGCGATGAGCCTGATTACCGGGTGTAAAGGGCAATGAGAGTGACAGCGGCCTACCCTGTTCATCGGCTATCCACTCCGGAAAATACTGTAACCGATCTTCGCCTCTCTTTTTTTCCCAGTAGCCCACCGGAATACCGTTCATCCATATCGCTAAACGTTGTTGTGCACGACGCATATCATCACCATTTTTCCTTTCTGGCGGGCGAACTTAAATAATCCGCCGTGATTTTCTCTACGCGGGGGCCCGCGCGGTCGAACTCGGACGACAACATTATTTCAATGCCTAAGACATTAAACACCCGAAACAGCCGTTCCAGGCTTGCCGACGATGGATTAGCCTCCAGCCGGGCATAAGTCTGCTGCGTAACGCCAAGCTTTTCCGAAACGTCTTTTTGGGTCAAACCTTTCTCTTTGCGAAAACCAATCAGTATCGGCCGCAGCTGGCTGAGTGTTTTTAACGGATAGACATTTTTCATGTGCTTCCAGTCTGTGTGTTACAGGGTTTTTACACATTATAGGCTGTTTTTATCTAATACACCTTAAAAGCTGTAAACTGTCAATACAGCTTTAAGGGTGTAAACAAACATTACAGCTTAACCGCTGTAATTTGCCCTACCCGTCTGCGACATGTTTCAATACGGTTTTCCCGATCTCATATAAGTGGCGATGAAAAAAAGTGAATTTATCGCTCAGGATCTCCTGAGCAAAATTTATCAGCGCAACGCACTGCCTGAAGAACAACGTCCGCATAAGTTACCGCCGGAACGCCAGCTGGCGCAGGAGTATGCCGCCTCGCGGTTTACAGTACGTAAGGCGCTGGTCAAGCTGGTGGATATTGGCGCGGTGCATATCGTGCAGGGGTCGGGAATTTACATTAATCCCGGAATTAGCCGTAATCCGCTGGTCTATAACTCGATCACTGAGAAAAAATTCGCGCAGATGAGTTTTCGCATGCTGAACCTGCATAAGCGACGCCCTGACCAGGAAGAGCAGCAGATCTTCGGCCTGACCGGCGAGGATTTTATCTGGGCGTTTTGCCGCCTGCGGTCAGTGAACCAGCGTCTGGTGCAGATTGAGCAGGCCAAAATGCCGTTCAATGATTTTGCCGATTTGAATCAGAAAGTGATTGAAAGCTCAATCCAGCAATATGTGCTCGGCAAGGGGTATTGCATTTCCCACTCCCTCACCCACTACGATGCAGTGAATGTCACCAAAGCCCAGGCAGAGTTGCTGGGTTGTAAAAAAGGCGTGGCCGCTATGCACATTCTTAACCGCGGAATGCTGCATGACGGCCGGGTTTACGCCTTCAGTGACATCATCGACATTGACTACTCCTGTACCTACGTCATCCCGTTCAATCAGGATAATCTGGCGTTTCGCCAAACTTGAGTGGGTTAAGGGGTATGGATCGCGCCGTTCGGCAGGCGGCTTTGTGTCCACTCATGGGGACGATAGACTACGGGAAATTCTGCTGCAGCGGCGACATCAAAGCCGACGCCAATACCGGCTTTCTCAATTGGGTAGAAATACCCCCCCTCTGGCGCGACGGAATCAGGAAAGACGCGCTGCGTGTTTTGCGGATAGGCCACGAATTCCTGAATGGCCGCATTGTGCAGATGAATATTCAGGTGCGTATTGACCGCCGCGCCGATGGGCGTCATGTC
>CAMLBO010000065.1 GCA_946478305.1 uncultured Enterobacterales bacterium
ATGTGTATAAGAGACAGGCCCTCACCCGTCTTGAGCGCGCCGAACGTTTCTGGGGCTGGATCATGGTGCTGCCTTTGCTGATCGGGCTGCTGGTGTTTTATTTCATCCCTTTCTTGCAAAACATTTTCTACAGCTTTACCGATCTTGACCAGTTTATGAACTGGAGCACTTTCAACGTTAATAACTACCTCGACCTGTTCAGCGACGACGATTTCTACGCCGCCATCGCCAACACGCTGTTTTACGTGGTGGTCTGCGTGCCAGTTAGCCTGACGCTCTCGCTGCTGCTGGCCATGGGTCTCAATCAGAATATCCGCGGTAAAGCACTGTTTCGCACCCTGCTGTTTCTGCCCGCCGTCACCATGCCCGCTGCGGTCGCCATGGTCTGGCAGTGGCTGTTCAACAAAGACTTCGGGCTGATTAACTATCTGCTGCACTTTTTCGGCGTCTCGGCGATCGGTTGGCTGTCGGATCCGGACATCGTGCGCATCAGCGTGTCGGTGATCATCATCTGGTCGTCGCTGGCGCTGAAAATCATCATCCTGCTGGCCGGTCTGCAAAGTATTCCGCGCTCAATCTACGAAGCCGCCGACATCGACGGTATCAGCACCCTGCGCCGCTTTTTCTGCCTGACGCTGCCGATGATGGTGCCGACACTGTTCTTCGTGTCGGTGATGAGCTTTATCGAAGTGCTGCAAATCTTCGACGTGGTCTTCCTGATGTTTGACCGCTCGATGGTCGAAAGCGACACCATGACCATCACCTATCTGTTCTATAAAAACGCGTTTTATCTGCAACAGAAAGGCTACGCCTCCGCGATCACCGTGGTGCTGTTTATCGTCACGATGCTGATCACTCTCGTTCAAATGGCCATCGGCAGACGGCTGAAAGTGGCGTAAGGAGCCCCGGATGACAACCTATTCGCAAACCCGCAACGCCACACCTGCGCGCACTGATGCGCGGAGCGTGCCGCGCAAAAAGATCAACGTGCAGAAGTGGGCGGTCTACCTGTTTATGGTGCTCGCCAGCCTCGCGTCCGTGGTGCCCTTTATCTGGATGCTGATCACCTCGCTGAAAACGCAGGCCGAAAGTATCCAGATCCCATTACAGATGCTGCCCTCTCATCCAGGGTTCGCCGCTTACGGGCGCATTCTGCATGAGATCCCGTTCACCGGGTTCTACCTGAACTCCATTCTCTCGACCTTCTTCACTGTCACGTTGCAAATGATCATCGCCACCATGGCGGCCTACAGCTTTGCCCGTTTGCATTTTCGCGGCCGCAACGTGGTGTTCGTGCTGTGCATTTCGATTCTGATGGTACCGGGCCAGGCATTTCTTATTCCGCAATTTCTCGTGGTGCAGAAACTTGGCCTGCTCAACACCCTGACCGGTCTGATCCTGCCTGGGATTTTCAGTATTTACGCCACCTTCCTGCTGCGGCAGTTCTTTATGGCAGTACCCAAAGAGATGGAAGAGGCCGCGCTGATGGACGGCTACAACCACTTCACGATCTTCTGGCGCATCATGCTGCCGCTCATCCGACCGGGCATTGTTGCCTGCATCATCATCAACGGCCTGTGGAGCTGGAACAACTTGATGTGGCCGCTGATCGTCAATACCAGCAGCAACAAACTGACCCTGCCGGTCGGGCTGGCATCACTTTCCAGCCGCGCCGGTGAGGAGTATCCGATGCTGATGGCCGGTGCGCTGATGGCCATCATCCCGATGCTGATGCTGTTCATCCTTTTTCAGCGCTATTTCATTCAGGGCATCGCCAGTTCTGGCGTGAAGAGTTGAGCCTGATTTTATACACAGAAACACCCCAAAAGATTTCGCGATGCAGGAAGGCGGCAAGTGAGTGAACCCCGATGAGCTTACTGAAGTAAGTGATTCGGATGAGTGAAAGCAGCCAACGCATCTGCAACGTGAAAGATGAAGGGGAGAGGAGTACTAAATGACTGGAATACAGCTACATAGCGTTGAAAAGGTCTACCCAAATGGGTTTAAAGCACTGCACGGCATCGATCTGGATATCCGCGAAGGCGAATTTATGGTGTTTGTCGGGCCGTCAGGCTGCGCCAAATCGACCCTGCTGCGCATGATCGCGGGGCTCGAGAGTGTTAGCGAAGGCGAGATCATTATTCATAATCAGTGCGTGAACGACACCATGCCCAAAGATCGCGGCATCGCCATGGTGTTCCAGAACTACGCGCTCTACCCGCACATGACCGTCTACAAAAATATGGCCTTCAGCCTGATTGGCAAAGAGAGCAAACAGGAGATTGACCGCCGGGTACGCGAAGCGGCAGAAAAGCTGGAGATCACCAATCTGCTGCAACGTAAGCCGGGCCAGCTCTCCGGCGGCCAGTGCCAGCGTGTGGCGGTCGGCCGGGCAATTGTCCGCAAGCCGAAAGTATTCCTGTTCGACGAACCGCTGTCGAATCTCGACGCCAAACTGCGCGTCTCCATGCGCGTTCAACTCATCGACCTGCACAACCAGCTCAAGCGTGAAGGCGTCGGTGCCACCATGATTTACGTTACTCACGATCAGGTCGAAGCCATGACCATGGGTGACCGCATCTGCGTGCTTAACCGTGGCGAGATCATGCAGGTAGATAAACCGGTCAATCTCTATCACCACCCGGCGAATAAATTCGTCGCCGAATTCATCGGCAGCCCGTCAATGAACCTGCATGACCTGCCCCTCCTGCGCGACCACGGCGCGGTAAGCTTGCGTCTGGGTGATAACGGGGTGCTCAACCTGACGCCCGAACTGACCGACCAGGTGCTGAGCTACAACTTTAACAACGTCTGTTTGGGTATCCGCCCGGAGTATCTGCGCATCGTGGCGGGCCCCGCCGACAACGCGGTACAGGCCACCATCATGACCGTGGAACGTATGGGTAATGAAGAGCTGCTGCACTGCGACATCGGCGGTTACCGCTTCATCACCCGCGTTGCCACGCGCCACGACTGGGACCCGCTGCTCGGCGAGCAGATCTGGCTGCACTTTGATTTACACCGCGCGCACCTGTTCGACAAAGAAACAGGGCTGAACTTAAAACAACATCATTAATTTCTGACTTTTTGCAATGTGGAGAATCTATGTCACCTGAATTTGCAACAAACGTATCCGACCGTAAACCGGTCCGCGTGCTGGTCGCTGGTGCCGGTGCGCGCGGCGAGATCTACGCCCGCTTCGCCCTCGCCCACCCTGAACTGATGCAGGTGGTGGCGGTGGCGGAACCCCGTGACACCTACCGCCAGCAGTTTGTGGCGCAGCATAACATTGCGCCAGAAAACGTGTTTCACGACTGGCGCGACGCCGCCGCGGCCGGAAAACTGGCCGACGCGGTGCTGATTTGCACCCAGGACAACATGCATCTGGAACCGGCGCTGGCCTTCGCCGCGCAGGGTTACCACATGCTGTTGGAAAAACCGCTGTCGCCTGACAGCCGCGAATGCGAAACCATCGTCGCTGCCGTCGAGCGTGCCGGGGTGATTTTCTCGGTTGGCCACGTGCTGCGCTACACCCGCTACACGCAAAAACTTAAACAACTGCTGCGCGACAAAGTGATTGGCGACGTGGTCAGCATGCAGCATCTGGAGCCGGTCGGGTACTGGCATCAGGCGCACTCCTTCGTGCGCGGCAACTGGCGTAATGACCAGCTTTCCGCCTCCATGTTATTGCAGAAGTCCTGCCACGATATCGACTGGATCCGCTACATCATGGACACCCCCTGCGAGCAGGTCAGTTCCTTCGGCGGCCTGCGCCATTTTCGCGCAGAAAACCAGCCCGCGGGCGCCGCTGACCGCTGCCTCGACTGCGGCGTGGAAGCCACCTGCCCCTATTCCGCCAAAAAGATTTACCTTGGCGAACAGCATAAATCCACCGCCGGATTCCTGCGGGTGCTGACGCCGCAAGTGAGCCAGGAAAACCTGCTCAACGCCCTGCGCACCGGGCCTTATGGCCGCTGCGTCTACCGCTGCGACAACAACGTGGTGGACCATCAGGTAGTGAATATTCAGTTTGCCGGGGGCAAAACGGCCTCCTTCACCATGACCGCCTTCACCCGCCACGAAGACCGTAAAACCCAGCTGTTCGGTAGCCACGGTCAGTTGGAAGGCGACGGGCGCTTTATCCGCATCACCTCGTTTGTTGATGACAGTGATACGGTCTACGACGTCGATGATCTCGAGCGCAGTGACCCGGCGCAGAATAGCGCCATGGGCGGCCACGGCGGCGGTGACTACTACCTGATGGCGCATTTCATTGATGCCGTACGCAGCAACGACGCCAGCCAGATCCTCTCCGGCCCGCAGGAAACGCTGGAAAGTCATCTGATGGTGTTCGCCGCCGAACGCGCCCGCCGTGAAGGCACGGTGGTCAACGTTCATCCGGCCTGACTTTGGATTGTGGGGAATTAACGATGCGCTACGGATTTGATATCGGCGGTACCAAAATCGAGATGGCAGCCTACGACGACCGGCTGAATCAGGTGTTTTGTCAGCGGGTCAGCACACCGACCGGCGATTACCAGCAGTTTCTGAGCTGCGTAAAGACGCTGGTTGCGCAGGCTGATCTGACGCTGCACACCCGCGGCAGTATCGGCATCGGCCTGCCGGGCGTGACGGACCCGGTCAGCCGCAAGCAGCTGTCGGTCAACGTGCCCTGCATCACCGGACACTGCCTGGCGGAGGACCTGGCCAATACGCTGGACCGCCCGGTAGCGATTGAAAATGACTGCCGTTGCTTTGCGCTCTCAGAAGCCAGCACCGAGCAGACGCAGCGCCATGACATCGTCTTCGGCGTGATCCTCGGCACCGGCGCAGGCGGCGGGCTGGTGCTGCATAAACATCTGCATAAAGGCAAAAACGGGCTGGCCGGTGAATGGGGACATATCCCCATTTCTGCCCAACTGGTTCAGCGCTATGACCTGCCGCTGTTCAGTTGTAGCTGCGGACTGACTGGCTGCTTCGAACGTTACGTCTCCGGGCGCGGCTTTATGGCGCTGGCCCAACACTTCCGTCATCCGGCTACCAGCGTACCGGAACTGCTGGCCTGCTACCGCCAGGGCGATCCGCTCGCTCAGCGGCTGGTCGGCATGTATATCGACATTCTCGCCAGCGCGCTGGCCAGCCTGCAACTGATGCTCGACGTCGATGCGTTTGTGCTTGGCGGCGGTGTCTCGAATATGCCGGAACTTTACCGGCTGTTGCCGCTGGCAATGCGTGCATGGCTGTTCCCCAACAGCGAACCGGCGGCCATTTTATCGCCGGTATTTGGGGACAGCAGCGGCGTGCGCGGTGCGGCTTTACTGGAACAAAAAGCGCACTGACTGTCTGCGGAAAATAAATCGCCTATTTATTTCGGCCAATAAGTGAAAGACAAAAGAGATAGCACCAACGGACGGCTTTCGGTTGCACCAGAAATAAGCGTCAGTGACGGTTTAAGAGGCACTGAAAAACAACGATTTTGACGGTTTCAACGCTTTCGCCTGACCTTTCGGTTGAGGATGAATCGAAAGCAATAATCATAATTAACCTTATGATATATAAAGAATTATTTTAAAATTAACGTTGCTTTTCGGTTTTTCGTTTGCTGTAATTCAGGCCGAAACACCGAAAGCAGCCGAATGATATTTTACGACGGGTTCAACGCTGTTTAGGGGATTAAGCGCCAATGATAAATACGCTAAAACGCCGGGAATTAATTATCGACCAGTTATGTCGCGAGGGATCGGTGCGAGTGGAAGATCTCAGCGGCCAGTATGACGTGTCGAGCGTGACCATCCGCAACGATCTGCGTTATCTGGAAAAAAGCGGTTGCGCGGTGCGGGCCTACGGCGGCGCCAAATTGAATAAGCAGTTCGTGTTTGACCGCCCATTGCAGGACAAGGGCCGCATCAACCGCGACGTGAAATACACCATCGCCTGCGCCGCGGCGGCGCTGGTCAACGACGGCGAGTCGATCATCCTCGACTCCGGCTCCACCATCAGCCAAATGGTGCCGCAGTTACAGGGCAAACAGGAACTGGTAGTGATGACTAACGCGCTGAATATCGCCTTTGAATTAGCCAGCAACGAGCAGGTGGATCTGATGGTGATTGGCGGCAGCGTGCGGCGTAAATCCTGGTCACTGTATGGCCCGTCCGCCGAACAACACATCCGCCAGTACCGTTTCGACAAGCTGTTTCTGGGCGTCGATGGGTTTGATCTGGCAAGTGGCATCACCACGCCCAATCCCGGTGAGGCCCAGTTAAACCGCGCCATGTGCGACGTGGCGCGCGAAGTGATTGCAGTGGCAGACGCCAGCAAGTTTGGCCGCACCAGTTTCTGCATGATTTGCGAAATCGGCAAGATCAACAAACTGGTCACCGACAGCCGTATCCCCGACGACTACCGCCGGGCATTACATGATTTAGGGGTTGAAGTGATCATCGCCGACCGGTGAGCCGATCATCCATCTGATAAGGAGTTTGTTTTATGCAGCAACTGCTTGAGCTTATTCAGCGCCATAAAGCCGGTGAACCGGTCGGCGTGTTCTCCGTCTGTTCGGCGCATCCGTGGGTCATCGAAGCGGCGCTGCGTCAGGCAGTGCAGCGTGACACCACGGTGCTTATCGAGGCGACCTCTAATCAGGTGAACCAGTTTGGCGGTTATACCGGTATGCAGCCGCACCAGTTCCGCGATGCGGTATGGCAACAGGCGGACGCGCTGGGCCTGCCACGTCACCGCGTCTGGCTCGGGGGGGACCATCTCGGGCCGAATGCCTGGCAGGATCAGCCCGCCGAACAGGCCATGCTGCTGGCAGACACCCTGATTGCTGATTACGTAGCGGCCGGTTTTCGCAAAATTCACCTCGACTGTTCGATGTCCTGCGCCGGTGACCCGACTCCGCTCGGTGACGATGAAGTGGCCCGCCGCGCCGCGCGTCTGTGCGCCATTGCAGAAAAAAGCTGGCAGCAGCACGGCGGTGAAGCCCCGGTATATGTCATTGGCACCGAAGTGCCAGTGCCGGGCGGCGCGCAGGAAGCGCTGGAAGAGGAAGTCATGCACGTCACCACGCCGTACGCCGTGGAAACCACGCTCGGCGTACACCGCAGCGCCTGGATGGCGCAGGGTCTGGCTGCGGTCTGGCCTCGGGTGATCGCCGTCGTGGTGCAGCCCGGCGTCGAATTTGACAACCACAGCGTTGAGCGTTATCAGCCGGAACGCGCCCGTCAGCTGACCCGGTTTATCGAGAACTGGCCAACAATGGTGTATGAGGCGCACTCCACCGATTATCAAGCTCCGCTGGCCTACCGCCAGCTGGTGCGCGATCACTTCGCCATTCTTAAGGTCGGCCCGGCCCTGACCTTCGCCCTGCGCGAAGCGCTGTTTGCCCTCGACCACATTGAGCGTGAATGGCTGGGTGAACATCAGGCCTCGCATCTGTGTTCCACGCTGGAGCAGGTGATGTGCGAACGTCCTGAGCAGTGGCGCCGTTACTACCCTGGCAAACCGCATCAGCAGCATCTGCACCGCCAGTACAGCCTGAGCGACCGCGTGCGTTACTACTGGCCGCTGCCGGAAGTGTGCGCCGCCGTCGACAGCCTGCTGGATAACCTGCGTAAGAACCCGGTTCCCCAGGCGTTGCTCAGCCAGTATCTGCCCGAACAGGCCCGCGCCATCAACGCCGGTCAGCTTTCCTCCGACCCGCAGGATTGGGTTTTACATAAAATCAGCGAAGTGCTGGCCGATTATGCCGACGCCTGCCAGCCCGCTACCCGGGAGCACGTATCATGAGCCACTATTTTTCTTACAGCAGTGACTGGTTGGAACAGCACAACGCGTTGCACACCGCCAAAGAAATCTGGCAACAGCCCGACTTATGGCGCGCCCTGCATCAGCAACTTACCGACAGCAGCGCGCAGTGGCAGCCATTCCTGCAACCACTGCTGGACAATCCGCGCCTGCAGATCGTGCTGTGCGGCGCGGGCAGTTCGGCGTTCGCCGGTCGTGCACTTGCGCCGTGGCTGCGCCAGCAGACCGGCCGCGACGTGGTGGCCTATGGCACCACGGATATCGTCGCCAACCCGCATCAGTATCTCGACCGCTCCCGCCCGACGCTGCTGGTCTCCTTTGCCCGTTCGGGCAACAGCCCGGAAAGCGTGGCGAGCGTGGCGCTCGCCGACCAGCTGGTACCGGAGTGCTACCATCTGATGCTGGTATGTAACCCCGACAGCCAGCTGGCGCACTACGCCGAAGGCCGCGACAACGTGCTGGCGCTGCTGATGCCGGAAGGCTCGAATGATCAGAGCTTCGCCATGACTTCGAGCTTCAGCTGCATGATGCTCAGCGCCGCGCTGCTGCTCGGCCCGCACTCGCTCAGTGCCGCGCGTGAGCCACTCGAACGTATGGTGGAACGCTGCTATCAGCTGCGGGAAAGCCTGCAACCGCAGGTTAAAGCCCTGGCCACCAGCGGTTTTCGCCGTTACATCACGCTCGGCGGCAGCTGCTTTACCGGTCTGGCCGAAGAGGCGTCACTGAAAATGCTCGAACTGACCGCCGGGCGCATCGTCACCCGCTACGACTCCTCCCTGGGGCTGCGCCACGGGCCAAAATTTATGGTCGATGACCAGACACTGGTACTGCTGATGTTCTCCAGCGACAGCTATGCACGTCAGTACGACGTCGATTTATGGCATGAACTGAGACGCGACGGATTAGCCCAGCAGATGGTCGGCCTGAGCGGTGAACCCCATGATTTCGCGGGTGTGCAGACCCTGCACGATGACCGCGATGACCTGTGGCTGATGTTCCCTTACCTGCTGTTTGTGCAGATGCTGGCGATGGAAACCTCGCTGGCGCAGGGCCTGACGCCGGACAACCCGTGCCCGACCGGTGAGGTCAACCGCGTGGTGAAAGGCGTCACGATTTACCGTTATTCCAAACCAGCCATGCAGGCCAGTGCTGCAGCGCTTTGATAACCACCTAACGCCATATCAGGGAGTACATATGTATCTGGTTTCAAATCGCGAAATGCTGAAAAAAGCCCAGCGCGAAGGTTACGCCGTTCCGGCATTCAACGTACACAATCTGGAAACTGTGCAGGTGGTCGCAGAAACCGCTGCTGAAATGGCGTCTCCGGTGATCATGGCCGGTACGCCCGGCACTTTCTCCTATGCCGGAACTGACTATCTGGTGGAGATCTGCCAGGCCGCTGCACGCCGCTATAATCTGCCGCTGGCGCTGCATCTGGATCATCATGAAGAGATGGAAGATATCGAAGACAAGGTGCGTCAGGGGATCCGCTCAGTGATGATCGACGGCTCTCACCTGCCGTTTCGCCAGAACATCGACATCGTATTGCAGGCGGTCAAGCTGTGCCATCGCTATGGCGCCAGCGTGGAAGCCGAACTGGGGCGGCTAGGCGGTCAGGAAGATGATCTGGTGGTGGATTCCGCGGACAGCTTCTTCACGGACCCGATGGCTGCCAGGGAGTTTGTTGAACTGACCGGCATCGACTCCCTGGCCGTGGCGATTGGCTCGGCACATGGGTTGTATCAGGGTGAACCTAAGCTGGACTTTGACCGGTTGGAAAAGATCCGCAACTGCGTGGATATCCCTCTGGTGCTGCATGGCGCGTCGGGGATACCGGAAGCGATGGTGGCACGGGCTATAAGCCTGGGTGTGTGTAAAGTCAACGTGGCTACCGAACTGAAAATTGCCTTCGCCGATGCGGTTAAAAGTTATTTCAACCAGAATCCTGAGGCCAACGATCCGCGCAAATACATCGTGCCAGGTAAAATTGCCATGAAAGAGGTGGTGGCTGAGAAGATAAGAATCTGCGGCAGCGCGGGCCGCCTGTGAAATTTACAAAAAAATGCGGTTTATGTTAGCCGTGACATAAATTTGTATAACAACTTGGGCTAAGCTGTAAACCATGTACTTTCCGTGGGATGTCAGTTATGCCGTCAGCTACGCCGTTGAAATCAGCTTCTTTAAAAAAATGCTACTACAGCGCCGATGAGACCCTCTCTTTGGGTCTGTTGGATGTTGAGAAAATTGAACAAATCGCCCGCGATTTGGATATCGCGGACAGCGATAAAGAGCATTACGTCACCGGCTGGATGGCGCAAAACAGCGTGGTACTGGTACGAAATTATCAGGATAAACGCGGCACCTCCAACGGACTGGTGATGTCGCGCGGCCAGCGCTACAAGCTCAGCGTACAGGCCATCAAATTCCGTATTCCTAAACTCCTGCTGTGGATGACCTTCCGACGCCGTCCGCGCACCATGTCAGTGGTGGGCTATACCCGCCTTGGCGAACAGGCCAGCGGCTTACAGCAGTTTCACAATATTCTCGACCCCGAGCTCAAACAACAGCTGGAAAATGACTGGCAGGAGCTGAACGATTATCTCGGTATGGCCTGCTGGCAGATGGAAAACAACCAGCCCCTGTGGCGTGAGTTACATCGTGAGATTACGCCGCAGGCGCTGTGGTTTTTAGCAGACAGCAACGGGTTCAGTGGTAAAAAAATGCAAAAGGATGGCGACTTTGAAGGGCTATGGGCGCATAACCGCTTCCTGGGCCGCCGCACCGGTGAGCACGCCGCGCTGCTGATCTCCTGGCGTGACGAAGAGAACGATGATATCGCCAGCTATCAATTTGAACGCCTCTCTTCCTCAAAAATCCGGCTCTCACTGCGCCCGCGCAAAGATGAAAAATTCTACCCGCTGAATCCGTTCGACGCCGCCCATCTTTGTCAGGCACTGAGGATGTTTCAACAGGCAGAATCTGAACTTTGCAGCGCGGCGTTTTCGCAAAAACAGAGCCGGGCTTAATTCGTTAATTAAATCCTGAGGTAGCCCATTCCCAAAATAATTCGAGGTGCAGAAAGGCGGCAAACGAAGACATCCCGATGAGCTTACTCAAGTAAGTGATTCGGGTGGCAAGAGCAGCCAACGCATCTGCAACTCGAAGTATGACGGGATACGCTTACCACCATTGGTGGAAATGATGCACCGGCCCGATACCTTGACCTACTTCGAGGGAATCGGCCTGCATCAATGCCTGCTGTAAGTATTGCTTAGCGGCGTAAACCGTGTCTGGCCAGTTAGCGTAGCGTGGGCGCAGGGCTGCCAGGGCTGCTGACAACGTACAGCCAGTACCGTGGGTATGACGGGTGTTCACGCGCGGCGCAGTAAAACGCTGACGGGAATCTTTCATAAACAACCAGTCCGGGCTTTCGCCCTCTTCGCTGTTTTCACCCGCCTGCAAATGTCCCCCTTTCATCAGCACCGCTTCACACCCCATCGCCAGCAGCGCTTCCCCCTGTTCACGCATCTCATGCTCATTCTGCGCAATGTCGCACGCCAGCAAGGCGGCAGCTTCAGGCAGATTAGGGGTAATAATCGATACCTGCGGCAGCAATAAATGCCGCAACGCATCCACTGCTTCCGGCTGTAATAACGGATCGCCGCTTTTCGCCAGCATCACGGTATCAAGCACCACAAAGGGTAGCCCGTAGTGGCGCAGTCTCTCCGCCGCCACTTCGACGATCGCCGAGTTAGCTAACATACCGATTTTTGCGCTGTCGATGCGTACGTCGCTCAGCACCGAATCCAGCTGTGCCGCCACAAACGCCGGTTCAATGTTGTATACCGACTGCACGCCGCGGGTGTTTTGCGCCACCAGCGCGGTGATGACGCTGGTGCCATAGGCAGCAAGCGCCGAGAAGGTTTTCAGATCGGCCTGAATACCGGCACCACCGCTGGGGTCAGTCCCGGCGATGGTTAACGCGTTGATACGTTTCATTGCAGTGCCTCCCCATTGAGAAGATAAAGCGTGTCAAGGAAAACGGGCGTAAAGCTGCCCGGCCCGCGCACCTGCTGGCAGGCCAGCTCACCGGCGCAGGACATCACCCGGCACGCGGCGGCCACGTTTTCCAGCCGGTCACCCGGTAGGGCAACAAAGGCCGCAACCACTGCCGACAGCGCGCAGCCGGTGCCAACCACGCGGGTCATCAGCGCATCACCTCCGCGGACCGCCAGGCAACGTGCGCCGTCGGTGACGTAATCAATGTCACCGGTCACGGCGACAATCGCACCGGTTTGCTGCGCCAACTGCCTGGCAGCCGGTAAGGCTGAGAGCGAGTCATCGCCGCTGTCCACGCCGCGCCCGGTGGAACTCATTCCGCTGAGCGCGCGGATTTCTGAGGCATTCCCCCGGATAGCGGCGGGCGTGAGCTGAATCAATTCGAGGGAGAATTCTGTGCGCAGGGACAGGCCGCCGACCGCGACGGGGTCCAGCACCCAGGGCTTCCCGGCCAGGTTGGCGGAATGAACGGCGGCCAGCATGGCCTCAACATGGGGTTGAGTCAGCGTACCGACATTCACCAGCAGCGCATCGGCAATGGCGGCAAACTGCGCGGCTTCGCCTGGGTCCACCACCATCGCCGGGGACGCCCCAATAGCCAGCAAAACGTTAGCCGTAAATGACTGCACGACGTCATTTGTCAGGCAATGCACTAAAGGATGGGCACTACGGAGGTGGTGTAAGGCAGCGGCTGTAAGCGCGCCCGAAAAATCGACAGGTTGGGTATTCATGGTTTCTCCCCACCGGCGCTCAAGAAGGCGGTATCGGGAGAGATACCTGACTTCCCTACGCTGGCATAATCCAGATCAGGTAATACGGGTAAGGTCTCAGCCCTTTCTTTTACAAGAGGGCACCCCGAGTCAAGGGAGCATTATTGGTGGGCGCGGCACGAAGATCAACCTACAATCTTCACAGGATTGTAACAACGGAGAGAATGCCTTGCAGATACGCCCTTACGAGGAAGCCGACCGGCCTTTTTTACGCACGCTCTATCTGGCGTCGCGCAAAGACACCTGGACATGGATGGACACAGAAGATTTACAGCTGGAGGATTTTGACCGTGCGACGCTTGGCGAAACGGTGATCGTGGCCGTGCACAACGGTAAGTTAGTCGGCTTTGCCTCAATTTTCACACAGGAAAATTTCCTGCATAACCTGTTTGTCGACCCGGCCGTCAAAGGCATCGGCGTTGGCACTGCCCTGCTCCACGCCAGCGAAGAGATATTCACGGGTACCGGCTCGCTGAAGTGTTTGATCAAAAGTGAAAACTCAGTGGCATTTTATCTCGCCAAAGGGTGGGAGATTATCGCAGAGGGTGAGAGCCCAAAAGGGGATTACTATCTTTTTCATTTCTTGAAGAAATAGTGCCCTGGGCGGGGGGCCAGAAAACCAGGGTTCAGCTTTTGAAAAACTGAGGGAAATGTTTTTAACTTCAAATTCAACGCCAAGGTCGTGGGCACCGGCCCACACCGTGTTAAGGGCCGTAAACGCGGCCCTTAACAATCCTGCGTTTTTTTGTGTAGCTCCTCCAGCTGCGCCGGTCACAATGGCCGTGTTTCAGATACCAATATGATAGCCGCAAAATGTCGCCGCTTAGGCGGTGCCTTCGCTGCGGGTTCGAGCCATAGGTCTCGAACCTCTGGCTCAGCGCCATTTCTGAATGCGGCTCTGGCTTTTTAAACTCATTAAATTTGTCGCACTGGCTTTCTACATTCGCCTAATTTGCGGTCCTGCTTTTTAAGTGCGACATATTTTCGAGCAGAGGATGTTTAGTTTCCCCAGCGCTGTTTAAGGTAATTGACGGCTTGTTGGGTTTGAGGCTGGTTGAGATAGTTTTCCCGGAACAGAATAGTGCCGTTAATTTGTGGCACGGATTCGTTCAAATCGAGCTGTTTTTTTAGCTCCGGTACGCCGCCATTGATCATCCAGTCGGGTTCGTTCTTAGAGGGTTCGCCCACCTTATAGAGTGCAATACCGATGTAAAGACGCGTATGGGTCGGTTTCACGACATTCGCCCACCAGTTGGCTAACACATCATAACGTGCGGCTTTGCGTGCAAAAGGCCAGTAGAGCTGAGGAGCAATGTAATCCAGCAATCCCTGTTGCACCCAACGTCGGGTATCGGCATAGGCTTCATCATAGGCTGCCGCACCTTGCGTTTGGGAACCTGCCGGGTCATGTGAAACATTGCGCCACACACCTGCCGGGCTGACACCAAATTCCACATTGGAATTAATCTGCTTAATAGTGCGTGAGACCTGTTCAATCAGCTGCTGAGTGTTGTGGCGGCGCCAGTCTGCTTTGGAAGCAAACCCCTGCCCATATTTCTGGAACGTCAGGCTGTCGTTGAGGCTCGAGCCCGGTGTTTCCGCATAGAAATAGTCATCAAACTGCACTCCGTCAACAGGATAATGCGCAACGACTTCTGCCACGATGCTGGTTATCCAGTCACGTGCTTGCGGGATGCCGGGATCAAGCACAAAGCGATCGCCTGCGGTGCGGATCCAGTCGCGATGCAGCACAAATACGCTGGCAGGCTGCAATGACAACGTACTGTTAAGCTCTGTCACGGTTGAAGGTTTGGTGTTAACCGAGACGCGGTAGGGATTCAACCAGGCGTGGACTTTCATGCCCCGCTTGTGGGCTTCATCCAGCATAAACTGCAGCGGGTCATAGCCCGGATCCTGACCTATTTTTCCCGTCAGCATATCTGACCATGGCAAAATCTTTGATGCCCACAGGGCCGTACCATCAGGTTTAACCTGAAAGAAAACAGTATTGATCCCCAGACTCTTTAGTTTATCCAGCTTATCGGTCAGTGCTCTTTTTTGCAGGCTGACGCGCGTAGCAGCACTGCTCACATTGACAGAGGAAACCGGTGGCCAGTCCAGGCGAGAAACCGTCGCCAGCCAGACGCCGCGTACCGGCTCTTTATTGTGCGCCGATGGTGTCGGCAGTGGATTTTTACTCACCGGAGGAAGCGGAGTGACCAGAGATTTCGGCGGTGTGGATGAACAACTGGCAAGTAAAAGAACTGCAGCACCCCATGCGGCGAACTTTCTAACGGAGATCAGAGCAGTAAAGCGGCGAGAAAGGTCGATGATTAACTCCAGTTCTTTAGGGTAGCCGTGCGCAAAGAGACATTTTCGTTCGTTTCTGTATAAAGTCAATTTGTTGGGTATTCAGAAGCCCGGCTGCAGCAACACCGGTATATGAGGTGGGTCACTGCGCCAATAGAAGCAAGCACATTATACTCAGCAGCCCTTGCCCACCTCATCGCTGTAAGTACCCCGTCAAAACGACCCATTCACTTTTAGAGATCTTCCGACATACTGAGTAAGCCGACGCAGAACGCGTTTATCGAACGATTTAACCGGACGTACCGGACAGAAATCCTGGATTTGTATCTGTTCAGAACACTGAATGAAGCAGGGAAAATAACGGAGCGCTGGCTGAATGAATACAACAGTGAGCCGCCTCATGAATCCCTGAATAACCTGATGCCGGAAGAATATCAGCTGATGGCTGAGAAACCGGAAATATCAAAAAATGTGCGGAACTAAAGCTGGGATACTTACAAAGGTTTCGGCTGCGTTATTACCACATATTGAACCTCTCGCTGGATGAGCTGTTAGGCCTGCCTTCCAGGCGAAAGGCGAAGCGTGGCCCCACTTCGCGGCTGGAGCAACAGATTGAGATCATCAGCCAGTTACCGAAGACCAGACAGAAGTTTGTGACAGAGATGCTGGATAACGTGATTGGTAAAACAGAGTAATTAACAGACGCGGGGCCGAGGTGATTGCAACACCTTAGCCCCGCTAACCACAAGCAACTAAAGAGGTAGTTACTATGGCTAAGCAGGATTCTATTGCAGAAGTAACGATTTCCAAAGCGCAACGCCGCTATAAAGTCGGGTACGTCAGTATCCAGCATATTAAACGCGCTACCGGCATGACCACCTATTACAGCCGCACACCCAGCCTGCATCTTAAAGGCGACTGGCTGGCAGAAGCCGGGTTTGGGACAGATACGCCGGTCACCGTGGCTATTGAGCGCGGGCGGCTGGTGATTGAGACTGAGGTTAATGGCTGACGGGTAAAAGTAAAAACCCCGGCTCGAGGGCCGGGATCTATTAATACTCAGAGTGATAAATAATATTATAACTGTCCCCAAGTTCTTCTTGAAGATGACGCGCTAGTTTATGACCGTCGTCAATAAATTGTTTTTCGTCCTCATTGCTTTTAAAACCAGACGAAGCCGGATCATCTATATTTAGTATGGCATCATACCGTTCGGCCCATGCTCTAAGCCTATGCTTTAATTCCGAAGATATTGGAAGTTCTTCCGGCGAGATATCTCTATAGTCTTCTGGGGAAACATCCCATAATGGATGACATTGATAATCAGCCATTAATTTAATTCTTCTCATTTCACTGAACCTCGTAAATTAGCACCTACGATATACCCGTTATTTCCTACAGTGACAGCAATATTGTATTTCTTGCCATTTATCACGGTTTCGTAGATTGGGCGACCAGTGCCAGTTCCTTGATAACCAACTATTTTACCATCAGTCACAGCTTTCATTACCACATCTGGAATGCGTGCTTCTGACACACCTATTTGTGCAAATTGGCTACCATGCTCCTCGACAATATGCTGCAAACCTGCTTTAGAACTACCTTTTTCAAGGAAAATAATTTTCCCGCTGGAATCTTTTGCCGCACTAACAATGTTTTCAGGTGTATATTTAATCCCCTGAGCTGTCATTTCTTTAAACAATGATTTAGTCGTGAAGCTATTTTTTGCTATAAGAACAAGATCTTTACCCAGTACTCCTAGTGAAGCCACTGCGGCTTGGTTTTCTGGATCTGATATAAACGTCGCAAATTTCGTCCAAGCAGGACTATTAACATCTATTTTTTCTAGGTCTTGTGCATTCCAGTATTGAACATAGATTTTAGCATGCTCATCAGTCATCACGTCCACACCAGGCAGATTTCCTATCCATTCTGGACGTTGTGCCATTTCCGAACCCATCTCAATGATCGGTTTGTCAATGTTCTGGCAAAGCAAAGGATTCTCAGCACATTTAGGATCGAGTGTTGCACTTTGCTCATCACTGACTTTCTTCCACTTATCTATTACTGTCGTACAGTCACCACCGGAAGCCTTGCAACCCTGCATTTCTTTATCAAAAGCGAGTCCTTGATCTGCACTCAGATAGTTATTCTCAACCGCTACCTTACCAGCCACCGCGCCCTGAACGCCAGCCAGCGATGTGTTTCCGACTACACCACCGGCGGGGCCTGCGGCCAGGGTGCTGATCGCGCTGATATTGCTTTTTTCTGCATTGCTCAGACTTTCAACAGTACGGCCCGGGTAGTATGCCTCCATAATGGCTTTTGCAGCCAGTTCCCCGCTTGCCGCACCGGCTACACCACCAGCCACGGAACCCCCTTGTAAATAGGCTACGACCGCACCGGCAAGAGCGTGACCCGCAATATTCCCGGCGTCATTAACGTTATTATCTTTATCCGTAGTGGCTTTTTTAACCGCCAGAGAAAGATACGGTGCCAAACCGCCCGCCAACGCCTGGTTCATATCGCCCCCGGCTAGCCCTGCCAGCGCAGCTGAAATCGCGGTACCCGCCGTCCAGAAAGGACTGCCAATGCCATACTCTTTTTGGGCTGCAAGATATTGTGGGTCTTTATCAAGCATTGCCTGCTGGGTCGCTGCCGAAGCGTTTTGGTAAGCGTCTGTTTTTGACAGACGATTTAGCGCATCCTGCAGGGCATTGATTTGCATCTGCTGGCCGACGTTTTGCATGGTCTGTACGCCAACCTCGCTGATGGCCTGCGCCAGAGCCTGATTCTGCTCTATTTTCTCCTTATCGAAAATCTTATCGATATGTCCATTGGCATTTTCAGTATCGCGGCTCAGATCGTTAAGATCCTGCTTCTGATTCCCCTGATCACGCACCACAATGCTTCCATCCGCCACCGCAGAATGCGTCGTACCCGAAGCGCTGCCATTGGCATTGGTCATGACCGGCAGTACAGCACCTGATTTCTCGCCTTTATCGTTATCATTTGAAAAGCCAGCACGTTTATCGCCGCAAAATGTCGCCTGGGTTTTTTAAAACACCAAAACAGACCAGGCTTTGAGTTTGAATTTCAATTTCAATTTGAAAAGCCTCGGCCGCGTTCAAAATGACGTCGAAGGAGAGGTGAAAAACCTCGCGGGGGTTTGCGCGGGTTGTAACCCGAACGGAGAGTACCGCGTAGCGGCGGAGTTTGCGGTTATCACAGCGGCCACTGGAACACGGCCATCCGATTCAACGATAGCGCGCATTTAAAAAAGCTTGGGTTCTTAAGGCCCGAGCGGCTGTGGGCCTTAAAGCGGATTTGGGCGGCAGCCCAAGGTATTGAAGTTGAAGTTGAAATTGAAGTTAAAAAAAAGCGAGATTAAACGCCGTAACGTTTAACCCCGCCCCTCACTGGCAAGTGATGATCCTGCCAGGGATCACTCCCCGCGCAGATCCTTCACATCGCTCTCTTTCACATTCAATGCCGGCTGCGCACCGAACTCTTTCAGCATGTAGGTGCTCAGCGTGTCGGCAAAACCAGGCATAAACACGTCGCCGTCGTTGGTTTTACGCGATACACCGTTCAGGATGACGTTGATCAGATTGTTCGACGTCTTCGCACCGACCACGCTGTTTTTCATCAGCGAAGGGTAGTATCCGTCCTGACTGCCCTGACCGCCGAAGCTGTGGCAGCTGGCGCAGTTGCCGAGGAACAGGCGCGCACCGTCGGTTTCCTGCGTGTCTTTAAATGGCACACCGCGCAGGTTATCAACGCTGGTCGCTTCATGCCCCCAGTCGGAACGGCTCTTCGTCACATCAGAATCTGCCTGGGGTTTCAGCGTCTGGATATAGGTCGCCATCGCATTCAAATCAGCGTCGGTGAGATGACGCGTACTGTTTTCAATCACTTCCGCCATCGGCCCGGCTGCCTGCGCTTTACCCTTCACATGGCCTGAACGCAGGTACTGCACGATATCGCCTTTGCTCCAGCTGCCTATCCCGGCCTTTTTGTCGGAAGAAATATTAAACGCAGTCCAGCCGTCCACTTCGGTTCCAGCATAAGGTTTACTGTCTTTCATACCCATGGTGATGTTGCGTGGAGTATGGCATTCGCCACAGTGTCCCAGCCCATCGACCAGATATTTACCCTGATTCCATTCGGCTGACTGGCTGGTGTCCGGCTCAAAACGCTTGCTGTCGAAATTCACCAGATTCCAGAACCACATGCCCCAGCGCTGGTTGAACGGGAATGGCATCTCATTCTCACGGTTTGGCTGATGCACAGGCAGCAGGCTGAACAGATAGGCTTTGATGGCTTTAACGTCGTCATCTTTAAGCAGTGTATAGGAGGTATAAGGGAAGGCAGGATAGAGATGCTGCCCCTCTTTGTTCTTACCTTCATGCACGGCACGCAGAAAATCAGCATCGCTCCAGTCGCCAATGCCAGTTTCTTTATCCGCCGTAATATTTGGCGAATAGAGCGTGCCCATTGGCGTTTTGAAGGCCAGACCACCGGCAAACGGCTTTCCGTCTTTGGTGGTGTGACAGGCCACGCAGTCGGCCGCTTGGGTAAGGTATTCGCCGCGTTTAATCAGGTCAGTGCCTGACTCATCCGCGTGAGCCGCCATGCTAAACAGTCCGGCGGCAGCTATGAGGCTGAGGGTTAACGTTTTCATCATTACACCTCTGCCTTAAGCGTATCGGCAATGCGCAGGGAGAGCGCCGCGATAGTCAGGGTACAGTTTACCGACCCCACCGTTGGCATCACCGCGCTGCTGGCAATAAACAGGTTGTTGTGGTCATGGGTACGACACTGGATATCAACCACTGAGTTTTTCGGGTCGTGGCCCATAATGGTAGTGCCGGTAATATGGTTGTTGTTGGCAAAATCCTTGTAATAAGTAATATCCGTTCCGCCCATCAGACGTGCCGCATCGGCATACACCTGATAGGTATGCTCGGCACTTTTGCGCACGTAATCGTCCATTGCGTAGTAAAACTCAGGCTTCGGAATACCGAGTTTATCTTTCTCTGTAGGGCTCGGAATAATGCGGTTTTCCGCATGCGGCAGGATTTCGTGGAAGCTGTCAAAACGCACATAGCGTGAGGAGCGATCGCGAATGCGCTTGTGAACGTAGCACGCCTTTGGCGTGAGCGGCGCAGCGACGCTGCTTCGGGGGTGTTCATGCCCTGAGCCCCGTTTTATACTCTGCAGCATGTCTATCCCTTGCCCCGCCAAACGGTTGGATTTTGTCACCCGATAAATCCGGCGACAGCATAACCCTTTGGATCCGCCTCTGCGTTGAGCGCATATCAGCCTGTGGGATTGCCACGTCGATACTAATGTGCACTCCTTCATGGCGCTTTGAACCGCGAAACAAGTACATACTGTGATCGCTTTCGGAGTAAACTCACAGTTTTCTATTAATGACCATAAGGAACTATATTGAATGTTATCCATTAATTCATCTCACTCAGCACATTTTCCTTCAATTACCTTACCCGATCCGTTGCCTCAAGAAAAAAAAGTCGCCACAGATAAAAATACTTTCAAAGAAAACATGATGCGCGACATTGCGACACTCGAAATAAATGGCATAACTATTAATAAAAAACTAAACCAGCTATTGAATAGTGGCACATTAATGAATGTTAACCCGGCTAAGCTGAGAAATATGCAAGACATTGTCACTCCAGGTGAGGATTATATTTTTGAGGATTTGATAACTGGAAATAAAACAATGGTGGATATTGCTCGGTGTATCATGCTGGCTGAAGAAATCACCAGCCAGAAAGGAGCCAAAAATATTAATTTTGAATGTGGTGCAGTATCATCAGGAAATCTCACGACTTCCCCTCTCACCGCCGAAAGTTATCAACAGGGTGTGCCTTTCCTTCTGAGTTGTAAGACCAAACATTGCGACTTCCCGGGTGCTGCAGGAGGAAATTATCCGCTAGCAGAATACTTATCAAATGATGGGTTTTCTGTAAAAATAAACGATAAAAATAACAATTACATCGGACACTTTAATGTCTGGCAGCTAGATTCTGGCGATTTTTGTATCGGCACCGTCGCCATGAAAAATAATAGCGGAAACAGCGACTACAGCCCTAAAAACCTTAAACTACTTTTGTTAAATCAGGCAGTTAATCTACTTGAAAATAATCAAGCGACACAAAAAGTATTGATTGGTATGGGAGGGCATAATATGAAAAATATTTTCCCTGACAGCTTTAACCAAAACGGCAAGGGTTATGAGGCTTTGGGACGATTACGTCATGCTGAAAACCACAGCTTTCTACAGGGAGATGTAGAAAAATTAGAGAAAATTACAAACATGGCAGTCTACAATAAGGAAATAAACATTAACAATCAGGAGATTATTGGCATGCAAGGAGATCAAAGAAAAGATTTCAAAAACGCTCTTATTATCCTGGACAGAAATAATGAAAAGGCCAGTGATAGTGATGGCATCGCGCAGGCAAAAAGCATTATTCAAAATTACGAAGACAATAATAACCTGACCGACGATCAGAAATGGCACCGCGAATTAAGAATGATGGAAACAACAGTCCAGAAGCAGATTCGAGCTCAATTTTGGGCGACTCAGAAAAAATAGGATTAAATTTATCCGTCTCGATGGTTAGTAATCTCAAACGCATTTTTTGGGACTTCCTAAGAGCGTAGTACGCCTGTGGAGCTTCGCTTTATACTCCGCTCCCATGTACATCCCACGCCCCGCTAAACTCCTTTTCACTTTCGATGACGGCTGGAACCGCTACCTCGAAAAACACGGGGACCGCGTAAGCCCCTGGACCCGGCTCTCCGTCGAGCGCATGCTCGCCTGCGGCACCTGTGCCATGGGCGTTCGCCGATACTGCTGCGCCTCCCCGGACTGCACCCACTCCCGCTTCTTCTGCCAGAGCTGCAAGTCAAAAGCCTGCAGTTCCTGCGGTATGAAAGCCACCGAACAGTGGATTGCCGAACAGCAACACATCCTGCCCGACTGCGACTGGCAGCACATCACCTTTACCATGCCCCACCTCCTCTGGCCCTTTTTTAACAACAACTGGCCGCTGCTCAACGCGCTGTTCCGCTGTGCCACCCGGGCCATGCAGCGCTGGGCTCGCAAACAGGGGATTGACGTGGGTATTTTTTGCGCCCTGCACACCTACGGCCGCCAGCTGAATCAACACCCGCACATCCACGTCTCAGTCACCCGCGGCGGGCTCGACGTTAAGCATGGCGTTTGGCGTGCGCTGTTCTTCAAAAAAAAGGCGGTGGAGGAAATCTGGCGGGGGGCCGTCACCCGGCTGTTGCGTCACAGCTATGCGCTGATAAATCCCGGCGGACTGCCGGGGCTGGGTCATATCCGCGACGAAAAGCAGTGGCGGCGTTATCTGAAGGCGCAGTACGGCCGTTACTGGAAGGTCCACTTCGCGAAGAAGACCCGGGGAGCCTGGCACAGCGTGAAATACCTGGGCCGCTACCTGAAGCGTCCGCCGGTGGCGGCGTCTCAGCTGCGACACTACAGCGGCGGAGCCATGGTACATCATTACCACGATCACCGCACACAACAATACAAACGGCAAACGCTGAGCCAGGAAGAGATGGTCGGGCGCTATATCAGCCACATCCCCGCCCGCCACTTTAAAATGGTGCGCTACTACGGCTTTTTATCCAACCGCAAGCGGGGCTCGCTGCTGCCCAAAGTGTATGAAGCCCTGAAGATGGCGGCACGTAAAAAGCCGGAGAAGCCGGGATTTGCGGTGCTGATGAAAGGGTTCGTGGGTACGGATCCGTACAAATGTATCCTGTGCGGCGACCGGTTGCGTTTTGCCGGCGCTCAGGCCGGTCTGCATGCGACGAAATTGCTGTCAGAAAGGCTGCATGGGATGGAGAAAAAACGATGGCTACAGATGCCTGAATGGGATCAGTGCGCCTTAAAAATAGGATTAAGGTTAAAAATACAACGAAGGTAGCATTTTCATACATAAATTCACGCATAGCCGCACGATCAACGGATGAGTTCATGCTGACATTCATGGTCAGGCGTTCTCAAAAGGAGCGATTCAATTTCCTAACCATCAAGATCCGGCCCGAGCAGCAGGTCACCTTTCTGCGCCAGTGCCCTTCCGGCTTCCTGATCGGTACGCGAGACATTCGAGAGATGGATTTTCTTCGCAGCATACTCTTTGCGGAAATCACCATCGCGGAACCCGACCATCGAGGTCATCTCCTGCGGGCCACGCCCCGGCCACAGGGCTTCGTTAGCGTAAAACTCTACGCCAACGCCGGGGTGATCCATCAGGTTACGGCCCACCTGGTCAGAACTGTTACCCACACCCTGCGGGTTTTTATCATTGGTGGACATCAGCATCAGCTTTGGAATCTCAATGCCATTAGCTGCCAGCACAAAATATTTGGCTTCGGCGCGGTGCTCATTCCCTTCAGGGTCTTTAAACAGTGCAGCAGTGATCTCCTGCTTATCGTTAACTTCCAGCTTATACACCACGGATTCAGGACGCAGGATGGCACCGTTCTTCTCGGCTTTTTCGACGTGCGTGATGCCGTTATACATAGCCCCAATCGGGCAGATCGGCATGCAGTTGTTGTTGCCGCAACAGGTTGGGCGACCGTCATACGGGCGGCTATTGCGTGCCACCGGCTCAGTCACCACATAATAACCGTTGTTATTGAGCACAGTTTTCAGGCGCTGCTCGTTATACGAAAGCGGCAAGGGTTCCATGGGATATGGCGCGCTGCGCGGCGAGCCCAGTTCTTCATTATTTGGCCCCCAGACACCCAGTTCCTGCTCGGCGAGAAAGTACCATTTTTCCAGCTCGGTGTAGTCGATAGGCCAGTCACGACCGACACCGTACAGTGATTTGATCTTGAAATCGTTTGGCAGGAAACGCCACGCCGAAGCTGCCCAATGCCAGGTGGTGCCGCCGACCACGCGAATAAACTGCGCGTCATACGGATGTTCCCCTTTCTGGATCAGATAATTATTGCTCGGATTGGACTCCGGATACGGAGCGTAATCTGTCGACGGGTACGGCTTCATATTGTCAGATTTATCAGCCTGATTGCGGAAGTTCTCGACGATTTCCCAGCGGGACATACGCGGGCCCGCCTCCAGAATCAGAACCTGTTTACCCGCTTTCGCCAGTTCGTTTGCTACTATGCCACCCGCCACGCCGGAGCCTACAACGATAACGTCAGCTTTTAATGTTTCAGCCATGTTCTTTCCTTATTTAAAGCACGACATCAGGCTTGGCAGCCCAGTATCCGGGACGATGGGTACAGTAAGAACGGATCACCAAAACGTCGGATACCGCGTCAAACATCAGCGCTTTTTCATAAGTTACGACGGCAATATCAGCCCCTTTGCCCACCTGGCCTAAATACCAGCCTTGCAGAATGAGGCGCGCAATATCCTGCTGCGGTCCGGTCCAGCCCGACGGCGCGCCCGCAGGCAACGTTTGCAACAGGGCGAGCTGGGTCATTACATCCGGTTTATGCTGTAAAATGGCGCCAAACAGACGCTGACCAATCACTGGGTTGAGATGGCGTTTGCCGGTCAAGATGCGGGAAATACGCATAAAAGTATCGAGGTCTGCCGGAGACGGTTGGCCGTCGGCAGCAAAGGCTTTGAGCGGAACAGGCATCATCAGGCTGCTGACCAACCCGACGCCAATAAAACCCAATAATCGACGACGCGAAACGCCGCTGACGCGCAGCGTCTTCGAAGGGGTGTTCGACATTGCATTTTCTCCTAAAAACAGCGCATTGCCGGATGAACGGACATCCGCAGGCCACAGCCTGTAGTGCCTGCGCTGTCACCCTTAAGGGTGAGTAAAGTGCACAATTAAATAGTTGAACGCGGTCTTAAACAGGCTTCAGATACGTGGGGAGTAGTGTTATTACGCATCATTGTTATAAAAGTAGCCGATATGTAAAGAACCGTCGAAATGATACATCACGCAAATGAGGGATAATATGAATTATTGGTTCATTTTGTGCTCAACGAATCTTAAACATAAAATTAATATACTAAAAATCAATCAATTAAATAAATTTGATTTATTTTGTAGCACAAAATAAAGAGAGGGGATTTTCTTTTCTGGTTTTACGAGGTCTGTCACAACCAGCAATGCTTTTTTTATGTCTTTATATCAAATAAATAAAAAGTTGATGATTGAACAATCGCTTATTTTGCTATTCTGCAAATCTCGCCCTCTTGCTGTGATGAGAAGGTGAATTTCGTTATCGGTGCTATACATAATTGATTACGCCACTCACATTTAAGGGTACCAATGAAAACAACTAAAATTTTGCAGGTAGCGCTGATTACGGGCGCGGTAATGCTTGCCGGTTGTACCAGCCAGATCACAAAGCCTGAGAAATACTCAGGCTTCCTCGGTGATTATTCTGGATTAAAAGAGACCAAAACGCCGTCTGGTAAAACAGTGCTGCGCTGGGTTGACCCTTCGTTTAAAGCCTCTGATTACTCTTACGTCGATTATCAGCCAATCACTTACTATCCAAAACCTCAGCCAACGGCACAGATTGACCAGCAGACCTTGCAGGGTGTTCTGGATTACGCCAATAGTCGCATTAAACCTGCAATTGCTCAGCGTATGACGCTTACCAACCATCCGGGCCCACGTACTTTGATCTTCAAAGGCGCGATCACCGGTGCCAATACCTCAGCTGAAGGTCTGCAATTCTATGAAGTGATTCCGGTTGCATTGGTTGTTGCCGGTGCAGAAACCGCCAGCGGCCACCGTACCCGCGATACCGAGCTCTATTTCGAAGCAGAACTGATTGATGCCACCACCGGTAAAACCGTGGTGAAAGTCGTGCGTAAAGGCCTGGGCAAACAAGTCTCTAACGATACTCAGAAAGTCACCCTTAACGATCTGAAAGGTGTGGTGGATAACTTAGCGACCGACGTCGTGCAGTTTAATCCAGCCCCGCAAAAATAAGTGATGTGAGAGATCGTGAAAAAGCGCCTGCGGGCTAATGCTGGTCACTTAAGGTGACCAGCATTGTTTTTCAAAGGATATTTCGAC
>CAMLBO010000066.1 GCA_946478305.1 uncultured Enterobacterales bacterium
TTCTGCCTGTCTCGTGGGCTCGGAGATGTGTATAAGAGACAGCACTGTACCTGCATATTTTAACGATGCTCAGCGTCAGGCAACTAAAGACGCCGGCCGTATCGCAGGTCTGGAAGTAAAACGTATCATCAACGAACCAACCGCAGCGGCTCTGGCCTACGGTCTGGATCGTGAAGTCGGTAACCGCACAATCGCGGTTTATGACCTGGGTGGTGGTACTTTCGATATCTCTATTATCGAAATTGACGATGTTGATGGCGAAAAAACCTTCGAAGTTCTGGCAACCAATGGTGATACTCACCTCGGTGGTGAAGACTTCGACAGCCGTCTGATCAACTATCTGGTGGAAGAGTTCAAGAAAGACCAGGGTATGGATCTGCGTAACGATCCACTGGCAATGCAACGTCTGAAAGAAGCGGCTGAGAAAGCGAAAATCGAACTCTCTTCTGCTCAACAGACTGACGTTAACCTGCCTTACATCACTGCTGATGCGACAGGTCCAAAACACATGAACATCAAAGTGACTCGCGCAAAACTTGAGTCACTGGTGGAAGATTTGGTTAACCGTTGTATTGATCCGCTGAAAGTGGCTCTGAAAGACGCAGGCCTGTCTGTTTCCGATATTCAGGACGTAATCCTGGTCGGTGGTCAGACCCGTATGCCAATGGTTCAGAAGAAAGTGGCTGAATTCTTTGGCAAAGAACCACGTAAAGACGTGAACCCGGACGAAGCTGTAGCTATTGGTGCTGCGGTTCAGGGCGGCGTGTTGTCTGGTGATGTTAAAGACGTTCTGTTGTTGGATGTGACTCCACTGTCCCTGGGTATTGAAACCATGGGCGGCGTGATGACTCCACTTATCACCAAAAACACCACCATCCCTACTAAGCACAGCCAGGTGTTCTCTACCGCTGAAGACAACCAGTCTGCGGTAACCATCCACGTTGTGCAGGGTGAGCGTAAACGTTGCGTTGATAACAAGTCTCTGGGCCAGTTTAACCTGGACGGTATTCAGCCGGCCCCTCGCGGTATGGCGCAGATCGAAGTGACCTTCGACTTGGATGCTGATGGTATCTTGCACGTTTCTGCCAAAGACAAGAACACCGGTCGTGAGCAGAAAATTACCATTAAGGCTTCTTCTGGTCTGACCGAAGAAGAAATTCAGAAAATGGTAAATGATGCGGAAGCTAACGCTGAGTCAGATCGTAAGTTCGAAGAGCTGGTCCAGACTCGCAACCAGGCGGATCATTTGGTCCACAGCACGCGTAAACAACTGGAAGAAGCCGGCGATAAACTGCCTGCTGAAGACAAGACTGCAATCGAAGACGCTCTGAAAGCACTGGAAGCAGTGATTAAAGGCGAAGATAAAGCGGAGATCGAAGCGAAACTTCAGGCCCTGGTTCAGGTGTCCGGTAAGTTAGCCGAGATTGCTCAGCAGCAAGGCCAGGCTGAAGGCGGCGACGACAGCGCGAAGAAAGATGACGACGTTGTTGACGCTGAATTCGAAGAAGTTAAAGACAAGAAATAATCGCCCTTAAGCGGGCACAGTAAGCGTTTTTACTGAAAACCAGCACGGGCGTCGAGGAAACTCTGCGCCCGTGCACGCATGTTGAGGGCAGGAAAAAGTATGGCGAAGCAAGATTATTACGAGCTTTTGGGCGTTTCTAAAACGGCCGATGAGCGTGAAATCAAAAAGGCGTATAAACGTCTGGCGATGAAGCATCACCCTGACCGCAACCAGGGCGATAAAGATTCTGAAACCAAATTTAAAGAGATCAAAGAAGCATACGAAATTCTGACCGATGCGCAGAAACGTGCTGCTTACGACCAGTACGGTCATGCTGCTTTTGAACAAGGCGGTATGGGTGGCGGTGGTGGGTATGGTGGCGGCGGTGCAGACTTCAGCGACATCTTTGGTGACGTCTTTGGCGACATCTTCGGTGGTGGCCGCCGTCAGCGCGCCAGCCGGGGTTCCGATCTGCGCTACAATATGGATCTGACTCTGGAAGAGGCCGTTCGTGGTGTCACCAAAGAGATCCGTATTCCAACGCTTGCCGAGTGTGATGTTTGCCACGGCAGCGGGGCGAAAGCAGGAAGTTCGCCAGTCACCTGTTCAACCTGTCATGGTGCAGGCCAGGTACAAATGCGCCAGGGCTTCTTTACGGTGCAGCAAGCCTGTCCAACCTGCCAGGGACGCGGCAAGGTTATCAAAGATCCATGCAATAAATGTCATGGTCATGGCCGTGTAGAACGTTCGAAAACGCTGTCCGTGAAAATCCCTGCTGGCGTTGATACGGGCGACCGTATTCGTCTTGAAGGTGAAGGTGAGGCCGGTGAACATGGCGCACCAGCGGGCGATCTGTACGTACAGGTTCAGGTCAAAGCGCACAAAATCTTTGAGCGTGAAGGCAATAATTTGTACTGCGAAGTGCCAATCAACTTTGCGATGGCCGCGCTCGGTGGCGAAATTGAAGTACCGACGCTTGATGGCCGCGTAAAACTGAAAGTGCCTGCGGAAACGCAGACTGGCAAACTGTTCCGCATGCGCGGGCGTGGCGTTAAATCTGTTCGTGGCGGTGCTCAGGGCGACCTGCTTTGCCGCGTGGTGGTTGAGACTCCGGTCAGCCTCAACGAAAAACAGAAACAATTGCTGCGTGATTTGGAAGAGAGTTTTGGTGGTGCGTCAGGTGAAAAAAACAGTCCGCGCTCTAAAAGCTTCTTAGATGGCGTGAAAAAGTTTTTTGATGATTTGACCCGCTAATCTGCCTATTGCCTCAGGCAAAGGCTGCAACCTCTTCAATCCCCGTCTGCTGCTGAGCGACGGGGATTTTTTGTTTTTAGCGGGTTTGAAATTTAATCAGCTATAAAGAGAGATAATACACAGCTCGAAAATTCCGATATGTAATGCAGTAATAATCGATTTTTTCCGAATCGTAAAGCGCAGTATCATGTTGCCATCTGTGTGGGCTACGGTCTGCTCAACGAGCTAAACAGGAGAGTCAGGGTGTCGAATATTATCCGTCAGTTTTTACGAATGGAGGCTGCAGGCGGTATCGTACTGATCGTTGCAGCAATCGTGGCACTTTTCATGGCGAATACGCCGTTACAGACGCTTTACCACGCATTTTTGGACGTGCCGGTCACGTTACGTATTTCGGAACTGCTGATTGATAAGCCTTTACTGCTCTGGATAAACGACGGGTTAATGGCAATCTTCTTCCTGATGATTGGTCTGGAAGTGAAGCGTGAATTGCGAGAAGGGGCATTGGCTAATCGGGAGCAGGCGTTGTTCCCGGCGATAGCCGCTATCGGCGGCATGGTTGCTCCTGCTTTGATTTACCTTCTCTTTAACGGTGCTGATGAGGTTGCACGTCAGGGGTGGGCAATTCCAGCGGCGACGGATATTGCGTTTGCGCTCGGCGTCATGGCGCTGCTCGGATCACGTGTTCCAACGGGGCTCAAAGTTTTCTTGCTGGCGTTGGCCATCATTGACGACCTTGGGGCCATCGTGATCATCGCGCTGTTCTACAGTCACGATGTTTCCGTAATGGCACTGGGGTTGGCTGTATTGTCTATCGCCGTACTTGCTTGGTTGAATTGGCGTGGCGTGGGCAAATTAACACCCTATCTACTGGTAGGTATGGTGTTGTGGGTCTGCGTGTTGAAGTCAGGCATTCATGCCACGTTGGCTGGCGTCATTCTTGGCTTCTTTATTCCGTTAAATACTAAACAAAAAGTATCACCTGCCCGCAGGCTAGAGCACGGGATTCATCCGTATGTCGCTTGGCTGATTCTGCCTCTGTTTGCTTTCGCTAACGCAGGGGTGTCGCTTCAGGGCGTGTCGGCAGAAGGCGTATTCTCACTGCTGCCAATGGGCATTGCTGCGGGCCTGCTCTTGGGCAAACCTATCGGGATCCTGCTTTTCAGTGGCATAGCGGTGAAGATCGGGATTGCCCGTTTACCGCATGGTATTAATTTCAAGCAGATTGCCGCCGTGTCAGTGCTGTGCGGGATTGGGTTTACGATGTCGATCTTCATTGGCTCACTGGCATTTGTGAAAGCAGATCCGGCTTTAATGACCTATGCGAAAATCGGTATTCTGCTGGGTTCTACCCTGTCAGCAATATTGGGATATCTTTTACTGAACAAGCTGTTACCGAAGAAGGCGCGTCATCAGGGTGAGTAAAAAGAGGCTGCGCTGTCATGTGTGTACGTAAGGCAACAGGGAGGGGCGGGTATGTCACATATTAATTTTAATCATCTCTATTATTTCTGGCAGGTTTGTAAAACTGGCTCGGTGGTTGGTGCGGCTGAGGCTTTGTTCCTGACGCCGCAAACCATTACCGGGCAGATAAAATCGCTGGAAGACCGCCTGGGGGGGAAGCTTTTCAAGCGGCAGGGGCGTGGATTGATCCCCTCGGAGTTGGGGCAATTGATATTTCGTTACGCAGACAAGATGTTCACGATGAGCCAGGAGATGCTGGACATCGTGAATTATCGTAAGGAATCCAGCCTGTTGTTCGACGTGGGTGTTGCGGATGCTCTTTCCAAAAGGCTGGTCAGCCGCGTACTGGACGCGGCGGTGGCAGACAATAAAAACATCCATCTGCGTTGTTTTGAATCCACCCACGAGATGCTACTGGAGCAACTCAGTCAGCATAAGCTGGATATGATCTTATCTGACTGCCCGGTGGATTCCACGCAGCAGGAAGGGTTGTTTTCGGTGAAGTTAGGCGAGAGCCCTATCAGTTTCTACTGCCGTGAACCCGCGGAAGAGAGTGCATTTCCGGCCTGCCTGGAGATGCGACCCTTATTGATTCCCGGCAGACGCTCTATGCTGGGGCGTAAGCTGCTGAACTGGTTTAACAGTCAGGGCCTGAAAGTACAGATTTTGGGCGAGTTTGATGATGCGGCGCTGATGAAAGCTTTTGCGAGAAATCATAACGCTATTTTTGTGGCACCTTCGATCTATTCGGCTGATGTATTTTTGGATGAAGGTATTGTTGAAGTAGGGCGTGTCGACGGGTTGATGGAGGAGTACTACGTCATTTTTGCCGAGCGAATGATCCAACATCCTTCGGTACAACGTGTTTGTCACACTGATTTCACTGCCTTATTTGATGCCTGAATCCTGGATGGGCGTTCGAATTTCAGATATAAAAAAACCGGCATATGCCGGTTTTTTTATCAAGCAGACAACATAATGCGATTATTGCATTGCGTTGATTGCCGCCGTAAGGTTTGACTTATGACGAGCTGCTTTGTTCTTGTGGATCAGACCTTTGCAAGACTGACGGTCCACAATTGGTTGCATTTCGTTAAATGCATTTTGTGCAGCAGCTTTGTCGCCTGCTGCAATAGCCGTGTATACCTTCTTGATAAAGGTACGCATCATAGAACGGCGGCTCGCGTTATGCTTACGACGTTTTTCTGACTGTACGGCGCGTTTCTTAGCTGATTTGATATTAGCCAAGGCCAACTCCCAAATATTTTTCTATTGATGAACAATTCAAAGGCCGAGGAATATGCCTTTTCGGTCTTCTTTTGTCAACGGATTTGTGCAAATAAGCGGCGTTTCTATGTTCAAACAGAGTTCGAACTTCAATCGACACTTGTTACGTTGTGATGGCGCAGGATTTTAACAGCTTCCCACCGTGGAATACAGCCTTTCGCAAGAAAATTCGAGAGGAGAGTGGTAATTCAGCCAACGGGGTGCATTAAGGCTTTGTTTCGTCGAAAAGTCACGCTTTCCCTGTGCTGATTGAGATATTTTCCTCGGTACGCTTCCCTTTGAGCCGCCATATCTGCCGTATGGTAAAGAGAATGCGGTGATCCGATGAATCGCTGGTTAACCTTGAAGGCTGTACAAGGTATAATCCGCCGATTTCCACCGTAATGCGTCAGCTATGGATTTGAGCCAGCTATGGAGCTAATTCGCGGGATACACAATATTCGGGCACGCCATCATGGTTGTGTTCTTACTATTGGCAATTTTGACGGCGTACATCGCGGTCACAAGGCATTGATAGAACAGCTGAAGCTGGAAGGGCAGAGACTGGGCGCTCCGGTTATGGTGATGATTTTTGAACCCCAACCGTTGGAACTGTTTGCTGGCGATAAAGCACCCGCCCGGTTGACCAGTTTGCGGGATAAAGCCAAATATCTGGCGGAATGCGGGGTGGATTATCTGCTCTGCGTGCGTTTTGATCCTCGCTTTGCCGCCAATATTGCTCAGGCGTTTGTGGCGCAATTGTTGGTTGAAAAGTTGGGTGTTAAATTTCTGACCGTGGGTGATGATTTTCGTTTTGGCGCGGGGCGGCTGGGTGATTTTTCACTTTTGCAAAAAGCCGGTGCTGAATACGGGTTTGAAGTCATTAGCACCCAGACTTTCCGTGAAGGCGAAAATCGTATCAGCAGCACGGCCATCCGCGATGCGCTGCGCGATGATAATCTGCCACTGGCGGCGAATCTGCTGGGTCACCCGTTCAGTATTTCAGGACGCGTGGTTCACGGTGATAAGCTCGGTCGCACCATTGGCTTCCCAACGGCCAATGTTCCGCTGAAACGCGTTGTGTCGCCCGTCAGGGGCGTCTACGCAGTGGACGTGTTAGGTTTAGGCCCAGAGCCTCTGCATGGGATTGCCAATATTGGCATACGCCCGACGGTTGGCGGTGTGCGCAAACAATTAGAAGTGCACCTGCTTGATACCACGATGGATTTATATGGGCGCCACATTGACGTGGTGCTGCGCGCGAAATTGCGCAATGAACAGCGTTTTGCCTCGCTTGATGCGTTGAAACAACAGATTGCGAATGATGAAGTCACGGCCCGGGAGTACTTCGGGCTGCCTTCTGCACGCTAATTATTTATGGCAGGCGATGGGGCACAAACCACACGCCTGGCATCCAGCCAAAAAAACGGAACCGAGAATCTAATGAGTGACTATAAGAACACCCTGAACTTGCCGGAAACAGGGTTCCCGATGCGTGGCGATTTGGCCAAGCGTGAACCTGACATGCTGAAAAACTGGTATGAACAGGATCTGTACGGGATTATTCGCGCTGCCAAAAAGGGTAAAAAATCCTTTATTTTGCATGACGGCCCTCCGTATGCGAACGGCAGTATTCATATTGGTCACTCAGTTAACAAAATTCTCAAAGACATTATTGTTAAGTCCAAAGGGATGGCCGGTTATGACTCACCTTATATCCCCGGTTGGGATTGCCACGGTCTGCCAATTGAGCTGAAAGTGGAACAGCTGATCGGTAAGCCAGGTGAAAAAGTCACTCCGGCCGAGTTCCGTGCTGCCTGTCGCAAATATGCGGCTGAGCAGGTTGAAGGCCAGAAGCAGGACTTTATCCGTCTTGGGGTACTGGGTGACTGGGATCATCCGTACCTGACCATGGATTTCAATACTGAAGCCAACATCATTCGTGCGCTCGGTAAAATCATCGGCAATGGTCACCTGCATAAAGGTGCTAAACCTGTGCACTGGTGTACCGATTGCGGCTCATCTCTGGCCGAAGCTGAAGTTGAATATTATGACAAAACGTCGCCTTCTATCGACGTCGCTTTCCATGCGGTAGATCCTGCTGCTGTGGCGGCGAAGTTTGGTAGCAGTGCCTTTGAAGGGCCTGTGTCTCTGGTTATCTGGACCACGACCCCGTGGACCATGCCAGCTAACCGTGCCATTTCCCTGAATCCTGAATTTGCCTACCAGTTGGTGCAGGTTGAAGGCCAGTGCCTGATCCTCGCTACAGAGCTGGTGGAAAGCGTGATGAAACGTGCCGGGCTCGCGCAGTGGAAGGTGTTGGGCGAATGCAAAGGTACGGATCTTGAGTTGCTGCGCTTCAAACACCCGTTCCTCGACATCGACGTGCCGGCTATTCTGGGCGATCACGTGACGCTGGATGCCGGTACCGGTGCCGTACATACCGCACCAGGCCACGGTCCTGATGACTTTGTTATTGGCCAGAAATACGGTCTGGAAGTGGCTAATCCGGTGGGCCCGAACGGTTGTTACCTGCCAGGTACTTACCCGACGCTGGACGGTAAATTCGTCTTTAAAGCCAATGATCTGATTGTTGATCTGCTGCGTGAGAAAGGTGCTTTGCTGCACGTTGAAAAGCTGAACCACAGTTATCCGTGCTGCTGGCGTCATAAGACGCCGATCATCTTCCGCGCAACGCCACAGTGGTTCGTCAGCATGGATCAAAAAGGTCTGCGTGCGAAATCACTTGAAGAGATCAAAGGCGTTCAGTGGATCCCTGAATGGGGCCAGGCACGTATTGAAAACATGGTTGCGAACCGTCCTGACTGGTGTATTTCCCGTCAGCGTACCTGGGGCGTGCCAATGTCTCTCTTCGTTCATAAAGACACAGAGCAGCTGCATCCGCGTACGCTTGAGCTGATGGAAGAAGTGGCTAAACGTGTTGAAGTTGACGGTATTCAGGCGTGGTGGGATTTAAACCCGGCCGACATCCTGGGCGCTGACGCGGCTGATTACGTGAAAGTCCCTGACACGCTGGACGTCTGGTTTGACTCAGGTTCAACCAGCTCTTCAGTGGTTGGCGTGCGTCCTGAATTTAATGGCCATGAAGCCGATCTGTATCTGGAAGGCTCGGACCAGCATCGTGGTTGGTTCATGTCATCGCTGATGATCTCCACCGCCATGAAAGGCAAAGCGCCATACAAACAGGTACTGACTCACGGCTTCACCGTCGATGGTCAGGGCCGCAAAATGTCCAAATCCATTGGCAACACCATCGCCCCTCAGGACGTGATGAATAAGTTGGGGGGTGACATTCTGCGTCTGTGGGTAGCGTCAACGGACTATACCGGCGAAATCGCTGTATCGGATGAGATCCTCAAACGTGCTGCTGATTCCTACCGCCGTATCCGTAACACCGCACGCTTCCTGCTGTCGAACCTCAATGGTTTTGACCCGGCACTGCACTGCGTGAAACCGGAAGAGATGGTGGTGCTGGATCGCTGGGCCGTGGGACGTGCGCAGGCCGCACAGGAAGAGATCATCGCCGCTTACGAGCGTTATGATTTCCACGGTGTGGTACAGCGCCTGATGCAGTTCTGCTCGGTGGAAATGGGGTCGTTCTATCTCGACATCATTAAAGACCGTCAGTACACCGCGAAAAGCGACAGTGTTGCACGCCGTAGCTGTCAGACTGCGCTTTATCATATTTCCGAAGCGCTGGTACGCTGGATGGCGCCGATCATGTCCTTTACTGCCGACGAAATCTGGGCGTTCCTGCCGGGTTCCCGTGAGAAGTTTGTCTTTACTGAAGAGTGGTACGACGGCCTGTTTGGGCTCGCTGCTGACGAATCGATGAACGATGCTTTCTGGGATGAGCTGCTTAAAGTCCGTGGTGAAGTGAACAAAGTGATCGAACAAGCGCGTGCTGATAAACGTCTGGGCGGATCGCTGGAAGCTTCCGTCACGCTGTTTGCTGATGATGCACTGGCCGCCGATCTGCGCTCTCTCGGCAACGAGTTGCGCTTTGTGCTGCTGACATCGGGTGCAAGCGTTGCGTCACTGGCACAAGCGGATGATACAGCGCAGGCAAGTGAATTACTGAAAGGGCTGAAGATTGGCCTGGCAAAAGCTGAAGGTGATAAATGCCCGCGTTGCTGGCATTACACTACTGACGTCGGCCAGAACGCGGAACACAGCGAAATCTGTGGCCGTTGTGTGACTAACATTGCCGGCGACGGCGAAGAGCGTAAGTTTGCATAATGACTAAACCTTTCTGTTCTACCGGACTCCGCTGGCTTTGGCTGGCGGTCTTAGTCATCATCGTGGATCTTGGCAGTAAGTTTCTGATTATGGGGAACTTCCAGCTGGGTGAATCCATGCCGTTGATTCCGTATCTGAATTTGTTCTATGCACAAAACCATGGTGCAGCATTCAGTTTCCTGGCGGACAAAGGCGGCTGGCAGCGTTGGTTTTTTGCCGTGATAGCTCTGGTCATTGTCATCGCGTTGATCGTCTTGATGTATCGTGGTCAAGGTAAGCAGAAGCTCAATAATATTGCTTACGCGATGATCATCGGCGGGGCCTTGGGCAACTTGTTTGACCGTTTGTACCATGGGTTTGTCGTCGATTTTATCGACTTCTACGTCGGCAGTTGGCATTTTGCGACCTTCAATCTGGCCGATAGCTTTATCTGTGTCGGCGCGGTGCTGGTGGTGCTGGAGGGTTTTCTGGCTAAGCCAAACGCTACGACCAAGAGCAAAGGATAAACCATGTCTGAACAGGTCAAACACGATAGCGCGGTGTTAGTACATTTTACGTTGAAACTGGAAGATGGCTCAACGGCAGAGTCTACCCTGGCCAACGGCAAGCCTGCGCTGTTCCGTCTTGGTGATGGCAGCCTGTCTGATGCGCTGGAAAATGAATTGCTGGGCCTGAAGGTTGGTGATAAACACGCCTTTACGCTTGCTCCTGAATCAGCTTTCGGTTCCAAAAGCCCAGACCTGGTGCAATATTTCTCACGACGTGACTTTCAGGAAACTGGCATTCCTGATGCCGGTACCATCATGTTGTTTACCACCCGTGACGGCAGCGAAATGCCTGGTGTGGTACGCGATGTGACTGAAGATTCAATCACCGTCGATTTCAACCACCCGCTGGCGGGCCAGCATATCGATTTCGATATTGAGGTGTTAGACATCGATCCGCAACGGGAAGAGAAGCATGCAAATACTGCTGGCTAATCCGCGAGGATTTTGTGCGGGAGTTGATCGCGCGATCAGTATTGTTGAACGCGCGCTGGAGCTCTACGGAGCGCCGATCTACGTTCGTCATGAAGTGGTGCATAACCGCTATGTGGTAGACAGCCTGCGTCAGCGCGGTGCGATTTTTATCGAACAAATCAGTGAAGTGCCTGATGGGTCGATTCTGATCTTCTCTGCTCACGGTGTGTCTCAGGCGGTGCGTGCTGAAGCTAAAGCGCGTGAGCTGACGATGCTCTTTGATGCCACCTGCCCGTTGGTAACCAAAGTGCATATGGAAGTTGCGCGCGCCAGCCGTAAGGGCACCGAAGCGATTCTGATTGGCCATGCCGGGCATCCAGAAGTGGAAGGGACAATGGGTCAGTACAGCAACCCGCAAGGGGGCATGTATTTGGTCGAATCGCCGGCCGATGTCTATAAATTGCAGGTGAAAGACGACAGCAACCTGTGCTTTATGACGCAGACTACGTTATCAGTGGATGATACGTCCGAGGTGATTGACGCCCTGCGCGATCGTTTTCCTAAGATCATTGGCCCTCGTAAAGATGACATCTGCTATGCAACCACTAACCGTCAGGAGGCCGTACGTCATCTGGCTGATGATGCAGACGTGGTGCTGGTGGTTGGCTCGAAAAATTCGTCGAACTCCAATCGTCTGGCTGAACTGGCACAGCGCGTAGGTGTGCCTTCCTATCTGATTGACTCTGCGGCTGATATTCAGGAAGCCTGGCTTAAAGACGCGAAGCGCATTGGCTTAACTGCGGGCGCTTCCGCCCCGGATATTCTGGTGCAAGATGTGATCAATAAGCTGAAAGCCTTTGGCTGTGCGGACGTGATTAACATGGAAGGGCGCGAAGAGAATATCGTGTTCGAAGTGCCGAAAGAGCTGCGGGTAGACGTCAAACAGATCGATTAATGCTTCCCCGGTTGGCATCTGCATTTGAAAAGCGGTTAGTGAAAACTGACCGCTTTTTTTATCCGACTAACTGAGGCGGAACAAATTCTGTGGCGTACCGACAGTGGCGGTCTGCGCATGCAGCAAGGCACCGTCCAACTCTCCCGCAGAAACAAGACCCGTGCGTGCCGAGGTGATAAAAAGCTCGGTCATATCGGGGCCGCCAAAGGTGCAGCAACTGGGTTGCATCACCGGAACGGGCAGGGTATCAATGGTCAGCAGTTCGCCCTGGTTTATCTTCTGACGTAGTAAACAACCGCTACCCCAGCAGGCCGTGATAAGCGTGCCGTCCTGGGATACGGCGGAACCATCCGGAGTTTTATCACCGGAAGAGAAGCAGGAAATCTTCAGTGGGTTAATGCGCCTGGCATTGGCCGAATAAAAGCGTTTCTTCATGCTGTCCGCAAACCAAACCTTACCTTCATGCCATGCCAGCGTGTTAGTAATCCCTACGTTATCCATCATCAGCACCGGTTTTTCGTCGGTCCGTTCATAGCGATACCACGCGCCTATTGTTTGCTGTTCCTTCAGGTCCATCGTGCCAAACCATAAAGAACCGTCGGGGGCGATGGCGGCTTCATTGGGTCTTGTGCCTTCGGCACCCACATAGTCACATAGCTTCTCATCTTTGCTGAAGGCGTAATCGTAAAGATGCAACCCATCCTGTGAGACCAGTAAAAATCGGTTCATCGACTCTGTCAGCAGCACGGCGCTGGTGAGGGCAGGTAATTTTCGCGTCTCTGTTTTCTGCTGTGAGGGCCAGTAGCGCAGCAGTTTCATATTGAGAATGTCGACCCACAGCAACGATTGCGTGCGCTGGCACCAGACCGGGGTTTCACCTAAATCTGCCCGATAGTCGCCAACGGCGGTGAGCGCGGAACGTAAAAATGCGGACATGCGTAATTCTCCTGCAAGGGGGGACGCTGAATCAGTTACTGATAGTCAGTCTAGTCTGGCTTTGGTCTGAGAGGATAGGAGAATAGACGTAAAAATAGTGCTAAAAAAAGGCCGTTTTCCATCAATAACCTAAAAAGTTAATTGCAGGGAAAACGGCCTCAGGAAAAGCGGATTTAGAAGTCGTATCTCAGACGAACCAGGTTCATATCGCCACGATCGTCAGTGGTTGAAGTGAAGACGTGTTCGTAATCGACACGGAAGCCATAATCCATTTGGAAGGAGAGACCGAGGCCATTGTCGATACGCTGATATTCGCGACCTGTCACATAGCTCAGACGGTCACCCATAAAGTAGGGTTGAATAGTCTTAACCGCGTACTGATTGATTGGGAAGGTATAACCGAAGAAATACTCTACGCCATAAGCATCACCCGCGAAGTAATCGCTATCAGATTTTTGCTTGGTAGTCAGGAAGTTATGGTAGTAACCGCCGCCCAGAGAGGCTGTCCAGTTACCCGGTGTCCAGCTTAGCGCGGTACCCATGATGCTTTGGTTATAGTCGGTTGAGCTGTTCAGCCCTGGATTTTTCATCTCCGCATCGGTGTAATTGTAAGCCGTACCCCATGCCAGGTCTTTGGTGAGATGATAATTCACCCCGACGGAGCCGCCACCTTTACGCTTATAGCGCAGGCCATCGCCGGTGAGCAAATCGGTATCTGCAAACAGATAGGAGGCATATATATCTGCATCACCGAAGGTATTTTTGTATTTCAGCTGCTTACGTGAACGGTAAGAGCCGTCATAATCACCGTTAACGCCGTTGCCAGGTGCCTGGGCCAGCATGTCGTAGTCCCAGATATCCGTCTTGGCGCCGACCACGTCGTAATACACGCTGTTTTGTTGACCGAAGGTTAGCTGACCGTAGGTTTTGCTCTTAAAGCCGGTGTAGAGCATACGGCGGCTGGTATTACGCGCATTGTCTGCATAGTGATCGTCCCAGTCAAACAGCGCCGGGAAGTTCACGCCCAGTTCGTAATAGCTTACCCAGCTAATGTCATCAAACAGATAATAATCAGCAGAGAAGCGAAAACGTGAACCACCGTCAAAGCCGTTATTTTTATAGGAACCTTTGTCTTTACCGCCTGTTTCCATATTCCATTGTGGACGAATACTACCGCCGACCTGGAAATTCAGACGGCTGAGTAAATCATCGGGTTTAGGATCTTGTTTAATCAGGGTGATTTCGGCGTGAGCAGCAAATGCTGTACAGCCGAGAATCAGGCTGGCAGCAGCCCCCTGTGTGAACCTGTTCAATTTGGATTTCATGTCAAACTCCCTGTGCCAAAACGTTGTTCAAAACAAAAATCGGGTTCTGCGACAATCCGTTCTGGCCGGATTTCTTATTATTCCCTTACATCGTGGTAAAGGTGTGTTGGACACGCCATTGCTTGCGCAGTGAGGCGGACTAAAATTAAACTTTCCAAGGTTAAAATTAGCGAGCTACTTATTATCATAATTACTTATTTAATCAAGACTGATTTCACATGAATTATGCAGAAATGATGATAAATATCGGATAAAAAGCACGAATGTCGAATTTATCTTCATATGTGGCTGGGTAATCGGGGGTAACCGCAAAGGCAGATATTAAGAAAGCGGTAAAGAACGTACGAGTTGACCCGGAGAGTATTGAACATGGCCGCGTTTAGTTATCGGTATTTATGCGCAGTTATGCATGATTATGCGAAAACCTATTTAAAACCCCCAAGGTAATGATTATCCCTCATTATGCCGGTATTAACAGAAACCTGTTGTTTAAGTAACCAAAAAACCGATGTATTTTACTGATATTAACCAACCCATATCATTAATTTCTAATTATAAGGCAATTTTACTGGCTCCATTGCTGAGGGGTCGTTAACCTGATTCTGTATTACGCAAAACACATTGATGAAGAGAGAAATTATGAGTAACGCTGTTATTCGCATGGCAATTGCGGGCGCGGGTGGTCGTATGGGCCGGCAGCTGATTCAGGCCGTTTCCCAGGCGGAAGGTGTAGTGCTTGGCGCGGCACTTCAGCGCAAAGGTTCTTCCCTGGTCGGTACTGACGCTGGCGAACTTGCGGGTGTGGGCCATTTAAATGTGAAGGTCAGTGACAGCCTGGATGACGTTGTTGATGACTTCGATATTCTGATCGACTTTACCCGTCCGGAAGGCACCCTCACTTACCTGGATTTTTGCCAGAAACATCATAAAGGTATCGTTATCGGTACTACGGGCTTTGATGATGCCGGTAAGGCCGCAATTGTGCAGGCATCGAAGGTTATTCCGGTAGTTTTTGCCGCAAATTTTAGTGTGGGCGTCAATGTGGTGCTTAAGTTGCTGGAGAAGGCTGCCAAAGTGATGGGGGACTATACCGATATTGAAATTGTTGAAGCTCATCATCGCCATAAAGTTGACGCACCTTCGGGTACTGCGCTGGCGATGGGCGAAGCGATCGCCGGTGCGCTGGGGCGTGATCTGAAAGAGTGTGCGGTTTATGCCCGCGAAGGCTATACCGGAGAGCGTGATCCTAAATCTATTGGTTTTGCGACGATCAGAGCAGGCGACATCGTAGGTGAACATACAGTGATGTTTGCTGATATTGGCGAGCGGGTCGAGATAACTCATAAGGCGTCGAGCAGAATGACGTTCGCCAATGGCGCAGTAAAAGCCGCCGTTTGGCTCTCTTCACAGAAAGTTGGCCTTTATGACATGAAAGATGTGCTTAGCCTGGATGATTTATAGTTTTTACATCTCATTGTGATGTGGTTGTATTGATCATAAGTTTTTGATAAAAGGGTAATTCCTTGGTTACCCTTTTCTTTTTTTTGTATTTATAAAGACTTTGTGGCTAATTTAATTAGATATCGCTATTTCTTGTCATTTTACTGAAAATTAATGACCTTGATGGCTGTAAAATGACCTCTGCGCCGTGTTTCCTTATTAACAATTCCTTTTTTTCACCATTTTCCATACAACCCCCCTCGCAAACGTTTACTATGCACAGATAGCCTGCTCTTTTATGGCTGTGGGCATAGGTTTTCACTGAGTTCAGCAAAATAGAGATAAATAATGTGTCTTTTGGTAGACAAACCTGACTGCCATCATTAGAATGCGCCCAATTTGCCAAAAATTGTCTTAGGGGATGATTTTTGCATTGATTTAGATCGGTTAATCTGAATTAATATGCAAATAACATGATTGATTATTCCTGGAGGATGCTTTGATAAAGTCAGCGCTATTGGTTCTGGAAGACGGAACCCAATTCCACGGTCGGGCCATTGGGGCAGAGGGAACGGCAGCGGGGGAAGTGGTCTTCAATACGTCGATGACCGGTTATCAAGAAATCCTTACTGATCCCTCCTATTCCCGCCAGATCGTCACCCTTACTTATCCCCATATTGGCAATGTCGGCACTAACGCCGCTGATGAAGAATCCTCCGCAGTACACGCTCAGGGCCTGGTTATCCGCGATTTACCTCTGATTGCCAGCAATTACCGCAGCACCGAAAACCTCTCCGATTACCTCAAACGCCACAACATTGTTGCTATCGCCGATATTGATACCCGCAAACTGACCCGCGTGCTGCGTGAAAAAGGGGCACAGAACGGCTGCATTATTGCCGGTGATACTGTGGACGCCGCACTGGCGCTGCAAAAAGCCAAAGCGTTCCCTGGCCTGAAAGGGATGGATTTGGCGAAAGAAGTGACCACCGCAGAAGCGTATAGCTGGCAGCAAGGCAGCTGGACACTCGAAGGCGAGCTGCCGGAAGCAAAGAAAGAAGAGGATCTGCCATTCCACGTGGTGGCCTACGATTACGGCGCCAAGCGTAACATCCTGCGCATGCTGGTGGATCGCGGCTGCCGCCTGACGGTGGTGCCGGCGCAAACGCCCGCGGCTGACGTGCTGAAGCTCAATCCGGACGGCATCTTTCTCTCCAACGGACCGGGCGACCCGGAGCCGTGCGACTATGCCATCGACGCCATCAAAGCCTTCCTTGAAACCGACATTCCCGTCTTTGGTATCTGTCTCGGTCACCAGTTACTGGCGCTGGCAAGCGGTGCGAAAACCCTGAAGATGAAGCTCGGTCATCACGGCGGCAACCATCCGGTTAAAGATCTCGATAATAATGTGGTGATGATCACCGCACAGAACCACGGCTTTGCGGTTGATGAAACTAACCTGCCTGCCACTCTGCGTGTGACCCACAAATCCCTGTTCGACCATACGGTTCAGGGCATCCATCGCACGGACAAACCGGCGTTCAGCTTCCAGGGCCACCCTGAAGCCAGCCCGGGGCCGCACGATGCTGCGCCACTTTTCGATCACTTCATCGAACTGATTAACGCTTTCCGCGCTTCTCATAACACTGCCACTCTTATAGGCAAATAAATCAGGAGCAAGAAAAAATGCCAAAACGTACAGACATAAAAAGCATCCTGATCCTCGGCGCGGGTCCGATCGTTATCGGTCAAGCCTGTGAGTTTGACTATTCCGGTGCCCAGGCCTGTAAAGCCCTGCGTGAAGAGGGTTACCGTGTCATTCTGGTTAACTCCAACCCGGCCACCATTATGACTGACCCGGAAATGGCCGATGCGACTTACATCGAGCCGATCCACTGGGAAGTCGTACGTAAGATCATTGAGAAAGAGCGCCCGGACGCCGTACTGCCCACCATGGGCGGCCAGACTGCGCTGAACTGCGCGCTGGAATTAGAACGTCAGGGTGTGCTGGAAGAATTCGGCGTCACCATGATTGGCGCGACCGCCGACGCCATCGATAAAGCCGAAGACCGCCGCCGTTTCGACGTGGCAATGAAAAAAATCGGCCTCGACACAGCGCGCTCAGGCATTGCTCACAATATGGAAGAAGCGCTGGCGGTTGCCGCTGACGTGGGCTTCCCGTGCATTATCCGCCCTTCCTTCACAATGGGCGGCACCGGCGGCGGTATTGCCTACAACCGCGAAGAGTTCGAAGAGATTTGCGAGCGCGGTCTGGATCTTTCACCCACCAAAGAGCTGCTGATTGATGAGTCGCTGATTGGCTGGAAAGAGTACGAGATGGAAGTGGTGCGTGATAAAAACGACAACTGCATCATCGTCTGCTCGATTGAAAACTTCGACGCCATGGGTATTCACACCGGTGACTCCATTACTGTCGCACCGGCGCAGACCCTGACCGACAAAGAGTACCAAATCATGCGTAACGCCTCGATGGCGGTATTGCGTGAAATTGGCGTAGAAACCGGCGGTTCCAACGTGCAGTTCTCCGTCAACCCAAAAAATGGCCGCCTGATTGTTATCGAGATGAACCCGCGTGTATCACGTTCTTCCGCGCTGGCCTCGAAAGCGACCGGTTTCCCGATTGCTAAAGTGGCAGCCAAACTGGCCGTAGGCTACACCCTCGATGAGCTGATGAATGACATCACCGGTGGCAAAACCCCAGCCTCGTTCGAGCCCTCCATTGACTACGTCGTCACGAAAATTCCTCGCTTCAACTTTGAGAAATTTGCCGGTGCCAATGACCGCCTGACCACGCAGATGAAATCCGTCGGTGAAGTGATGGCAATTGGCCGTACGCAGCAGGAATCTCTGCAAAAAGCATTGCGCGGTCTTGAAGTCGGTGCCAGCGGCTTTGACCCAAAAGTCAGCCTCGATGATCCGGAAGCCTTGACCAAAATTCGCCGTGAGCTGAAAGAAGCCGGTGCTGAGCGCATCTGGTACATCGCCGACGCTTTCCGTGCCGGGCTGTCCGTTGATGGCATTTTCAACCTGACCAACGTAGACCGCTGGTTCCTGGTGCAGATTGAAGAGTTGGTAAAACTGGAAAATGATGTTGCCGAAGGTGGCTTCAACATTCTGACGCCGGAATACCTGCGCATGCTTAAACGCAAAGGCTTTGCCGACCTGCGTCTGGCCACGCTGGTAGGAGTTTCCGAAGGTGAAGTGCGCAAGCTGCGCCATAAATACAACCTTCATCCAGTCTATAAGCGGGTGGATACCTGCGCCGCGGAGTTCTCAACGGATACTGCGTACATGTATTCGACCTATGAAGAAGAGTGTGAGTCTAACCCGACCAACGACAAGCCGAAAATCATGGTGTTGGGCGGTGGTCCGAACCGTATCGGCCAGGGCATTGAGTTCGACTACTGCTGTGTCCATGCTTCGCTGGCGCTGCGCGAAGATGGTTACGAAACCATCATGGTTAACTGTAACCCTGAAACTGTTTCTACCGACTACGACACCTCTGACCGCCTGTATTTCGAATCCGTAACGCTGGAAGACGTGCTGGAAATTGTGCGGATTGAGCAGCCTAAAGGCGTGATCGTGCAGTACGGTGGCCAGACGCCGCTGAAACTGGCGCGTGAACTGGAAGCTGCGGGCGTGCCAATCATCGGTACCAGCCCTGACGCGATTGACCGCGCCGAAGACCGCGAGCGTTTCCAGCAGGCGGTTCAACGTCTGGGTCTGAAACAACCGGCTAACGCCACGGTCTCGACTATTGAACAAGCCGTTGAAAAAGCCGCAGGCCTGGGCTATCCGTTGGTGGTTCGCCCGTCTTATGTGCTGGGTGGTCGCGCGATGGAAATCGTGTATGACGAAATCGATCTGCGCCGTTACTTCCAGAACGCCGTCAGCGTTTCCAACGATGCGCCGGTGTTGCTCGACCGTTTCCTGGATGACGCGGTAGAAGTTGACGTTGATGCTATTTGCGACGGCGAGCGAGTGCTGATTGGCGGCATTATGGAGCACATTGAACAGGCTGGCGTTCACTCCGGTGACTCTGCTTGTTCCCTGCCGTGTTACACACTGAGTAAAGAAATTCAGGATGTGATGCGTCAGCAGGTTGAGAAATTGGCCTTCGAACTGAGTGTCCGCGGCCTTATGAACGTCCAGTTCGCGGTGAAAAACAACGAGGTTTATCTGATTGAAGTTAACCCTCGTGCTGCACGTACCGTGCCGTTTGTCTCTAAAGCTACCGGCATACCTCTGGCGAAAGTGGCGGCCCGCGTCATGGCCGGCCAGACCTTGGCTCAGCAGGGGATGACTGAGGAAGTGATCCCACCGTATTACTCTGTGAAAGAAGTGGTGCTGCCGTTCAACAAATTCCCAGGCGTTGACCCTATCTTAGGGCCAGAAATGCGCTCTACCGGGGAAGTGATGGGCGTCGGCCGTACCTTCGCCGAAGCCTTTGCCAAAGCACAACTGGGTAGTAACTCTGGTATGAAGAAAGCCGGTCGCGCGTTGTTATCGGTTCGCGATGGCGACAAAGCCCGCGTGGTGGATTTAGCGGCCAAACTGCTTAAACGCGGTTTCGAGCTGGATGCAACACACGGCACCGCCGTGGTGCTGGGTGAGGCGGGGATAAATCCGCGACTGGTGAACAAGGTGCATGAAGGCCGTCCGCACATTCAGGACCGCATCAAAAACGGGGAATACGTTTATATCGTCAATACCACCGCCGGACGTCAGGCGATTGAGGATTCAAAACTGATCCGCCGCAGCGCCCTGCAATACAAGGTGCATTATGACACCACCCTGAACGGTGGCTTTGCCACCGCGATGGCGCTCTCTTCTGACCCGACTGAGCAGGTAACATCGGTGCAGGAGATGCACGCGAAAATCAAAGGCTGATAGAATAATCAGCATACGAAAGGCGCGGCGAAAGCTGCGCCTTTTCTTTTTTTATCCATCAGGCTTTCTTCCTGAAAGCAGAAAATTGCGTATGCTGAAAGTAAGCAAAAATAAACTAAGAGACCTGCATGATTCTGATCATTTACGCCCATCCTTATCCGCGTCATTCACGGGCTAACCAGCATTTGCTGTCGGCGGTGCAAGACCTGCCCAACATTGAAGTCCGCTCCCTGTATGACCTTTACCCCGATTTCAATATTGATATCAACGCCGAACAGGCTGCAGTTGAACGCGCGGATCTGGTGGTCTTTCAGCATCCGATCCAGTGGTATGGCCTGCCGCCGCTGCTGAAATTATGGATTGATAAAGTGCTGGAGCATGGCTGGGCTTATGGCCATGACGGTAATGCTTTAAAGGGGAAACACTGCCTGTGGGCGGTTACCACCGGCGGTAGCGAACATCATTTTGAATTGGGCGATCATCCGGATTTTGACGTTCTGGCGCAGCCGTTACAGGCTACCGCTGTCTATTGTGGCATGCATTGGCTGCCCTATTTTGCAGTGCACAACACGTTTATCTGCGATGAGGTTGCTCTGAAAGCCGCTGGCGAAGAGTATCACCGGCGGCTTTCGGCCTGCCTGAGTCTTAAAGAGGGCTGCGCGCCAGAGGTCACTGATGGACAACCATAATTTGATGATTGAGGGGTTGGTCTATCTCGGTTCCGCGGCGCTGTTTGTGCCGATTGCTGTCCGGTTGGGACTGGGTTCCGTTCTTGGGTATTTAATCGCGGGCTGCATTATCGGCCCGTGGGGGCTGAAGCTGGTGTCGGATGCGGAATCTATTCTGACCTTCGCCGAAATCGGTGTGGTACTGATGCTGTTTATCATCGGCCTGGAGCTGGATCCTAAACGTCTGTGGACGCTGCGCGCCTCGGTGTTCGGTGGTGGCAGCATGCAAATGGCGGGTTGCGGACTGGTGCTCAGCCTGTTCTGTTATCTGCTGGGACTTGACTGGAAAGTCGCGTTGCTGATTGGTCTGACGTTGGCGCTTTCATCGACGGCCATCGCCATGCAGGCAATGAGTGAACGCAGCCTGACGCCTTCACCTATTGGGCGCAGCGCGTTTGCAGTACTGCTGTTCCAGGATATCGCGGCGATACCGCTGGTCGCGATGATCCCGTTGCTGGCCAGTACCGGTGAGGCGACGACGCTGGCAAGCTTTGGTGCTTCAGCGGCGAAAGTCGTGGGGGCACTGGTGGTGGTGATTTTGCTGGGCCGCTATGTGACCCGCCCGTTGTTGCACTTTGTGGCGCGCTCGGGCATGCGCGAAGTCTTCAGTGCTGTAGCTCTGTTTCTGGTGTTTGGCTTTGGTGTCTTGCTCGAAATGGCCGGGTTGTCGATGGCGATGGGGGCGTTCCTTGCTGGCGTGATGCTGGCGAGTTCGGAATATCGCCATGCGCTGGAAAGCGATATTCAGCCGTTTAAAGGCTTACTGTTGGGACTGTTCTTTATCGGCGTGGGCATGTCCATCGACTTCGGTACGCTGGTACATCAGCCGTTGTTGATTGCCACCCTGGTGCTGGGCTTTATGTTATTGAAGGGGGCGCTGTTATGGCTGGTTGCGCCCTGGCTTGGTGTGCCGAAAAAACAGCGTGGGCTGTTTGCCATTTTAATCGGCCAGGGCAGTGAGTTTGCTTTCGTTATTTTCAGCACCGCGCAAATGGCCGGTGTGCTGCCGGTGGAGTGGGCGAAAGCCCTGACGCTTGCCGTTGCGCTCTCCATGGCTGTGACGCCGTTGTTGTTGGTGTTAGCTGCCCGTCTTGAGCGCAATGCACCGAAAGATGACCGGCCGCAGGATACCATTGATGACGAGAATGCTTCCGTGATCATTGCCGGTTTCGGGCGTTTTGGCCAGATTGCCGGCCGTCTGTTGCTGGCGAACAATGTCCATACGGTAGTGTTGGATCACGATCCGGACCATATCGAAACGCTGCGTAAGTTTGGCACCAAAGTCTTTTACGGCGATGCCACACGGGTCGATTTGCTTGAATCAGCCGGGGCAGCCCATGCGAAAGTCCTGATCAACGCCATCGACGACGTAGAAGCGAACTTACAACTGACAGCGCTGGCGAAAGAGCATTTTCCTAACCTGAAGATCATCGCCCGTGCCCGCGATGTCGATCACTGGTATCAGCTGCGCCAATTGGGAGTGGATGCTCCGGAGCGTGAGCTGTTTGAGGGGTCATTGCGGGTGGGGCGCGAAACGCTTGAGCTGCTTGGGTTGGATGCCTATGAGGCGCGTGAGAAAGCCGATCTGTTCCGTCGCTATAACCTGAAAATGCTTGAAGCAACGCTCGAGAATTATGAGGATACGGAATTCCGTATCGCCAGTATGCAACGTGCCAAAGACATGCTCAGTGCGGCTATCGGACAGGATCAGGAGCGTCTGGCTTCGGGTCAACAGCAAGGCTGGCGTGGCAGTATTGACGGCAAAGCTCCTGAAGAGGAGGTCATTGAAGCGAAGGGATAAGCAGACAGGGAGCGAAGAAAGAAGTTGGCGGGCGGCTGCGAAAGCACCGCCCGTTTTTTATGGCATGTTTTAGGAAAATAACAGTGTGAAATCAGCTGAGTGCGACTTTGATCCCCAAACCGATCAGTACGCCACCGAGCAGTTTATCGATGATCTTCTGTGCCTTCGCCAGGCCACGGCGCACAGGCGCACTTTGGATTAGCAAGGCCAGCAATGGCCACCAGATCACCGACAGACCCACAATGATCGACGCATACCACAGTTTCTCACCCAGACTGGAGTTAACCTGTAAGACCTGAGTGAACATCGCCAGGAAGAATAGCGTTGCTTTCGGATTCAGCAAGTTACACAGGTAGCCCTGCACGAAGGCGGTGCGCAATTTCACTTGTTTTTGTTCCAGGCCGTCCAGATTCATCTTGCTGTTGGTGCGTGAAAACAGTGCCTGAATGCCGACCCAAATCAGATAAACCGCACCAACGTATTTCAGTAGGTTAAATAACCAGGGAGTGGTGGTGATCACCACCGCCAGGCCGGCAACGCAGTACGACATGTGGGTGATCACGCCACAAATCACGCCAAGCGAGGTGGTAAGCGCAGCCATACGCGGGTAACGTGCCGCATTTTTGATCACCAGGAAAAAGTCGGGGCCGGGGGAGAGCATGCCCAGAAAGGCGATACTGGCAACAAACAGGGAGGTTTCAAGCATGAAAGTAACCGTCGTCAATGTGCAGAACGAAATAAGGCGGCATGATACGCCAATCTTGACTGGCGCGAACCACACTTCACGGATTTTTTTGCAGGTTGTTTATTGAGGCACAGGACGCTATGCAAGCTAATGGTATTGAAAGCTCCGTCGTCAGTTATCAGCGGGAAATCACCCGGCTGTGTATTGAATGTGCGCTGATGCTGCTACAGCACGGCGCGGAAAGCATGCTGGTGGAGCAGCTGTCGGCACGCCTCGGTATTGCGCTTGGCATGGATAATGTCGAAAGCTCGATTTCCGCCAACGCCGTGGTGCTCAGCACGATCAGTCAGGGACATTGCCTGACTTCGACACGCAAGAACAGTGATCGCGGGATTAATATGCATGTGGTGACGGAAGTGCAGCACATCGTCATTATGGCTGAGCACCGGTTGCTCGACAGTTCGCTGGTGGCAAAACGGCTGAGTAACATCAAGCCACTGCGTTATCCGCGTTGGCTGATGATCATGGTTGTTGCACTTTCCTGTGCCTGCTTTTGTAAGCTCAACGGTGGAGACTGGGACGCGTGTCTGGTGACGCTGCTGGCCAGCGGAGTGGCGATGGCGGTGCGCCAGACCCTGACAATCCGCCAGGCACATCCTCTGCTCAATTTCTGTTGCACCGCGTTTGTGGCCACCTCCATTTCGGGGTTATTACTCAAACTTGTCTGGTTCAGCCATGCTTCCAGCGTGGCGATGGCCGCCAGTGTTCTGCTGCTGGTACCCGGTTTTCCGTTGATCAATGCCGTAGCAGATATGTTTAAAGGTCATGTTAATACAGGGTTGGCGCGCTGGACGATGGCCAGCTTATTGACGTTGGCGACCTGTATTGGCGTGGTCATGGCGATGTCATTATGGGGGCTACAGGGATGGGCTTGAGTCTGATGTGGGCATTAATTCAGGACATGTTACTGGCCGCGGTGCCTGCATTGGGCTTCGCCATGGTATTCAACGTTCCACCCCGTGCGCTGCGTTACTGTGCGCTGCTTGGTGCGTTGGGGCACGGCTCCCGCATGCTGATGATGTACGTAGGTTGTAATATCGAATGGGCGTCGCTGCTGGCGGCTATACTGGTGGGTGTTATTGGTATCCACTGGTCGCGCTGGTTGCTGGCGCATCCCAAAGTCTTTACCGTCGCCGCTGTGATCCCCATGTTCCCAGGCATCTCGGCCTATACTGCCATGATATCCGTGGTGGAAATTTCGCATCTGGGATACAGCGAAGTACTGATGGCCAGTGTCATCACTAACTTCCTAAAAGCCAGTTTTATTGTTGGCGCACTTTCCATCGGTCTGTCACTGCCAGGGTTATGGTTGTACCGTAAACGCCCCAGTGTGTAAGCCGCACTGTACAAGTGCTAAAACGGGTTACTTGCCGCAGGGCAATATTTCGCCTTATGGCAAATATTCATCTGCTATGTCGCAGGTTTTCGGCTTTTTTTGAAACTTTAATGAGGATAAATTGCGCAATGCTAAGAGCCTTCTTATATCTGTGCACCGCGTGATTATCCCTATCGACGATTTGAGGCGCTTTCCGTATAGTGGCACCTCTTTTTCGGGTCACCGTAAATATCCTCTTCTACACAGGGCTTCACAATGATTATCAGCCTGATCGCCGCATTGGCGACGGATCGCGTTATTGGTATGGAAAACGCCATGCCTTGGCATTTACCGGCTGACCTGGCTTGGTTTAAGCGCAATACGCTGAACAAACCGGTCATCATGGGACGTAAAACGTTCGAATCCATCGGCCGTCCTTTGCCTGGCCGCTTGAATATTGTTATCAGTTCAAATCCGGGGACTCATGATGGCGTGACCTGGGTGAACTCCGTTGATGCTGCGATTGCTGCGGCTGGCGACGTCGAGGAAGTGATGGTGATGGGCGGTGGGCGTGTATATGAACAGTTTCTGGCGCGTGCGGACCGTTTGTATCTGACACACATTGATGCTGAAGTGGAAGGGGATACCCAATTTCCTGACTATGAACCGGATGAGTGGGTAAGTACGTTCAGCGAATTTCATGATGCGGATGCGCAGAATTCACACGGCTACTGTTTTGAAATTTTGGATCGCAAGCACGGTTAATCGCCGCATTAAGATCGAAAAAGGCACCTTTAGGGTTAATGCTGATCGTTTAAGGATCAGTTGACCGATCCGGTGGCTCGTGTAAAA
>CAMLBO010000067.1 GCA_946478305.1 uncultured Enterobacterales bacterium
GCTCGGAGATGTGTATAAGAGACAGGTCGAGAGATCCACATACATATTCGGCACGTCTTTTTGCAGATATTGGCCATCCTCTTGCTGAATCACTTTCAGATGCTGCAAGCCCGTTTCCTCACGCGCTGCTTCAATTTGCGCGTCGGTCGGCGTTTTTGTCGGCTGCTTCTGCGGACCAAAACCCCACAGATTGACCAGCGGTCCTACCGTGATATCCATTGCTCCGGCAGTTTTCTGTCCGATACGCAATGAGGTAACGATGGCATCAGCCATACCTGCGCTGATCGGCTGCGGGGTATTGCCCTGATATTGGTTAAAGCGTGACAGGACAGAGTTGTCTTTGTAAGTCGAAAGTTCATGATCATCTTCAACCAGTTGCGCTTCAATTTGCTGGCGCAGGGCTGCTTCACGGCTGTTATCGACACCGGCCAGACTGACCCGGTAGAAGGTACCCATGGTTTTGCCTTCAATGACCAGCGTATTTTGGGATTTTTCCGTTACGTTGTCACAAGAAGTCAGCAGACTGAAACCCATAATAACGCAGGCCATACGGGCCGCCGGGTGCAAAGAGAAATGTTGTAAATCAGGCATAAATGACTCGCTTAAGAAAACTGGCCGCGTATCTGCAAGGCGGTAAAAAAGTGTTTGAACAGTAATGGAAGTAACCTAAACCGCAAACCAACCGCGCAGTTTGACCGGCATTATCTTCGTATTACCGCACTATTTTACCTGAAAAACATCTGCCGGGCAGATGAAGCCGCAGGCCAGTAACCGCAGTCACTCACCGCATATCAGGATGCTGAAACCATTCGCCTGCTACTTCCAACTCTCTGCCCGCCGCCGGTAAATCTGATTTTTCCGTATATACTGATTCATCAGAACAGGAAATAATCCTCAGTGGTTATATTAGGTTCCTTAATAGAATTGAGGAGAAATAATGCCGTACCTTGATGATCCCCTGATTGTTTTTACTGACCTCGACGGTTCATTACTTGATCACCATGACTACACTTGGGCACCTGCGCAAGGCTGGCTTGACCGCCTGGCCGGACAGGATATTCCGGTGATCATCACCACCAGTAAAACGTCAGCGGAAGTCGCGGCGTTGCAGCGCTCCCTCAAGCTTACCCATCTGCCATTTATTGCTGAAAACGGTGCGCTGATCCATCTCCCTAATGAGGAGCGCGCCGCCCATCATCTCATTGGTGCTGATTATCAGCGCATTCGCGAGGTGCTGGTAGATCTGCGCAAAAGGTACGACTTCGAGTTTCGTGGTTTTGGTGACGTCAGCCCGCAGCAGGTGGCGGACTGGACTGGCCTCACGTTGCCTGACGCTGAGCTTGCCATGCAGCGCGACGCCTCTGAACCGCTGATGTGGTTTGGCAATACGCTGGATTTTTCCCGCATGGAAAAAATGTTGGCTGAAGAAGGGCTGGCGCTGACCCGCGGTGGCAGATTCTGGCATGTGATGGGACAAGATGCCGGTAAAGGCCAGGCAGTGCGCTGGCTGACCGAACAGTATCAGCACCGACGCGGCAAAGCGAGGATTACCCTTGGCCTGGGAGATGGGCCGAATGATATTTCCTTGCTGGAAGCGGTGGATTTCGCGGTGGTGATTCTGGGCCATCACGATCAGGATATGTCGCTGAACAAGGATGAAACACAGATTTATCGTACCACCCGACATGGGCCGGAAGGCTGGCGAGAGGGGCTGGACCATTTTATCCAGGTCAGGTGACACTCCGTTTTTTTCGGGCGAGTAATAGGGATAAGCAATTAATGTATCTTTTTGATTCCAATAATTTTACCAAAACTAAAATTGGAGAGTAGCTTATGAGCGATTTTTATCAGGATGGTGTCATTACTAATTTCCATAATCTGACTAACCGTAAGACGGAAGAGCTGGAGTACGATCTTCAGGTATTTTCCGGCCGCCGTTCGATGGGGCTGATTCTTCCCTCACTGTTTTCCGAACTTGAAGGACCGGCACTGACCCACATTGTCGACGAACTGACTAAAGTGCCCTATCTCGAAGAAATTGTAATTGGTCTGGACCGCGCTGACCGTGATCAATTTTTATTTGCGCGAGAGTTCTTCTCCCGTCTGCCTCAGCGTCACCGAATTTTATGGAACGATGGCCCGCGTCTGAAAGCGCTGGATCAGGAGTTACAAAATGAAGGATTGTCGCCGATGGAACCGGGTAAAGGCCGCAATGTCTGGTTCTGTGTGGGATATACGCTGGCGTCACGGCGTACCTCGGTGGTTGGCCTGCATGATTGTGACATTGTCACATACAGCCGTGACATGTTAGCACGCCTGATGTATCCGGTTGCCAATCCGAACTTCCATTATGACTTCTGTAAGGGCTATTACGCCCGCGTTGCTGACGGTAAATTCAATGGACGCGTAGGCCGTCTGCTGGTCTTCCCGCTACTGAAATCTTTGCAAATCGTTTATGGGCAGTCCGACTTCCTCGAATATCTGCGTTCTTTCCGCTACCCGCTTTCCGGCGAGTTCGCGATGCGTACCCATGTGCTGAATGATTTACGCATTCCGAGCGACTGGGGACTGGAGATCGGCGTGCTATCGGAACTACACCGCAACACGGCGACCAAACGAATCTGTCAGGTAGATATTGCTGATAACTACGATCACAAGCATCAGCCGATGTCTGAAGAGGATGCGAGTAACGGTTTGCAGCGGATGAGTATTGATATCACCAAGGCGCTCTACCGTAAGATGGCGATCCTTGGGGTGAGTATCACCAGCGAGTCTTTCCGTATCCTTAAAGCCACTTACTATCGTAATGCTCTGGATATGATTGATGCGTTCGAGCATGACGCCAAAATGAATGGCCTGACGTTTGACCGGCACAGTGAGGAATCTGCGGTGGAGCTATTCTCAGGCGCGATTATGGAAGCCGGTCAGGCCTTTGTGGATACACCCAGCGAGAAACCTTTTATTCCAAGCTGGAGCCGGGTGCAATCCGCTTTCCCAGATATGCTTGAACGTCTGCATGACGCAGTAGAACAGGATAATGAAGGCGATGTGTAGTTCATGATAAAAGCTTGAAACAAAAACGGGACACCTGAGGCGTCCCGTTTTTTTTAACGTTCGTTTTGATGTGCGACTTTTTTACCGGGGAATAGCAGACTGGCGACAATTCCCAATGCCAGTACGCCAAGCACCACGTAGAGGCTGGCCATCGCACTGATGTTGTAGCCGTGATGCCACAGGTGATTGCTGGAATTCAACGCCAGTTTGGCCGCAACAAAAAACAGCAGAAAAATCACCGATTTCTCGAGATGCCGCAGGTATTTACGCAGGGCTTCAAGCACGAAATACAGAGTACGCAGGCCCAGAACAGCAAACATCATGGCGGAGTAAACGATCAGTGGCTCACGGCTGACGGCGATCACCGCTGGCACGCTGTCGAATGCAAACATAACATCTGAAATTTCCACCACGGCAATGCACAGCAACAGAGGAGTGGCATAGCGGATGCCCTTCTTCACCTCAAAACTGAAGCCTTTGTTTTCAGGTTTGGCGAGGTCCTCTTCGATTTGCTGACTGCTCACCAGAAAATTCGCACCAATAAGCTTGGGGTACACCGGGAAGAAACGGCGCACCAGGCGATTGGCGATGTGATCGGAATAGTCATCGTTAGTGTCGTCGTCATCTCCTGCGCGCATCATCAAAATGGCTGTCCACAGAATGATGACGGCAAATACCATTTCGACCCATGGACCAAGCGCCAGCAGGCTGGTACCAATCACCACGAAGATGCCACGAAAGACGATAGCTCCAATTACCCCCCAATATAAAATACGATGGCGGTAACCCTCCGGTACTTTGAACCAGGCAAAAATCGCCATAATCACGAACAAATTATCAATCGATAACACCTGTTCAAGGGCATAACCGGTGAGGAACAGGCTGGCGACCTCTTTGCCGTGATGAAAATAGAGAAAACCAGCAAAAGCCAGTGAGACAAAGACCCAGAAAAGCGTCCACAGGGAGGCGCTCTTCAAACCAATTGGCTTGTGGCTGCGGTGCGCGAAAATGTCTATCAACAGCGCGCTGACGGCCACAACAATAAAAACAACAGTCGTTTCCACAGGAAATTCCAAAGATTCTGACGGCATTGCACATCCTGATAAGTAAACAAAAGCTAAACAATCTTCACATTGTAAGCGGTTGCCGGGGTGTTGGATATTGAAAGTCGATAATCACTATGGCTCATGCGATAATTTGTGACCGTTCTTATTACCAAGAGAAGCTTATGTTGGCATTAGTGAGTGAAACTATCGAGACGCCGCTCGGCGAGCTGGAAATTATCACTGATCTTCAGGGGCAGTTGCGGGCGCTGGAGTGGGCTGATTTTCATCATCGCCTGATGCAATTGCTGGCGCGTCACTATGGCCCCGAAATTTCTTCTGCGCTAATCTCCCCTCAAATAATGAATTCTGATGCCAAAAAAGGGTTTTCCCTCACTCAGGATAGCGTTGATGTCAGCGTTCGTCAGAGGATCCAGGATTATTTCGCCGGAGACTTACATGCCATCGATACCCTGCCCGTCGCCACCGCCGGTACTGAATTTCAGCGCCGGGTGTGGCAGATGCTGCGTACGATCCCATGTGGGCAAATCATGACGTATGGACAAATGGCTGCACAGCTTGGTAACCCAGGCGCATCGCGCGCCGTCGGTCTGGCGAACGGGTCAAATCCAATCAGTGTGGTGGTGCCTTGTCACCGAGTGATTGGCAGTAATGGCACCCTGACGGGATATGCTGGCGGTGTAGAAAGAAAAAAATGGTTATTGATTCACGAGGGTTATTTTAAAAACCAACAAAATTCACTTTTTTAATGCATTAAAGTTATTCCTAACCTTATTGATTCTCGGTTAGCTTTTTTTTGCGGGTCGAGATCAAATAATAAGAAAAAAAAATTCGTTAAAAATCTGGGTTTTTAACTAATTCGGCCTTTTAGCCCAATTGTCCTACTTATCAATTCCGGTAAAAGATGTTAAAATTGACCCATATCAATATTGCCAGAGTGAATCTTATGATCCCGGAAAAACGTATTATTCGTCGTATCCAATCTGGTGGTTGTGCCATCCACTGCCAGGACTGCAGCATCAGCCAGCTGTGTATTCCTTTTACCCTTAATGAACACGAGCTCGATCAGCTCGATAACATTATTGAAAGGAAGAAGCCGATCCAGAAAGGTCAGGCCCTGTTTAAAGCGGGCGATGAATTGAAATCCCTGTATGCCATCCGTTCCGGGACGATCAAGAGCTACACCATCACAGAACAAGGCGATGAGCAGATCACCGGTTTCCATCTCGCAGGCGATTTGGTCGGTTTTGACGCGATTGGTGGTTTGCAGCACCCGAGTTTTGCACAAGCGCTGGAAACATCAATGGTATGTGAAATACCGTTTGAAACCCTGGATGACCTCTCGGGTAAAATGCCGAATTTACGTCAGCAAATGATGCGTTTGATGAGCGGCGAAATTAAAGGCGACCAGGATATGATCCTGCTGTTGTCGAAGAAAAATGCGGAAGAAAGACTGGCTGCATTTATTTATAACCTCTCCCGCCGTTTTGCCGAGCGTGGTTTTTCACAGCGTGAATTCCGTCTGACGATGACGCGTGGCGATATTGGTAATTATCTGGGTCTGACGGTAGAAACCATCAGCCGCTTATTGGGACGTTTCCAAAAGTCTGAAATGCTAAGCGTGAAAGGTAAATATATTACTATCGAAAACCACTCCATGCTTTCTCAGTTAGCCGGTCAATCTGTTGCCGTAACTGCTTAGTTGATTTAGTCGGATTTTCAAAGACAATAATTTGTTGATCCGACTCAATTTCTCCGCTGTCCGATTGCTTAATCTTGGTTTACTCTGTACTTAATACACTGAGCTATAACGCTGTTCAATCACAGGTGTTAAGGAGTGCCCATGGCTAAGTATCAGAATCTTTTGGTCGCAATTGACCCCAATCAGGACGACCAGCCCGCGTTGCGTCGTGCAGTTTATCTGGTCCAGAGAAACGGCGGGCGTATCAAAGCCTTCCTGTCGATTTATGATTTCTCTTATGAAATGACCACTATGCTCTCCCCTGAAGAGCGGTTAGCCATGCGACAAAGCGTGATTAACGAGCGTGCGGCCTGGATCGCGGAACAATGCCACTATTACATTGAAGCTGGCATACCGATTGAAATTAAAGTGGTATGGCATAACAAACCTTTCGAAGCCATCATTCAGGAAGTCTTGGCCGGCGAACACGACCTGTTACTGAAAATGGCCCATCAGCATGATCGCCTTGAGTCCGTTATTTTCACCCCCACTGACTGGAATTTATTACGCAAATGTCCATGTCCGGTGTGGATGGTCAAAGACCAGGCATGGCCGGAGAGCGGAAAAGCGCTGGTGGCTGTAAACCTTTCCAGCGAAGAGCCCTACCATGACCCGCTTAATATCAAATTAGTCAAAGAGACGCTGGAACTGGCCGATCACGTTAACCAGACGGAAGTGCATCTGGTTGGCGCTTATCCTGTCACACCTATCAATATTGCTATTGAACTGCCTGATTTTGACCCCAGCGTGTACAACGACGCCATTCGTGGTCAGCACCTTATTGCCATGAAGGCCCTGCGCCAGAAATTCCAGCTGGACGAAAAATTCACTCATGTAGAAAAAGGTCTGCCTGAGGAAGTTATTCCCGATTTGGCAGAACATTTGCAAGCGGGTGTGGTGGTTATCGGCACCATTGGCCGTACAGGATTGTCTGCGGCGTTTCTCGGCAATACCACTGAGCAGGTTATCGACCATTTGAAATGTGACCTGCTGGCCATAAAGCCTGATGATTTCGAATGCCCTATCACCGCTGAAGATGTCGAAGAACACGATGACGAATAATCACAGCCATCTTCTGTCTTTGTGACAAAGAAAAAGCCAGTTCCTATGAACTGGCTTTTTTTTATTTACGCTCATGGGCCTGCGTCAGGTTTGCGACGGATCCTCTCTCGATAAGTTCGCACGGCAAGTGAATCCGCTGAAAACTGGCAGGCCCCGCTATTTGTTCAACCTGTTCAATGCAATGCTCCCGGACCGCGTGCAAAAAACGAATTCTCGCTAAACGCGACTTTGGCCCCAGAATTAAGGACGGCAAAGCATGGCCCTTTTCAATGAGTGTGCTCATACCCAAACGCACTCCCTGTTTAATATCAGAACCTACGCTGGAAACTTCCGGAAAACGTTTGGCACTTGAACCGATAAAAATAAACGGCATGCCAAAGAAGCCTAAAGAATCAAAATTATCAGCAACAGGATTGACGATGACCCCGTCTACCCTGGCCTGGCGGATCGTTTGCAGATTCGCTGATTCCTTATTCACATCCTAATCTGATGAAAACACCAATAGAGAATAACCTTCTCTGATGGCCCGGTCCTGTGCCCCGCGGGTCACTTCTGCCCAAAATGGGTTAGTGATGTCGGGGATAATAATGGCAAGTAATCCACTGCGGCCTGAACGCATGCCACTTGCCATACTATTGCGCTCGTAACTCAGGGTGGCTGCTGCTATTTTCTTGAGTGTCATGATATTAGGTAGCTCATCGACCTTTAATGCCTTCGCCCCCTTTGCGGCTGAAATGGCTAAAACCGGTGGGGCCTCGGTCACCAAGGTACTCTTGTCCATGTACTACTCCGTTGGATTTGGTCGGGCGTTTTCCCCTATCGCCGGTTTTATTATTGCCGTGTCAGGATTGGTAGGATTAAAACCTTATGACCTGATAAAACGTAACTCAGTACAACTCGCTTGTGGGTACGTTCTGACGTTAACACTCAACTATTTTATCGCCAGTTAGCACGCATCCCCGAGGACACCGCAACAAAAAAGGCCTGATGCAATGCATCAGGCCTTTTGTCATCCAACATGCAATGACTTAAAGAGCGCGAAGAATATTCTCTACGCTCTCTTTTGCGTCACCAAACAGCATCTGCGTATTCTCTTTAAAGAACAGCGGATTCTGAACGCCAGCGTAACCGGTATTCATTGAGCGTTTGAAGACGATAACGTTTTGTGCTTTCCACACTTCAAGCACTGGCATACCGGCGATCGGACTACGCGGATCGTCCTGAGCGGCCGGGTTGACGGTATCGTTGGCACCAATCACCAGCACCACATCGGTGTCGGCAAAATCGTCATTGATTTCGTCCATCTCCAGCACGATGTCATAAGGTACGCGTGCCTCAGCCAGCAACACGTTCATATGACCAGGCAAGCGCCCTGCGACAGGGTGGATACCAAAGCGCACCTTGACGCCCATTGCGCGCAGTTTCGCGGTAATATCCTGCACAGGATACTGAGCCTGAGCGACAGCCATACCGTACCCCGGAGTGATGATCACCGAGCTGGCGCTTTTGAGCATTTCTGCCACATCTTCAGCGCTGGCTTCACGATATTCACCCATTTCATCCGCATCTCCGGTTGAAGAGCCGTCGGTACCAAAACCGCCTGCAATCACGCTGATAAACGAACGGTTCATCGCTTTACACATGATAAAGGACAGGATCGCACCGGAAGAACCCACCAGAGCACCGGTCACGATCAACAGGTCGTTGCTGAGCATGAAACCTGCTGCTGCCGCTGCCCACCCTGAATAGGAGTTCAGCATCGAGACCACGACCGGCATGTCAGCACCGCCGATAGAGGACACGAGATGCCAGCCGAAACCGAGCGCAATCAGCGTCATGATCAAGAGAGTGAAGACTTGCAGGCCGACGCTGTCGGTACGAACAAAGATCACCATCAACAGGAAAGAAGCGACCAGTGCCACCAGATTCAATTTATGACGATGTGGCAAAGCAAGCGGCTTCGAAGAGAAAGTCCCGCGCAGTTTGCCGAACGCAACAATGGAACCGGTAAAGGTGACGGCACCAATGAAGATACCAAGGAACACTTCGGTCAGATGGATGTTTTCCATCACGCGATCCATAGGAACGGCACCGTGATCCAGATAGCTGTTAAAGCCAACCAGAACCGCCGCCAGGCCTACGAAGCTATGCAGAATTGCGACCAGTTCAGGCATTTCGGTCATTTCGACTTTACGCGCCAGATAGATACCTATCGCACCACCGATGACCATCGCAATGATGATCCAACCCACGTTGCCTGAATCAGGCCCAAGGATGGTGGCAATTAACGCAATGGCCATCCCAGTCACGCCGAAAATATTGCCCTGTTTCGATGTTTCGTGTTTTGACAATCCAGCCAGGCTGAATATGAACAGAATAGCGGCAACGATATAGGCTGCTGTAACTAATCCCCCAGACATATGCTACCCCTTAATTCTTACGAAACATCTTCAGCATGCGCTGAGTGACGGTGAATCCGCCGAAAATATTGATACTGGCAATCAGTACTGCCACAAATGACAGAACGCTCACCCAGCCGCCATGACCAATTTGCAACAACGCGCCAACGACGATAATCCCAGAAATGGCATTGGTGACCGACATCAGTGGCGTATGCAACGCATGACTGACGTTCCAGACCACGTAGTAACCTACAACACAAGAGAGTGCGAACACGGTAAAGTGCGACAGGAACTCCTTCGGAGCCACGTTAGCCAGCCAGCCAAACAGGATAATGGCCACGGCCATGATGATGTATTTGGTGTAAGGTGAAGAAGGTTTAGCTTCAACTTGCGGCAGCGGCTCAGCCTTTTTGGCCTGAGGCTGTGCGGAGACCTGAATCGGTGGTGCTGGCCAGGTTACTTCGCCGGCTTTTACTACGGTAACGCCGCGCACGACGGTATCTTCGAAATCAATGTCGATATTGCCGTCTTTCTCTTTGCACAGCAGTTTCAGCAGATTGACTAAGTTCGTGCCATAAAGCTGAGAGGACTGGGTAGGTAAACGGCTGGGTAAATCGGTATAACCGATGATTTTAACGCCGTTAGGAGTCACGGTAATTTGGTCAGCGACGGTCAGTTCGCAGTTACCGCCGGTTTGTGCCGCCAGATCCACGATCACACTTCCCGGCTTCATGGAAGCCACCATCTCTTTAGTGATGAGCTTCGGTGCTGGACGGCCCGGAATCAACGCTGTTGTGACAATAATGTCGACTTCTTCAGCTTGTGCTGCAAACAGCGCCATTTCAGCCTTAATAAAAGCGTCAGACATCACTTTCGCGTAGCCATCACCGCTGCCGGCTTCTTCCTCGAAGTCTAGTTCAAGGAACTCTGCCCCCATACTCTGTACCTGTTCTTTCACTTCAGGTCGGGTATCAAAAGCACGAACAATCGCACCCAAGCTGCCAGCGGCACCAATGGCGGCCAGACCGGCCACACCGGCGCCGATGATCATGACTTTCGCAGGTGGAACTTTCCCGGCAGCCGTAATTTGACCGGTAAAGAAACGGCCGAATTCATGCGCGGCTTCCACAATCGCACGGTAACCGGCAATGTTCGCCATAGAACTTAAAGCATCCAGAGACTGGGCGCGGGAAATTCTTGGGACGGAATCCATCGCCATCGCAGTGATATTGCGTTCAGCGAGTTTAGAAATGAGCTCTGGGTTTTGTGCAGGCCAAATAAAACTCACCAGAGTGGTCCCTGCCTGCAATTTTTCAATTTCATCACTTTCAGGGGCATTCACCTTTAGCACGATATCGGATTGCCAGACTTCATCCTCGCTGACAATCACCGCGCCTGCTTCCTGATAGGCTGCGTCACCAAAACTGGCCAGTTTCCCGGCGTTTTGTTCGATGGCGACCGTGAAGCCGAGTTTTAGCAGCTGTTCCACCGTTTTCGGCGTGGCTGCAACCCGGGCTTCATTGGTCAACCGTTCTCTTGGTACACCAATACGCATAGTATTCCCTTCACCCTTTTTCATTGATGATTAGTGTCAACGACTTAACATTAGTATTTACGACCTGTAGATTTTTACCCTACCCAAACTGTGTTATCAGGCCATTTATAACCTACTGAATTTCTAATCAATAATCTACGTATCACAGTGATAGTCGGACAATTAATGAGTAATTCTATCCGACAAGCTATAAAGCTGCTGTAAAACCAGTAAAAACCCGGCTTAAAAATCTTTTTTACGCGGTAATCTCCGCAGGTATCACTTCCCTTCCCCCCTCATTAATCTGCGGATTGTCAGCATAAAAGTTATGAAATAGTGAATAATTAACATTTATTTCACCACTTGGATTATTTACCAAACTTATATAAGTTATGAACTGAAAAAAAAGTGATACAGGTAGCGGTTAGCGACATCGCGATTGACATAAATTACTGAGACACTCGGTATTGTTACATGCAATAATCGGCCGCTAACCTGTTACACATCAAGAATTCAGCACGTTTCAATATTACTGCGCAAGGTGAAAGGATTTTTTATGAAGCTGACCAAAACGATCATCGCATCGGCCCTGTGTTTAACTCTAACGGCTATTTCCGCGTTGTCAGCAGCACAGGCAGCCCAGGAAATCGCTCCAGAAAAAGCAGCAGCCATCAAACCCTTTGATCGCATCGTTGTTTCCGGTCGTTTTAACACGCTGGGTGATGCGGCAGATGCCGTCTCTCGCCGTGCTGATGCGCTGGGTGCAGATTATTTTTATATTCAGGATACTAACAGCTCAGGTAACAGCGGTAACTGGCGTGTCGTCGCGGATATCTATAAAAAAGATGCGGCTGAAGTCAGTAAGAAAACCACTTACCGTGTAATGAATGGCGTAAAAGAATTACCTAAGGATGAAGCTTATCTGCTTGAGCCTTATGACACGGTGACTGTTAGCGGTTTCTATCGCAGCCAGCCCGATGTCACTGACGCCATCAGTAAAGCAGCGAAAGAAAAAGGGGCCGATTCCTTCTTCATCGTTCGCCAGATTGATGCCAACAGCGGCGGCAATCAGTACATCACCGCATTCATTTATAAGAAAGATGCTCCCAAACGTGTTGTTCAGGATCCCGATGCTATCCCAGCGGATTCTGAAGCTGGTAAAGCTGCACTGGCTGCCGGTGGCGCTGCCGCGAAGAAAGTTGAAATTCCAGGTGTCGCTTCTTCTGGCAGCCCAAGCCGTGACGTTGGTCGTTTCTTCGAAACGCAATCCTCTACCGGTCAGCGCTATACCGTGACTGCAGTAAATGGTGCGAAGGTTCAGGAAGTGAACAATGTAACAGCTGCGCAAATGGTGCCTTTTGACTCGATCACCTTCACTGGCCATTTCAACAGTGTTACGGACGTATCGCAGGAAGTGGGTAACCGTGCCGCGGCGAAAGGGGCTAAGTTCTACCATGTGACCCGTGAGTGGCAGAGCAAAAGTGGTGGTAACCTGACCGTCAGTGCTGACTTGTTCAAGTAATCGCCCTACCGTTGACGTAATAACAAAAGGCAGCCAGTTGGCTGCCTTTTTGCTAAGTCATTTTGTTAAATCATCGAATCAGATTTAATTGGGGCTGTTTAATGCTGGGCGGCCATCTGCAGGATTTTCACCGTCAGTAATTCATTATTTTGAGACAATTGAAGCAAATGTTTGCATTCTACTTTTATTGCCTTCAGCTGTTCTTCACTCAGGCCATAGGGTAAATGTATTTCTATAGCATAGAAGCCCTGCTGTTCAGCCAATTCAATCAGACGCACGATATTGGTCTCATCGCTGACCTGCGTTGAAACCACCTGAAGCGCCAGCGCCCTTAAACTTTCCTGCTTAGACTTTTCCTGCGAGGTGCGCGATTTGAGGACCATGCCAAAAAACGGCATCACGCCATAAATCGCATCGAGAAAGCTCCAGTGCTTTTTGCACGATGCTGACAGATATTCCATATAGTCAAAGGAGGCCTTTTCACTGCGCACATCAGGTATCAGGCGGCTTTCGCTCATCCCCTTTTCCTCTCCTGGCCAGTGTTAGCATGGTTAAACGCACGAAGAATATAATGTAGCTAAATATATAACGCTAAGCGTATTCATCTCTATAATGGCATATTTCAATGATACTGCGCCAGTCAGTTCCGAAGCTTTAATTATGCGTTTTTTATCGTGTGAAACCATTTCGTTACGGTATTATTTGGCAGACGTTAAAGCCTGTTACACCAGGTTAAATTTAGGTGACCACTTGGGTTAATAAACGGACTAAATTGGCAAATTGTTAACCATTGTCAGCTTTTCATGGTTTTTGCCTGTAAAACGAGAGCAAACTCTGAAAAACTGTCACTTTTTATGACGCAAGTCTCATAGCACCCGCCTTCGTGACGGGCTATGCTAACCACCGGACCTCTATTAGCAGCAAGCCAATGAATAAAATCGTTTTTGTAGAAGATGATGCAGAAGTCGGCAAGTTGATTGCCGCCTATTTAGGCAAACATGATATTGACGTTTTGGTTGAACCGCGTGGCGATACAGCACAGGAGCGGATTGAACGCGAAAAACCTGACCTGGTGCTTCTCGATATTATGCTCCCTGGTAAAGACGGCATGACGCTCTGCCGTGACCTGCGCCCGACATACAGTGGTCCCATTGTCCTGCTGACCTCGCTTGATAGCGACATGAACCATATTCTTTCGTTGGAAATGGGCGCAAATGATTACATCCTAAAAACCACGCCACCGGCAGTACTTTTAGCGCGTCTGCGTCTGCATTTGCGCCAGCATGCTCCCCAGTCAACCGGGGAAGAAAAGCCGGCTAAACCCTTACAAAGTGGAAATGCCCTGCACTTCGGTCAACTACGTATTGACCCAGTTAACCGCGAAGTCACGCTGGTTGATGAAACCATTATCCTGTCGACTTCCGACTTCGATTTACTCTGGGAACTCGCCACCCATGCCGGACGCATTATGGATCGCGAAGCCCTGCTGCTTAACCTGCGCGGCGTGAGCTACGATGGGCTGGACCGTAGTATCGACGTGGCGATCTCGCGCCTGCGTCGCAAACTTTATGACAACGCCCTTGAGCCTTTCCGTATCAAAACCGTGCGCAACAAAGGTTATTTATTTGCACCCAATGCCTGGGAGAAAGGCGAAGAATGAGAAAGCTCTTCATCCAGTTTTTCCTGTTGCTGCTGGTTTGTTTCCTGGTGATGTCGATGCTGGTCGGTCTGGTCTATAAGGTCACCGCCGAACGCACAGGTCGGCAATCCATGAATGACCTGATGAAAAGTTCGCTTTATCTGATGCGCAGCGAATTGCGTGAAATTCCAATTAAAGACTGGAATAAAACCATCAATACGCTCGATCTCAATCTCTCGTTTAAATTGCACATTGAACCGCTGGGTAAGCGTGTTCTTTCGCCAGAGATGGACAAGCGCCTAAAGGATGGCGAAATCATTGCACTTGATGATGAATACACCTTTATTCAACGCGTTCCGCGCAGTCACTATGTTTTGGTTGTCGGTCCGATCCCTTACCTATTCTATATGCATGAAATGCGCATTCTGGATCTCATCCTGATGATGGTGATTGGTCTGTCGCTGGCGTTTCCGGTCTTCCTCTGGATGAGTCCACATTGGAAAGATCTGATGAAGCTTGAAAATTCAGCCCAGCGTCTGGGGAATGGTTATCTTGATGAGCGGATTAATTTTGATTCCAGCTCGAGCCTCAACCGGCTGGGGATCGCCTTCAATCAGATGGCGGACAACATCAATACCCTGATAGCCAGTAAGAAACAGCTGATTGATGGGATCGCCCACGAGTTGCGCACCCCGTTGGTACGTCTACGCTATCGGTTAGCGATGAGTGAAAATCTGCCCGAAGCGGAACAGCAGGCAATCAATCGCGATATCAGCCAGCTGGAAGCACTGATCGATGAGCTGTTGACCTACGCGCGGTTAGACCGCCCACAGGTTGCGTTGAATCTCGAGAAAGTCAATCTGGCCAACTGGCTTACTGACAAAGTGGATGATTTCAGCCTGATTAATGCTGATCACCACATTGAACTCACTGTGCCGCAAAATGTGGATTTCGGCGGTGTTGATTTACGTCTGATGGAGAGGGTTCTCGACAATCTGGTTAACAACGCTTTGCGCTACGCTCATGATAAGTTACGCATCAGCCTGTGGCTTGAAGGCGAGGAAGCGAATTTGCAGGTTGAAGATGATGGCCCTGGTATTCCGGAAGAAGAACGCCTACGGATATTCGAGCCATTTGTTCGCCTCGACCCCAGCCGGGATCGCGCAACCGGGGGCTGTGGCCTTGGGCTGGCGATTGTCCACTCCATCGCCGTGGCCTATCAGGGCCGCGTAACCGTTGAGGCCAGCCCATCTCTGGGGGGGGCCTGCATCCGTTTCACCTGGCCGATCAAAGCCGTTTTCAACCTGAACACTGAACCACGCTAAAATTTCATCATCCGAAGGGAGTAAATAATGACAACAGCCTATTCACAACTGCGCACCACCTTCGCCCGTCTGTCTCGCTTTAGCCACCTCTCTGCCATCGCTGGCTGGGATATGGCCGCCATGATGCCACCTGCCGGCAGTCAGGCGCGTTCCGAGGCACTGGCTGAACTCAGCGTTTTGTCTCACCAAATTCTTACCGCTAAACAGGTCGGCGAGTGGCTGGAACAGGCCAGTAACGAAGATCTGAACGACGTGAAACAAGCAAACCTGCGAGAAATGCGCCGTCAGTACCAGCAGTCTGCTTTGTTACCTGAAAGCCTGGTACAGGAAAAATCTCTGGCCGGTGCACGCTGTGAACACGCCTGGCGCGTTCAGCGTAAAGGCAATGACTGGGAAGGCTTCGCAGATAATTTGCGTGAAGTGGTACGTCTGAGCCGTAAGGAAGCTAAATTGCGTGCCGATGCCGCAGGGATCAGCTGCTATGATGCCCTGCTGGATATGTACGAACCGGGCATGACGTCAAAAAAACTGGACGTGCTGTTTGGCGACCTGAAAACCTGGCTGCCCGAACTGCTGCAAAAAGTGGTCGAGAAACAGAAGTCAGAGTCGCGTATCGCCCCTGCCGGCCCCTTTGATATTGAGAAACAGCGTCAGTTAGGGTTGGCGGTAATGGATCGCCTAGGCTTTGATTTTGACGCCGGTCGTCTGGATGTCAGCGCCCACCCGTTCTGCGGTGGCGTGCCTCAGGATGTGCGCATCACTACCCGTTATAATGAAAATGAGTTCCTCAGCGCCATGATGGGTGTTATCCACGAAACCGGTCATGCCCGTTATGAACAAAACCTGCCGAAAGAGTGGCTCGGTCAGCCCGTATCCAACGCCCGTTCGATGGGTGTACATGAATCACAAAGCCTGCTGTTTGAAATGCAGCTCGGTTGCAGCGAACCCTTCCTAAAATCAGTTTACCCACTGGTGATTGCCCAGTTCGGTGAGCGTCAGGGTCTGGATGAAAGCAACTTCATCAAGCTTAATCAACGCGTACAGCCCGGTTTGATTCGCGTTGATGCCGATGAAGTCAGTTACCCGGCACATGTCATCCTGCGTTATGAGATCGAAAAAGCGCTAATCGAAGGTGAAATAGAAGTCGATGATATTCCGGCGCTGTGGGGCCACAAAATGAAGGAATACCTCGGCATTGATACAACCGGTAACTACCGTGACGGCTGTATGCAAGATATTCACTGGACCGACGGCGGTTTTGGCTACTTCCCAACCTATACGCTGGGAGCGATGTATGCAGCCCAACTGTTCCAGTGTGCCAATCACGCTATTCCTACCCTGCAAGATGACATCGCCCGTGGCGACCTGACCGCCCTGTTCCAGTGGTTACAGCAAAATATCTGGCAGCACGGCAGTCGTTTCAGCACCGACCAGCTGATTAAGAACGCTACAGGTGAAACGCTGAATCCGGCCTATTTCCGTAAGCACCTGGAAAGCCGTTACCTATAATGGGTATACAATAAAGCGGTTTTAGTGTCCTGCCGGAGTCCACGTAAAGGCCCATCAGTGTTTGGGCCTTTACGTTCATCCTGGAGCCCCCTTCTACGTCTTGCAAAGAATTCTGTTAATAAACTTTCAGATCCCCCTGTTTCACAAAGATTTTCGGGCTTTCAGAGTTGGGAAGTATATTAAACTCATTGTATGTTGTAACTAAATCTGTGTTTATGTACTTAGCGCCCGTTGCGATTACTTTCTATAGCATTGATTTACCCTAGTTTTCCCGCCTGTACATAACGTTACACGCCGACACCATTCACTCACTTACAATGTGTTCTGTCAGGCCTAGTATTCCTCTACCGACCCCGCAGTGGGGTGGACACATAAACGAACATTCTGAGGAATTTAAGATGAAAAAAGTATTAGCTCTGGTTGTTGCCGCTGCAATGGGTCTGTCTTCTGTTGCTTTCGCTGCTGAAACTACCGCTGCTCCAGCACCTGCTGCATCAACGACTGCCGCTCCAGCTGCGAAAGCACCTGCTAAGCACGTTGTTAAGAAAGCACACAAGAAACCAGCTCAAAAAGCTCAGGCTGCCAAAAAACACAAAAAACACGCTAAGAAAGCAGCCCCTGCTCAGAAAGCACAAGCCGCTAAAAAACACGTGAAACACGCTAAAAAAGCAGCGCCAGTAGCTCAGAAAGCGCAGGCTGCTAAAAAACACGTGAAACATGCTAAAAAAGCTGCACCTGCTGCAAAAGCAACACCAGCAGCATAAGTAAGACGTCTTAGTGAGGGTATCTCCTCCACGTTATCAAGACTGATTATTTAACACCCGGTTCGCCGGGTGTTTTTTTCTCCAGTTTTTATTATGAGGTATTGATGGAAGATGCTGCGCCGATACCTGTTCGAAATCACCTTGAGCGCCCTGATCCTCTGCGGCCTGATCACACTGTTTTTCTATTTGTAAAACTATCCGTTCTGCCTGGCGTTTTATCTCATTTACGTTCTAAAGTTTGCTAAAAATCAGCACCATACCCACGTCGAATGTTGCAAGCGTCTAAAATCACTCCATAATAAACGATTCAAGGGATTTCCCCGTCTTCAAGGTCAGAATGTTATGCGCATCGCGTTACCCTATGTTTTGTGCTTTTTCTATTTCGCCCTTCCCTCTGCTCATGCGGATGTTCCTGAGCCGGATTCAGACTCTGACGCGCCAACGATCAGCGTAAAAGAAAAAACGGCGCTGTTTTTTGGTCATGACCAACGGACTCCCGTTGAAGACTCACGTCAGTGGCCCTGGCAAGCTATTGGTCAAATAGAGACGCAAAGCGGTAATTTATGCACCGCGACACTTATCTCTAAGCATCTGGTTCTTACCGCTGGCCACTGCGTGCTGGCGCCTCCCGGTAAAATTGATAAAGTCGTGGCCCTGCGGTTTATATCTCACCATCAGAAATGGCGCTATCAGGTGACCGCTTTGGAAACGCTGGTTGACCCGAAACTGGGTAAGAAACTTAAAGCCGATGGTGAAGGTTGGATCGTACCGCCGAAAGCCGCGCCCTATGATTTTGCCCTGGTTCGTCTGACCGATGCCAATATTGCCTTACCAATCACCCCGCTCCCCCTTTGGGAAGGCAGCCGGGATGAGCTGACAGCGGCGTTAAAACAAAATGGCAGGAAGGTCACTCAAGCCGGGTATCCGGAAGACCATCTGGATGATTTATATATCCACACGGATTGTTTAGTCACCGGCTGGGCGCAACCCGGTGTGATATCGCACCGCTGCGATACGTTACCGGGCGACAGTGGTTCACCGCTGTTGTTAAAAAGTGGCGACAAATGGTCACTGATTGCCATACAGAGTTCCGCGCCTGCGGCCGAAGACCGCTATCTGGCGGATAACCGCGCGCTGGCTGTACCGGCAATCCGTGACGCGTTAAATAAACTGTCCGCTGGGGCAGTCAGCGCAACTCCCGTCACACCGTAGTTCTTCTCTTTTCATCAAAACCACGAACAAGAGATCTCAATTGTTCGTGGTTTTTTTAACACTCCTCGCTAATTTTGAGGTCTATCTCAATGCTGATAGATCAAATCCCACATCGATCTCGCATATCTTCATTTAAAGTGCGTCTTTTTGTTACAACCACTAAGAAAGAATGTTGCTACTAACGTTTAAAAAAATGCATCGGCCGCGATGTAGCGGAATCATGGCATTTACCGACGAGTTATTATTTACGTCAATCGATTAAAACCCATCGGAGACAAACCAATAAGAACCAAAAATATATAAAGATAAATCATACGCTACCTTTATATTAATATTTTTCAGATGTTCTTTTTATTCTGTATTATTTATGGAACATAAGATAATTATTACCTTCCACTAGGTGTCATAAAACAGGAGATATATATGACCTGGGAATTCAATGATTCAAAGCCGCACGATCTGAACGCTCATGGAAAAAACATCGACGTAGAGCCAGCAGGAATGCGGAAATACTACGAATTCAGGCGAGGCATAACCCAGTTAGGGTACTCGCCCGACGAGGCAGCCGGTAAGGCCGGAGACATGAGGATGGAAAAACTTCCCAGCTACGGAGCCGATATATATTCCTTGAGATTAACTCAAACACACAGGGTGCTGCTAAAAATAAACACGAATGCACGAATCATTGAAGTGTTATCCATTGGCGGGCACAACTAAATACGATTATTCAGTTCTGAACCCTGGATTAACTTATTCAGGGCTCAGAACTTCATGCGTTAACCAGCCGCTACGCCAGCTGTTCCATGGTTTGTAAAATACGCTTGTCGGAAATCGGATATGGCGTTCCCAACTGCTGGGCGAAGTAGCTGACACGCAACTCTTCGATCATCCAGCGTACTTCTTTCACCTCTTCGCTTTGCTGACGCACCGGTGGCAGTTTATTCAGCCATTGTTGCCACATTTTCTGCACATGCTCTATTTTCAGCATTTGAGCGCGGTCGCGGTGCGGATCAACCGGCAGTTTATCCATACGCTTTTCGATAGCATTAAGATAACGCAGGGTATCCGGCAGACGTTTCCAGCCATTTTGCGTCACAAACCCTCGGTAGATAAGGCCTGACATCTGGCTCTTAATGTCTGACAGCGCCAACGCCATGGTCATATCTATGCGCCCTTTCAAACGTTTGTTGATGCTAAAGACCGCGGTCAGGATTTGCTCAACCTGCACCGCAATCTGCACCACGGTTTCATTTAAATGCGCACGCACATGTTCATTCAAACGGGCAAACTCTTCCTCTTTCCATACCAGGCCGCCGCTTTCGGCTATCAGTTTATCGATGCCGCAGGCGATACAGTCGTCGATCAGATCCAGCACTTTACCGTACGGGTTAAAGTAGAGCCCGAGCTTGGCTTTATTCGGCAACTTCTCATGCAAATATTTAATCGGCGATGGAATATTCAGAAGTAACAGACGGCGGATACCCGCCCACATGGCCTGTTGCTGCTCAAGTTCACTGTCGAAAAGACGAATGGCGATACTGTCTTTGGTATCTACCAGCGCCGGATAGGCTTTCACTTCATAGCCACCGCGCTTTTGCTCATACTTCTCAGGCAGCGTGCCAAAACTCCAGACATGCAAATCACTCTGCTCTATGCCGTCGTCTGCCACCGCCGAGAGTGTTTGCTGGACCTGCTCTTTAAGGCTTGCCTTCAAAGCCGTCAGATCCTTGCCTTCGCGCAGCGTTTTATTTTTGTCGTCCAGAATACGGAACGTCATTTTCAGATGGTCAGGCACCTGCTCCAACTGCCACTCTTCGCGTGACACCGTAACGCCAGTCATTTTGCGTAATTCACGCTCCATGGCTTCCAGCAGCGGCAATTCAAAGGGCTTGAGACGGCCGAGCAGCGCATCTGCATAATTTGGTGCGGGCACAAAGTTACGGCGCACTGGCTTTGGCAGTGACTTAATCAGCGCCATGATCAGTTCACGGCGAATACCGGGGATTTGCCAATCAAACCCCTGATCTTCCACCTGATTGAGCAAAGGCAATGGAATATGCACCGTCACGCCGTCGGCGTCAGTTCCTGGCTCAAACTGATAGGTCACCCGCAATTTGATGTTGCCCTGATGCCAGAAGTTCGGGTAATCGTGTGCGCTGATATTGCCCGCGCCCTCTTTGATCAGCATGCTTTTCTCAAAGTTCAGGCTGTCAGCTGGCTGAGTTTTCCACCAGGTATCAAAGTGACGGGCAGACACCACTTCCGCACCAATACGCTGTTCGTAGAACAGAAACAGCGTCTCTTCGTCGACCAAAATGTCACGGCGACGTGATTTATGTTCCAGCTCTTCAACTTCACTGCGCAGTTTTAAGTTAGCGCGGAAGAATGCATGGCGCGTCTGCCAATCGCCTTCCACCAACGCATAGCGGATAAACAACTCGCGCGACAGAACCGGATCGATTGTGCCGTAATTGACTTTACGGGCTGCGACAATCGGCAGGCCAAACAGGCTGACTTTCTCGGTCGCCATGACCGCGCCCTGCGCTTTCTCCCAATGCGGTTCGCTGTAGCTGCTCTTGACCAGATGTTTGGCCAGCGGCTCAATCCATTCCGGTTCTATTCGCGCCCCGATGCGTCCCCACAGGCGGCTGGTTTCTACCAGCTCGGCGACCATGATCCACTTCGGCGGTTTCTTGAATAAACCGGAACCCGGGAAGATGGCAAAGCGGGCGTTACGCGCGCCGGTATACTCGTGCTTATCCGCATCTTTTTGACCGATGTGCGACAATAAGCCGGTAAGTAACGCACAATGAATACTGCGGTAATCTGCCGGTTCGCTGTTCACCGGCAGGCCCAGCTCCTTCACCACCTGACGCAGCTGGGTGTAGATATCCTGCCATTCGCGCACGCGCAAATAGTTAAGGTAATCACTGCGGCACATTTTGCGGAACTGCGCTGAAGAGAGCGCTTTCTGCTGCTCTTTCAGGTAATCCCATACATTGACGAAGGCCTGGAAATCAGAGTCCTTATCTGCGAAGCGACGGTGCTTTTCGTCAGATGCCTGCTTTTTGTCGGCTGGACGCTCACGCGGATCCTGAATTGACAGCGCGGCAGTGATAATCATCACTTCCCGCACGCAGCCATCTTTACGCGCTTCCAACACCATGCGGGCCAGACGCGGATCCACCGGTAACTGTGCCAACTGGCGTCCGGACGGCGTCAGCGTATAGCGGCCATCCTGCGCATTGTTAATCGCACCCAGCTCTTCCAGCAGCCTGACGCCATCTTGAATATTGCGTTTATCCGGGGCTTCGACAAACGGGAAGGCCGCGATATCGCCCAACCCCAGTGAGGTCATCTGCAAAATGACCGAGGCTAAGTTGGTCCGCAGAATTTCCGGGTCGGTAAATTCCGGGCGCGAAAGGAAATCCATCTCAGAATAGAGACGAATACAGATCCCTTCCGAGACGCGCCCGCAACGACCTTTACGCTGATTGGCAGAGGCTTGCGATATCGGTTCGATTGGCAGACGCTGGACTTTAGTGCGAAAACTGTAGCGGCTGATACGCGCTGTGCCGGGGTCAATCACATATTTAATACCCGGTACAGTCAGCGAGGTCTCTGCCACGTTGGTAGCCAGCACAATGCGGCGACCAGCATGTGACTGAAACACGCGGTTCTGCTCGCTGTTCGACAGGCGGGCATACAGCGGCAGGATTTCGGTATGCGGCAGATCCAGCTTCGTCAGCGCATCGGCGGTATCACGGATTTCCCGCTCACCGCTCATGAAGATCAAAATATCCCCGGCGCTTTCACGGCCCAGCTCATCGACAGCATCGAAAATCGCCTGCAGCTGGTCGCGGTCGGTATCGTCAGCGTCATCCACTACCGGGCGGTAACGTACATCGACCGGATAGGTCCGCCCCGAGACTTCAATGATCGGCGCATTATTGAAATGCTTTGAGAAACGCTGCGGGTCAATGGTCGCTGAGGTAATAATGACTTTGAGGTCAGGACGCTTTGGCAGCAACTGGCGCAGGTAACCAAGAATGAAGTCGATATTCAGGCTGCGTTCGTGCGCTTCATCAATGATCAGGGTGTCGTACTGCATCAGCATGCGATCCTGTTGGATCTCCGCCAGCAAGATACCGTCGGTCATCAGCTTCACTAACGTCGTGTCACCCACCTGATCGTTGAAACGCACTTTATAACCGACCGTACCACCGAGCGAGGTTTCCAGCTCATCAGCAATGCGGTTGGCAACGGTTCTCGCCGCCAGACGACGTGGCTGAGTATGGCCAATCACACCGGTAATACCGCGGCCCAGCTCCAGGCAAATTTTCGGGATCTGTGTGGTTTTACCCGACCCCGTTTCACCCGCAACAATCACTACCTGGTGGTCACGAATAGCGTTGAAGATGTCATCTTTCTTCTGGCTTACCGGCAGATTTTCCGGATAGCTGATTTTTGGCCTGGACGCTTCACGTGCCCTGACCTTTTGCAAACTCTGCGCAATCAAAGGTTCAAGTTCTGCGGTCAGTTTTTCCAGCGCCTGCGGGTCAGGAGTCGGTTTATTTAATAACGATTTGGCACCCTGCAAACGTCGTTGCAGGCGTTGCCGGTCACGTAGCATCAGCCCGTCTAATTGCGCTGACAGTGCCGCGAGCGGAGATTTCACGTTCGGTATTCCTTGTTGCAAGTCAGACGGCCAGAGGGTGAAGGAGTTCTGTCGGCTGAATTTGAATGGGTTCCAGGCGGGTTAACATGTACCTGTATGCGAATATGTTACCACAAGCTATTGAGGATGCTGAAAAGAGGTGGCTTTTTGGCTGCCATTTCCATTCATTCAAAAAATTCGAACGTAGCACTCGAATTATTGCGCTATCACTGAAAGATATTTGTGAATAGAGTGGTCCCATTCACAGGGCATCCGCTCTTGTTACGCACACAGTAAGGATTTTCACATGAGCAAAGTACTGGTTCTGAAATCAAGCATTCTGGCGAACTTCTCTCAGACAAACCAACTGACTGACTATTTCGTGGCACAGTATAAAGCGGCTCACAGCGGCTCGCAGGTGACCGTGCGTGATCTGGCAGCCGATCCAATCCCGGTTCTGGATGGCGAATTGGTTGGCGCACTGCGTCCTTCTGATGCTCCGCTGACGCCACGTCAGGAAGAAGCGCTGGCACTGTCCAACACCCTGATTGAAGAATTACAGGCTCACGATGTGATTGTCATCGCTGCGCCTATGTACAACTTCAACATCCCAACCCAGCTGAAAAATTATTTTGACCTGGTAGCCCGTGCCGGTGTGACATTCAAATACACCGAAAAAGGCCCTGAAGGTCTGGTTAAAGGTAAACAAGTTATCGTTCTGACCAGCCGTGGTGGTATCCATAAAGACACACCTACTGATCTGGTTGCCCCTTACCTGTCTCTGTTCCTGGGCTTCCTGGGCATGAGCGACGTAGAATTCATCTTCGCTGAAGGCATCGCTTACGGTCCGGAAGTCGCGACTAAAGCACAGGCAGCAGCAAAAGAAGCGATCGACGCAGCAATCAAGCAAGTGGCTGCGGCGTAATTACCCTTATCACATTCATGAAGGACTTATTACCCTCAAAATCTGTTGTCTACGGTCCTTCCTGACGTTGTTGTGATAACGCTATTGCGCGCTGGAAAGCGCGCTTTTTTTTACCTGTTTTTTACTTAGCGTCTTAAGGACAAAGGAAGATGCATTTTTATTTCTGCAACCACTGTCCGTTGATTCCACGCACAAACTCGCCCTTTCCCGCTCTGGCCACCAGCTTCTGACCCGCCAGTTTTGCCACGTCATTGGTCGTCACCTGATTGTTCTGCGCCACCTGCTGATATTGCTGTTCACGCCCTGCATTAATGCGTTTAACCAGAGCCAGCGTTTCGGCGTCCTGCTGAACCGGTGCCAGATAGCCTGACAGCGTTTCTCCCACGCGGCCCTGCTGTTTGGCTTCATCCAGTGTTAAGGCAAACGCCGCCGAGCTAAACAACAAAACAGAAACCAGCAGAACGTTGGCACAGTGCCTGACTGTCGACATTTTTATCTTCAAAGAACGCATACCGACTCCCGAATCAGAACAGATCACTTTGGTTTTTCAGCAGATTTTCCACGTCTTTATCGACTTTAATGTGGATCTCATGTTCGATTTTAACGTTCATATTGATGGTGATCGGCTCTTTCGGCGCAGACAGTTCAATGCGCGGCACACAGCCGTTGAGCAGCAAAACAGAGAGCGTCATCAGGGCAGAGACCAGCGTGCGGTAAGCGAAAAGCGGCTTCATTGTGGGGTCCTCAAATCAGTGTCCTTTTTAGTGCGGGAGGAAGTAGCCTCAGCTTGATGAGACAGCGCATTCGCCGGCAGCGAGATCTGCTGTTGTAGCCATTCCTGCAAATTGTCACCAAAGCGCAAACTGCGCCAAAGCTGATACACATTTTCTTGGTGGGTGTAGTTGAGGATCACTTCGCGATCCTGCTTATCGGACGTATTCGCCCCCATCACGTGGGAAGCCATAGTCAGCTCACCGAGATTATTCAGATTGACCTTAGCCTGCATCTCGCGGATCTCCATATCTGTCTCTTATACACATCTGACGCTGCCGACGACTCCTTACG
>CAMLBO010000068.1 GCA_946478305.1 uncultured Enterobacterales bacterium
AACGCCGTTGTGGAAAAAGCCTTTTACTAAGCCATAGTGCCCGGAGTAGTAGACATAAGGCCCGTTCTCGCTGCCGCTGAATTTTGCCGGATCGGCCTGCCAGCTGATGGCGGTCACACGAAATCCGGGAGTAGCACTGTCTTCTTCACGGCGGAAGGTCGCGGTGAGAAATAAACCGTCTTTTTCTGCGAAAGTTTTTTTATAAGCGTAAACGTTATCTGCCGGCTGTTTCGTGGCATGGGAAGGTGTGCCATCGTCGAGATACCAGCCGACAATCTTGCCTTGAGTAAAGTCGATGTTATCGAAATCGGGATTGTCGAATGTAGGGTATTGCGCGCTGTAGTCATAAGGGGGAAGTTGACTGAGCGCGCGTTTTATTTGTGTTGAATTGAGATCTTTATTTTTGCGAACCAAATTATCCAGCACCGGTTGCAAACTCACTACAGGGATATAGCTGCCGTCTTCCTGATAACGCCAACTGCGAAGCGCGAATTTTCCACGGCTTTTGCTCAACACGAGCGTGATTTGACCGGCCTGGTCGACATCGGCATAAAACACCGATTCGATGGTGGAGTCGGGGAAAGTACCGAGCAGGTGGGGAAGGTGATCGACACTCTGGTCGTCTTCGCTACAGAAACAGTAATAACCTTTTACCGTTTGTTTTTCCTGAATAAATACCAGCAAGGCGCTGCTGTAGCGTGCACCTGAAATGATCGGGTGAGCCAGTGTTTTACCCTCGTAAAAAGGGGGAGGGGTATCCTCCGGGGCCGCGATTGCCATGCTGACCCATGCGCCCATATTCAGTAGTACGAGATCAAACAGTAACTTTACGGCTTTCATTCCCTGACCTGCTCTTTTGAAAAAGTGCGCATAGGTTACATGAAATGTTTCAAACGGTTAATTTTTTGTTGAATCAACCCGTTGACCGATGGCGACGCATCTTGGGCTGGGGGGTTAAGGGAATGGACGCGTGCGGCGGGGAGGCATCCGATGGTGATAATGGAGATATTTCTATATTGTTGAAGACAGTAGTTTCCGGTAATTCGAAACTGGACTATTTAAAGGTAATTTTTCATTCAATAATTTAAGTATAGTTTCTTTTTAAAAAAACTTGCCGTGTAAATCTGACCATTATTGAGGTCCGTGAATTTATATTCTACACGAATGAGCTTATCACTGTCATAGCGGGGACGACGCGCAATAACTCTCATTTTATGCTCTTTGCTACTAATTCCAGACAATATCAATGCTTTGATTTTTTCTTAAGCAATATTTATCAAGATTTTATTAAGCGTGCCAATAATCTTTTAAATGTATGCACTAATGGGATGCTCGCCCCTTCGGGGGGTAAGTTATAATCGGAGTAGCACACTGAATTTTTCAACCGCCATATTGATGTTAGTCTCCCTGAATATTCTCACTTAACTGTGAAGCTGAGGATGTGTTATTCCTCGCCAAGACACGGTCTTTTCCTGTCCAACTTGAGGTGTTGTTACCGTTATAAAAAAGGTGGATTAGTTGATTGGTCGTGACTTTATGGATAAATTTCTCGTATTTGTGTAAGATTGGTAAGGATTAAGATGGAGGAGTGAGTGTAAAGCGTACATGATTACCTCATCAAAGATCTTCCCTTTGTTGATAATTTCCCCCTTTAATGGAAATTACATTGCAATGGGCTATCAAAAAATATGATGTGCAAGTAGAAATGTTTAGTATGCTTTTAAGGAAATTTTTTTGTGATAAACCTTCTGATTATTCTGATGATGCTATGTTCTTTTACTTATACAGCCAGTGCTGAAAGAATATCTTTAAATTATCAACCGATGAGTTTGTTCAACGCTAACAAGTCAAAAAATGACGAGCATTACGACGGCGTCATTCGGGTTGGGGTTGCCCGGCCTGATCATCCACCTTTTGATATGACTGTCGATGAAAAATATTATGATGGCATAAACGCTAATTTATTAAGAGTCATCAGTGTGATTAAGAACAAAAAAATAACTATTCGACTTTACAATAATGAGCACGATCTTCACTCGGCATTAATGAATGATGATGTTGATGTCATTCCATCATATGGGACTATTACTGATAAGAATGAGGGCCAGTTTTATTACATCTCATTTATAAATCAAAACCCGTTCATAACTATCGCTCGGTCTACTGATAACCCGCAGCGAGGGAGAAGCGAAAAAATAGCCGTGGTGAGAGACTATGTTCCGGAGGATGTCGTAAAGAAAATTCATCCTCATGGGGAAATATTTCGCTATAACTCTGTGCTTGACGCACTACTCTCGGTCTCCTTAGGTTACAATGATTATTATATTGGTGATTCTATTTCCAGTGGATACTATTCGGACAATCCTGTTTATGACAATCTTCAGGTCAAAGGAAAGTTAAATGTCGATGAAACCAGCAAGACTTACTTCGCTGTGCGTAAAAGCGACAAGAAAACCAAGAGCATAATTACTTCCGGGCTTGAAAGTATTCCTGATTCAAGTTTTTATCGACTAATAAGAGCATGGGACAAATCTGGAGATTTCATTACGCCAGGAGAGCCTGATTTTTTAGGAATGGAGGAAAAAGAGTGGTTGGCTGAAAATAAGATTATCACGGTCCTGCTTCCTAAATCAGTGCCACCCTTTGTCGTCAGTGATAACGCCGTATTCTCTGGCCTGACACCGGAATTGCTGACTTATATAGGTAAAACGCTTGGGGTGCATTTTCACTTCGTATCGCAATCCTCTACCCAGTCGCCTACATCCTTCCTGCAATCCACTGAACCCAGAATTCTTGGGTATGCCAGTCCGCTTGATTTGGTCGATCCCCGCGTTCGTTTTACCCGGACTTATGCGCAGTCGTCACTGGTTCTGGTCTCCGGTATATCTACGCCAAAAGACGCTTTACCAGTAAGAGTGGCCACTTCATTCAGACCGAGTGAGGTGAGGGCGTTTATCCCGAAAAATGCATCAATACTCCATACCAGTTCGTATGAGGGTGCCTATAAATTATTGGCCGAAAATAAGGTTGATGCCGTCATCGATACATACACCTCAGCCCGATATCGGTCTCTGCTTCATCCCGGGACACTCCGTATTATCAAGCCCGTTCAGAATGGATCCTTCAAACTCTCTTTTGGCGTATCTGCTGAAAACGACCTGCTGTATAGCATTCTGAATAAAACGATAGATTATATTTCTTACGGCGATATGAGTCGTATTAGTACTCATTGGTCGAGGCCTCCGGAATATCGGTCTTTTTTTGAGAAAAACCGCAAAATACTGCTGTCAATTGTCGGGGCTATAGTTTTCTTTTCCGCCCTCTTGTCCCTTTGGGTTTATAGTTTAAGAAGACATATCAGGACGAATGAGCGGATACGTAAAGATTTGGGTGACCAGTTAATGTTAAATAAGGCCTTGATTAACGGAACGCCGAGTCCTTTGTACATCAGGAATAGAAATAGTGAACTTATCTCAAGCAATGAGGCTTATCACAACGCACTCGGTGTGAGAAACGAAGCGAACGGCGATGTGTATAATGTCGACGCAATAAAATATATAGATCAGCGTAAACTTTCAGATTACCGAAAGGATTTTTTCCAAATTCTAAGTGACAATACACCTATAATCAAAGACCGAACGCTTAAGTTTAATGACGGCCGACGGGATTTAGAGATTTATCACTGGATGACACCCTATAGTGATGATACTGGCGCTGTACAGGGTATTGTTGGCGGCTGGATTGACATTACCGATCGTAAACAATTGGAAGAAAAATTACGTCAGGCACAGATTGCGGCTGAGAAGGCGAACTCCGCGAAGACAACGTTTTTGGCTACCATGAGCCATGAAATCAGAACGCCTTTGAATGCGATCATCGGCATGCTTGAACTGGGTAATGATAAACTCAGACAGGGAATTATTGACAGTACGGCATTTGATGTCGCGCAGCGCTCATCCCTTATGCTTCAGGAGCTTATTGGCAACATTCTGGATATTAGTAAGATTGAGTCTAACGGTCTTGTCTTGCATTATTCCGAAGTAGATCTCAAAGAGTTAATAGAGCAGTGTGTCCTACTTTTTAATGGTAATGCGGCCAGTAAGGGACTCAGCCTTAATCTCGATTTCAATGAAGCCGCGCGCACTTGCTCTATCAGAACCGATGAGCTTCGGCTGCGTCAGATCGTCAGTAATATTTTGAGCAATGCGATAAAATTTACCGCGAAAGGCGGCGTGGGTGTCTCAGTGTCGCTGATGGAATCAGAGGGCTCGGCAGAGGGCCAAATGCTTATTGAGATTAGCGATACCGGATGTGGGATCCCAGAATCCCGGCAGTCCCTGCTGTTCAGACCTTTTACTCAACTGTCAGAGGTGACAGCGCAGCGCCAGATGGGGACAGGGCTAGGCCTGGCGATATCCCGAAGTCTGTGTGAAGCCATGGGAGGGCATATTTCACTTAACAGCATTGCAGGAACCGGGACGACGGTCAGTATCTTGCTGACGGTTGGGTTTCTCCAGACCGGACGCTCGCACAATCATGCCCTCAGTCATGCAACTCCCCATATTTCAAAAGACACGCGAGTTCTCATCGTTGATGATTATTATCCCAATCTGATGGTACTGGAAAAGCAGTTAGCCTGGCTTGGCTATCAGGTCACCGTCTGCGATGACCCCCTTAAGGCGTTTGAAGTCTGGAAAACGGCCAAGCCGCATGTGGTCTTTACGGACTGTAATATGCCCGGTGTGAGTGGTACTGATCTTGCCGCGCTTATCCGTCAACACAGTATCGATACAGTGATTCTGGGATTCACTGCCGACGCCAGGGATGAACAGTTCGATGCATGCATCAGCGCCGGGATGAATGATTGTCTCTTTAAGCCAGCAACACTGGAAATGATCACTACCGCGCTGAACCGCTACTTACGGGCTGAGAATATCACGCTGGACAGTGCAGAGGTTCAGGAGTCAACATTTTTAGACACTGTTGATTTTAGGAAAACGCTTTATGAATACTCGCTCTCAAGCATCAGTGATATTCATGATGCGATCACTGTTAATGATTTCAAAAAAATTGCGGCGCTTGCCCACCGTGTGAAGGGGGGCTTCGAGCTGATTAGGGAAGAACCACTGATTGAACTCTGTCGGCAATTGGAAATGGCCACGGAAGTATCCGATCGCGCTGAATGTGTACGAGTGAGCCTCCAGCTTGAGGAGGGCGTCAATGACCTTTTTTCTCCTGAGTAAGTTTTCCCTCATCAAGCCGACCACTGAAGAATACTATTGATCTCGGTTTCAAGCGATGTGGAGCAAAAAACGGCTCTCCAATATTTATAAGGATTTTCCTACATGATTATAGGGATTTACCTGCCTTTTTTTCCCTGAGAAAAAAATAAACTTCGCACCTGATTAATTATTAACAGGATCACGTGAATATAATGTACGGGAATAAGTCAGGAATATCATGGAAGGTAGCGGCGTGGGGGAATATTGCAATTCAGATACTTTTGCCCTTGGCACAGGTATTTACACCTGCCATCTCTCACGCCAATATGGGGAGTCAGCGGGATCTGCCTTTTAATAAAAATGTGGATTTTAGAACCAAAAAATATCGGCTGACAACCGGTGATACGGTGTTTTCGGTGGCCAGAGAGTATAATCTTTCCCTCATTCAACTGTTTCGGTTGAATGACCACCGAAAGTATCCTGAAGGGTTTGAGAATCTCCGTCCGGGGGATGAAATCCTGGTGCCGGATTATCCTCTAAAGAAAACACCTTCCCTCGATGCAAATAAAATCAGTAATAACGATAAAACGGCCCCTGAAGGAAACCGGGAGGACGAGATGAAGCTTGCCTCGGCAGTCACGCAGGCGGGATCGTTCTTTACGGGTTCCCTTGACACCCATGAGGTCAATTCATTAGCACGTAGTGCGGCATCTGCCGCCGCCACCGCCAGCGTGCAGCAGTGGCTGACTAAGGTGGGTACTGCTCGGGTTAAGCTGGACGTTGATGAAAAGTTTAGCCTGAAAAATTCCCAGGCTGAACTGTTGATCCCGTGGTATGAAAATAAACAGTGGCTCACTTTCACCCAGCATGCTTTGCACCATACGGATAGCCGAACCCAGACCAACTTTGGATGGGGTCTGCGTCATTTTACCCCTGATTTTATGACGGGCGGTAATATCTTCCTGGATTACGACCTTTCCCGCGATCATGCGCGTATGGGGATAGGAGGGGAGTACGGGCGTGATTATCTGAAACTGAACGCCAATGGCTATTTACGCCTGACGAACTGGAAAGGTGCGCCGGAGCTGGAAGATTTTGAGGCACGTCCTGCCAATGGCTGGGACATCCGAGCGCAGGGCTGGCTTCCCGCTGCCCCGCAACTGGGGGGCCAACTGATGCTGGAAAAATATTATGGAAATGAGGTCGCCCTGTTTGGCAAGGACAAACGTCAGCAGAATCCATATGCCATTACCGCAGGCATTAACTATACCCCATTCCCTCTGCTGACCCTGAATGCGGAACAGCGTCAGGGGCAGTCCGGTGCAAAAGACACACGCTTTGGTCTTGAACTCAACTACCAATTGAACGTGCCATGGGGGCAACAGCTTGCCTCTGACGCGGTTAATAAACTGCGTAGCCTGGCCGGTAGCCGCTATGATTTGGTCGAACGTAACAATAACATCGTGCTTGAATATCGAAAGAAACAGGTTATCTCGTTACACACAGTGGGGCTCGTGACGGGTTATGCCGGAGAAACCAAATCATTAGAGGTAGGGCTTAACAGCAAGTATGGCCTGGAGCGTATTGAATGGCACGCGCCGGAATTAACGGTGGCTGGGGGTAAAATCATCGCCAACGGTCCTAATGATTACAGCGTAACTTTGCCAGCTTATCGAACAGAAATGCAGGGTAATAACACCTACATGATCAGTGGGGTGGCTATTGATAAAAAAGACAATGCCTCCCAACCGACTCAGACTCAGGTAACGGTAACGCAGGCAGCGATTGAGCTTGCCAACAGTAGCCTGACCCCTCCTGACGTTGTGCTGCCAGCAGATGGTAAAACCCCACACATTTTGACTCTTAACGTCAATGACAGTCAGGGCAACGGGGTGGATATTCATGAAAATGAAATTAGTCTCAAAATTGAGACGCCTTTACGTGGAAGTCCGGGGGCACAGATTTCGGCGTTCAAACGGCAGGCCGCTGGGATCTATGCGGCTACACTAACCGCGGGCACTGTACCTGAGACGTTAAATATTGTTGCCTCGGCCAGACATACCGTTTTCCCGGCAGCCAAAGTCACAGTGGCGGCAGACAATAAAACGGCAACCATCGAGCGCTTTGAGACCTTAACAACTCAGGCTCTGGCAGATGGTGCAGAGCAACATAAGATAAAAGTGGTATTGGTTGATGCTCTGGGTAACCGGGTGCCGGGCCAGAGTGTATCCTTTACTGCGAATAATACGGCTAAGGTACAAGCCGAGGCTATGAGCGATAGTTTGGGTGAAATTATCCTCCCAGTGACCAGCGAGCGGGCGGGTAAGAGTACTGTAACTGCTCAGATTAATGGTAATAAGCCTTGTGAAACGGTTCTGACATTTATATCAGATCGCCTGACCAGCCAGATAACCAAAAGTAATCTGACTATCACCCCAACTATTTCAGTAGCTGATGGACAGACATTAAAAATAGTCACGGCTTTGGTGACTGATATCAAAGGAAACGTGGTTCCTGATATTGAAGTGAGATTTTCTGCAAGCAATGGGGCCATATTGACTAATTCCAGCAGCAAGACAGATGAAAAGGGGATAGCCACAACCTCAGTGATCAGTTCGATAGCTGGGGTGTCAACCATTACGGCTATGGTTAACAATAAGCACACAGAAAATCCGACGACCTTCACGGCAAACCTTTCTACTGCAAAAGTTGTTGAGGTCAATGCTGCTGCCGGGCCATATGTAGCTGACGGTCAATCTGCGGTAACATTCACTGCGTTAATTAAAGATAAAAATGGTAACCAGCTCAATGACGTCGCCGTTAACTGGAGATCAAATAAGGACAGTAAATGGGTTAAGTTCGCTAATGTGGACACAAAAACAAACGCGCAAGGTATTGCTACAACGACAATGACCAGCAAATTAGCTGATACTGTTATTGTGACGGCATCTATTCCTGATGCTCACCCTCTCGATAAATCAGTAACCTTCGAAGCCGATAGTCTGACTGCCCAGATAACCCAAAACAACTTTACTATCACTCCTGATATTTCAGTGGCTGATGGACGTACCCCCAAAACTGTCACTGCAATTGTGACAGATGACAACGGCAACCTGGTGCAGGGTGTTGATGTTAAATTCGCTGCAAACAATGGGGCTACGCTGGCTAACTCCAGTCGTAAAACAGACGTAAATGGGCGGGCAACGATTTCAGTAACTAGCACGGTAGCCGGTGAGTCAATAATTACCGCTACGATTAAGCAGAAAAATACGGGTAGACAAACGACATTTACACCAAACTCTGCCACGGCAAAAATTACCGAAGTGAAAGCTATTTCGGGAAGCAATATAGCCGATGGTAAGTCGCCTGTTCTATTTATCGCAGAAGTTAGAGACAAAAATAATAATATTTTACCGGGTGCTATCGTTAACTGGAGCCACGATAAGGACAGTTCACTGGTAAAAATAAGTAAAACTCAAAGTGAAACTGACCACAACGGTATCGCTAAAGCAGAGGTAACCAGTACCCGCGCTCATGATGTCACTGTGACGGCAAGCTCCGGTTTATCTAAAGTGAATGCCAGTGCGGTAAGCTTCTCTGCCAATAAACAGGCAGGTATTATTACTGGGCTGAGCACTAATCGTGTGCAAATCATCGCTGATGAAAAAGACACCGCCGAATTGAATGCTAAAGTTGAAGATATTCATGGCAATCCACTGAGTGGTGTGGAGGTTAAATGGGCTGCCGATAACGATGCTACCGTGACGCCGACCAGTATCACTGATAAGAATGGCGTCGCAAAAGTGACCGTCAAAACCCGCAAGGCGGCAATGATTACCGTCAAGGCTTTGCTGAATGGTAAAGAAACACCCGTTACTCTGAGTAGTACCGCGGACCAGCGAACGGCGGAAGTTAAATTGGCGTACAGCGGCATTCCAGTTACCGTTGGGGACATGAATGGCGCGACCTTAACAGCTACTGTGGTTGATAAAAACGGCAATATAGTCGTGGGTATTCCTATGTACTGGAGCAGTTCAGCCAATGCGCTTTCAGCTAATGTTTCCCAATCTAATTCACAAGGTCAGGCTAGCGTTGTCTTGAAAGGAACCGAAGCTGGAAAATCCCAGGTTACGGTGCTGCTTAACAATAATAAGAAAGCAATACAGGAGGTTGAATTCAAAGCGGGCGCTGCAGTGAATGCCAATAGTCTACTGAGTATTGAGCCACAATCTATCACGGCAGGTGGTTCGGCCACCGTTAAGCTGTTATTGAGAGATACCTGGAGTAATTTAGTTTCCGGCAGTAAGGATGATGTCGAATTCTCTGCAAACGAAAACAGTATTGTTTTCTCCGCTCAGTCTCACACTGGCCATGGCATCTATCAGGCAAGCGTCAGTGGAACGAAAGAGGGACGTTGGACACTAACTGCCAAGACCAAAGATAGCTCAGTAAGTAAAACGGTGGAGCTGGCTGTGCTGGCTAGCCAATCAACGGCAAAATTACACAGTGTCACGGTGCAGGGGGCAGCAGTTGCGAAGGCTGACGGTAAAGATACCGTAAAGGTCCGTGTGCAGGTAAAAGATGGTAACGGCAATATGGCATTACCTCACGTAGCGGTAGGCTGGCAGTCAACACTTGGCACCCTTACCATGCCGGTAAGTTACACCAATGCGCAGGGTGTTGCGGAAATCAGCCTTTCCAGCATTAAGGCCGGAGAAGCAGAGGTATCGGCTCTCTTGGGCGGCAGTTTGCAGTCAGCTGATAAAAAAATCACTTTTAATGCCGGTAATATCTCGTCAACTCATTCTACCTTGGATGTTTATCCTGCCAATATTACTGCCGGTCGCGGGAAAGCGACGGTCACAGTCGTTCTGAAGGATAAACAGGGAAACCTGCTGAAAGGCCGTAAAAATGATATTTCATTGAGTAACAATTATGCAGTAGATCCACTCATGACATATCTGCCATTTAGTGAGAAAAGTGACGGTGTTTACGAGACGATTGTTTCAGCTAATAAAGCGGGTAAAACACAGATTACCACGCAGATAAAATCGCCAGAAAATGTGCAGTTAACTGCGAGCCTGTTGGTCGATGCTGATAGCGACTCAGCTCAGGTTGACGGTAATATTATTGCGACTCCAGCATCCGCAGTTGTGGGGCAGTCGGTGAACTACAAGGCAACGCTGGTTGATCAATTCGGCAATAAAGTAGGAGCGGGTGTTTGGGTCACATGGAGTGCTAATGAAGGCAGCAAGCTGGCACAACAGCTTACTCAAACCGATGCTACCAGCCAGACCAGTGTTGCTCTGTCGCGGGAAATTGCAGGTATCGCGAAGGTAACATTAGTACTGCCCTCTTCGAAGAAAGAGGCTCCAAATGTAGTATTCAGTGCCGAGAAACTGGATGAATCTCAATCAAATGTGGAATTAAAGCCAGCCAGTATTGTTGCTGGCAAAGAAAGTGCCACTCTGTCAGTCATTCTGCGTGATAAGAAAGGTAATCTACTTTCAGGTCAAAAGGTTATTGGCAAAAGTGATAAACCCGATGTGACTTTGAGTGCAGCCCAGGAGTTAACAAATAAAAAGGGCCATTATGAGATCAAAGCAACGGCAACTAAAGCCGGTGTGGCATCTCTGGGCATCATCGCTAATGATGTCGAGTTTTCGCAGAAGAAAACGTTGACGGTAGGCGGTGATAGTGGCAGTTGGTCAATTAAGTCAATTACACCTGATCAACGCAGCATAACCGCAGGTGATACTTCTGGGGTGAAATATAGTGTTACCGTGGTTGATAAACACGATAACAAACTTCCTAACGTGGTAGTTTCATGGCGCCTAGTTTCCGGTCAATCAGGCAGTAAAATCAGTTATATCCAACGGTCTCGCACCGATCAATACGGAGTGGCTCAAACTACGTTGAAAAGTGATATTGCGGGTGATTATGTTATGAGCGCCGATCTAGATGAAACTCAAATCAAGCAGTCGGCGACGGTGACAGTGAAACCTGCAGCAATAGATACTGCTATGTCTACTTTCAAGGTAGATAAAACTGAAATAGGGGCAGTAAATGACACGGTTAATCTCTCGGTTGTCTTAGTTGATAAATTTAACAATAGGATTAGCGGTGAGAAAGTAATTTTCGACGGGGCATCATCGTTAGCAGGCTTTGTTGTCAGCAATACAGATGATAAAGGTGACGGTAGCTATCAGGCAACAGCAGTGTCAAGCAATCAAGGGCAGGTCACTCTTACGGCGAAAGTGGACGGTAAAGCTATTGGCATACAGCATAAGATTACCGTGATTGGTATCATACCGAATATTGCTTTTGCTAATACCCTGGAGCAGGTTGAATATACTCGCAACTATACTCAGTCTCAGATGCCGCAAATAGCTGTGCCACACGAGCTAGTAGATGCTCAGCGTTGGTCAAGTTCGAATAATGACGTCGCTTCAGTGGATGAGAAAACGGGCAAAGTGACTCTCGTTAAATCTGGGAGAGCAATCATCTATCTTACTACGCTGGCAACGAGTAAGTATCAACCCGCAACGGCAAATTATGTATTGGATATTCAAAAGGCCGATCCCAAATTGAATCTTGGGCAAAAGGATATTACGGGCTATGTCGATATTTCCTTACCACAAATAATTACCGCCAAATTGAATAATCCTGATGCCAGCTCGTTGGACATAATATATAGCAGTGGTGATTTGAGTATCGCAGCAGTGGACAAAAAAGGTACCGTATCCGTGGGTACTCACTCTGGCTCCACAGTCATTTCGGCTAAAACGTTAGAAACTGACCAATTTAAAGCTACCCAAGCAGAGATTAAGTACCAAAGTATTCTCCCAAATCACCAAATTAGCACTGAAGGAAGCGGTGTAGCGGGAGATGGAGTGAAGATAATCTATAAGGTTACAGACTCAAAAACTGGGAAGCCCCTATCAGGCCTCCAGGCTAATATCAATATAAGATTCATTGGAAATAGTTTTGATGTCACGGAAAATGCCAGTGGTGAGTATGCTGTATCAATCAAGGCAGGCTATGCTACAAGAGCAACTTCTCATCCTATAACGGCTAGGTTACATGGGAAAGCTGTACAAACTAACACATATATGGTGGTTGCAGGGGAGGCTGATCCGATTAGGAGTCCGGCACCTATCGCGAATGACTTCATCGGTGACGGAGTCGGTAATCCTGAGGTGACATGGGAGCCTCAGGATGCTTATGGCAACTGGATTTCTGGGAATGCTGGGAAATACGTAATCAATAACAACGCAATGGAATATAAGAACGGAAAGTTTCGGATGAGTGGGACGGCTGGTCTATCCTTAGCGGCGGGTGCCAAGCCGGTTAAGGTTACCTGGACCCCCTCTTTGAGAAATAATAAAAATATTCGTTTTGAAACATCAGAGTCAACGATGTATAGCCCTGCCTCGTTTAAAGATATCAGCGCTAACGGAGCTACTTTTGCTATATCGGATGGTTTCCCAACAATAGGGATAGCCAATAATAAATTTGTTTTGAATCTTGATCCTGGCGCTAATCCTCCAGGCATACATGACTGGGAAGAATATAACTGGTCTGGGACTGGGCAGATGGGGCCTAACTCTACAAACGGTGGATTTCAGTTTTGGAGCACCCCCAGTAGCTTGGGGGTTATGACGATAACTGGAAAACATAAAAAGTATAAGAGTAAACCTCTTATTTATACATTTACCCTTAAACATGTAATTGATAAGGTGTCAGGTTACACTGGTATGCAAAAACATTATACCTACGAGGATGCACAAGATTTGTGCATTAAAGAAGGAGGAACTTTACCCACGCTGGATACTTTATTAAGTTCTCATATAGGTGATCGGCGCGTTGGATCTGCGATCACTGAATGGGGTTCTATTTGGTTTGACGACAGCGAGCGCTACTGGGCTAAAGACCGCAACGTCGTCGGCAACAAAGGTAAAGTTGATAGCGGACATGGTAATGTACAGGCTGCAGTAGTGTGTCGTTATTATTGAGACCCCTGCTCGCATCTACGGGATGAGGACATCAAAATTAAGTAAACTTAAAATCTGATATTTGTGAATATCTATTTTAAGGCTTATAAATAAAGGGCTAGATGATTCTAGCCCTTTATTGACTCAATTATCCGGGGGGGTACCGTGCGCCGGGATTTTAGAATTATCAAAAAAATAGTTTTTGCTAACCATGAATTGTCGATAAACAAAAAATGGGCGTTATAATGAGCATTAAGTATAATAAAAATGTGTAAATCATCCGGTGAAAGATGGCTGATTCATTGGGTAAATGAAAAGAGTAATGGAGTGAAAATGAAATATATCATCGCGATAGTAATGATGCTGAATTTATCAGGCTGCACGGCCAGTAGCTGGATCAATGCTGCCGGCGGGATTTTGCAGGGCAAAGATGCGTATGAAAAAGACGCAAGAATTAAACGTATTAATTCAGCAAATAAAGCAGCAGGATATTAAACGGGGCGTTTGTTCGACGTGGAACTTGCTCTTCAGGTGAAGAGCAAGTTTTTTTATTTTTCTCTACTTTAATATTCTCTTAGTTTGAGCGCTCTGACAGGTGATATAGCCGTAGTGGTTACGCTTTCCATGCTCATCAAAAGCAATATAGAACGGCATCGAGTCGCTGCCATTGCGCAGAGTATAGTTTAAACACGTGCCACGATCGGAAAGTGTTAACTCAGAATCTGGTTTGCCACCGGCGGCGATAACCGATTCTTTGGTGGCATGGTCATTATAAGTAGCCTTCACCAGTGGGGTGTTATCATATTGCATAAAACTAAAGCTGCAAGCACTTAACAGGGGGGCAACGAGTAGTGTGGAGTATCGCATTAAATATCCTTATCTCAAAAAAACGCCTGGCAATTATAGCTGATATGATAATTTGTTAAAACCGTTGACCGTGATTTTATATATGAAGCCGTCAGGTATTATAAAAAGTCCTGACGCAGATCACGGCAGGCCATACGGCGTGGCAGGAATAATCAGAAGAGGAGTACGTCTGTTTTTGCGGCAGACAAAATGGGTTGACGTTTTCTTAGATGCCCCATTATAACGGACATTAATGCAGAGGGCGTGGGAAAATGATGGCCAGAAATGGGTTAGGGAAACTCTTCCTTTTGTCCTACGGTAATAAGTTCAACCATCGTATTGATACCCAGCTTCTCCATTATTCTTTTTTTATAGGTACTGATGGTTTTACTACTGAGGCACATGTCGTCGGCAATTTCATTATTGGTCATACCGCTGGCTAATTTTCGCAGCACGTCCAGTTCACGGTTACTGAGTCGGTTGACCAGAGATTCGGTATTACAGGTGCTGGCATAGATGTGCGGGAAGAAGGAGAAGCCGGATTCGATAGCCTTGATAGCCGAAACCACATTTTCCATATCAGCGTGCTTGGAGACAAACCCCGATGCTCCTGCGGCCATGCACCTTGAGGCATATAAATCCTGAATTTGTGAGGTAAAAACCAGTATGCGCGTCTTGTTTTCAGCTTTGCGAACAGAGCTTATAACAGCCATGCCATCCATATTAGGTATCCCAATGTCAAGAATAACAATATTATAGTGGTTGTTCTTGATAAGCTGTATGGCGTTGACTCCGTTTTCACATTCATCAATACGCTCGAATCTTAACCCTTCGAGGGTGTGTTTTAATGCCATTCGTACTGAAGGATGGTCATCAACTATGAGCGCACTTTTCATCATAACCTTAGTATTTGTTGGGATAATTAACAGCGGTTGCCGGGCGCATTTTAAAAGAAAGCGATCTTGTTTTCCATTAACTTTTCACAACAATTCCTCGACGTTATACCGAGTTTTACACACAACCCATAAGGGGATCTTAATGGGAATATTCTCCGGCTCATCACTCACTTCTTGCTGTTGATATGTTTTACTATGAAAGGGTTGATTAACTCGATAGTGAAATCAGGCTCAAAATAATAATAAATGTTTTTTATGGCGGGCCGGGAATGTGTATACCCGGAGGTAAAGGGGGATCATGCTGAAATTAAAATCTGACTTTCGATATATCCTGTAGCACGGCGCTACAGGATATGAGTTTTTTACTAAACGTGAGTTCAGCCAAAGTCCTCCAGTAATAAAGGAATCAAATATAAACCGCAAGTCATTGCGATAAAAATTATAACAAAACTGAACTTAAACACTTGAACGGGCGTAAAACGAATGCTTTTTAATAATTGGACAGTTCTGTATTGTAGTCTTTCTCGTAACGCTAACATATCTAACTCATTGAAAAGATAATCACTATCCTCATGTCATGCGTAACCTTTGCTGATGAGGAGTAAATTTAAGCCGCAGGTTTTGCATTACTGAAAAACTAAGCCGACGGGTGTTAATTTCTGCCAGGGTAATGAGGGAAATCCGGCTTATAATCTTGTTTGCGTTGAATCCAGTTTTTCTAGTTCCGCCCTTGCACTCGCAATGTCTGTCTCATATGTTGCAATTGTGCTATTGTAACCATCAATTTTTGATGCAAATTCTTTCTTCAGGTTATTAAGATTAATGAGTTTATCTTTCGCCTCATCCCTCGTTGTATATACCAACTCTTTGAATGAAAACTCAGTGAGTTGCTTGAGATCTGCAGGGAGTTCTATATCTCTGGTTTTAATGAGTTCTGACTTTTCCTTCTCCAGTTTTCGAATGGTTCTACTGGTATCAACGTAGCCCTTAACGGTTTGTATCCACTGTTTACCGGTTCTGTTGGGTACTTTTATATAGGCTCCTTCATCCTGGTATTTTTCATGTGGAACCCATTTTTGGGCAGAGCCAAATTTACTTTGAGCATATTTATCGGAAGTAATATGTCCAAGATATGAGATGGGGTAACTCGTACCGTCATAAGATCGTTTCATTTTGTATGTTTTTCCCGCAGCGGCTTTGCGTAAGTCAGCTTCAACCTCAGACCTAACATCTTCCGTAACTTTTGCTTCATTTAAGAAGTCGAAAGGTGCGTTGAGAGACCTTGTCTCTTCTGATATTTGATTATCGATTTTTTCTATTTTTGCTTCGATTTGATTATATTGTTTGTTGTGGTTTTCCTTGTATCCCTTCATCAGATTATCATTTTTTTCGTCTATAACATGCTCAGGTAGACTGAGATTCGCTTCTGCGCGCAGTAGCGTGGAATTAGTTTCTTCTATCAATTCTTCAGTAACGTTAAGTTTAATCGTTAATTCTGGAATTTTCAATTGTTCGAGTTTTATGTTTTGTTGCAATTTGCTTATATCTGTCTTCAATGTGTTTATCTTTTGGTTTAATGCGATTTTATCGTTTTCCAATCCAATAGACATTAACTGTTTGTTGATATAGGCAAGTTTCTTTTCTTTATAAGCAGGAATGTTGGATCCTTGTGTCTTGAGTGTATTTGACATTTTTTCAGCAAAGTTCTCCATAGACCGAGAACCAATACCATTCAAGACGCTTTTTATTACTCTACAATTTTCTAATACCTGGTCATTTTTTTTAAAAGAACGATTTTCTTGAGTGTTAGAAGCAGCTTCAATATTACGTAACATTTTACACGCTGCTTTAAGATCGCCTTTTTGAATCTTTCCTGAAGTGTCTAGAGAGGTAATTATGGCCGAAAATTGATCTCTGGTTATGGTGTTTGACATGGGATATATTCTCCATTGTGGATGTGATAGATGACGATATGAAACGCTAATGATTTTAAGGATTAGTCGGTTGAGTTACTTTCAAAAAACGCTTTTAACTTAAGCTTCTTACCGTGAAATAGTGGGTTATACATGAATTCAGCTACGAGTAGTCAGATACAGGATCGGCTTACGGGGCGCGGCAAGGGTTGACTTATCGGTTTCAAAATAGCTGACCCTGATCAGACCAGGTAGATATCATTGAGCACTGGGATAACGATACGACCTGAATCGTGGCATTATCCCCGGTTCCTTCCCATTTATATTTTTTACGGTGTTTTTGAGTTCGATTTTCGTCTTACTGCTCATGTTTTTTTGTTTGTTGAAGCTTCATTGAATTTATTCATGGCCTCTAACTTAATGCGTAGACTACGTGTATCTTTCACAACATAGTTTTCTTCAAGGAGTATATTTTCAGTACCGCTCGAAATATCATGAATTGTGCCAAGGTCCACTGATTCTTTTTTATTCCCCGGCTCAGGAAACTTGTCACCTGTGTCTGATTCCAACGACTCGTGGGAGCTCTTGAGGTGCAGTAGACGTTTGGGTATAGGATTTGGCATAAGATTTAGCCTCGTATGCAGAAATATGACAAAAACATAAATGAGTCTACCCCACCCTCTGAGGGATTTCTTTCAAAAAACACGACGGTTTGCTGAAGGGGAATACAATCCATTACGCCGGATTCGACTTTCGATTTGGGCAGGGCAGTACTCATCCGTGCTGATGGAGCGCGGCTGTCAAGGGATCACAATCTCTCTCAGGGGTATTCTGGTATTGATGTAAAATCATTGGCTGCAGAACAAACATCCCCTGTCACGCATAGCGTACGAGCTAACTACCTCGATTTAGGCTGCTGTTCAATGGAAGCGAGGTTCTCAAGAATGGATTGTAGCTGATTAACATCGGGAAATTCACCCTGAGCCGTATTCTGCGTTTTTTCTTTTATTTTGTTCTGCGCTTCTCGGTGCGTCGCCATTAAGACAGAGGATGCCTCAACGGCAGTACATTCCTTAAAAAGCTTCCGCAATTGATGAATGCTCTTGGCATCTAGCGTGCCAGTCCTGTGTAATCTATTTAGTGCAGAAATCATCTGCTGTTGCTGGCGTACGGTTAAAGAATTGTCGGGCATAAAATCCACTCTTGAATAAAAATGAATGAACAATCATTTTAAAACTCCCCCAGACGAATTTCTTTCAGAAAATGGTTTTATCTCAGTCGGCCTCATCTGTGCAAAAGCCGGTTTAGCCGCGTGGCCGCCCCGATAAACCCACCCTCCTTAGTGTACGCGGGCCTGACAAAAAGAACGGGGTCTATGTGTAACGTTGGGGTAGAGGTGCGCGTAGTGGAATTTGCTGTATTATTGGCCAGTTTTCTATAGCTTCGCGTGGTTAAGGGCTACCTCCCAGGATTTTGTCACTTTGAGTATCATCTGGCCATCGCATTGCCAGTGGCGTTTTATGACAGAAGATTTTATCTCTTGATGCTATCTTCCGTGCTGCAAAATGTGGTGACAAATCAAAGAGCCCATTTTCATGTTTGTTATCCTTGAGGGATGAAGTGAATATTCATGTAGCGTGAAATAATTACTTTCGTTGTTGACAGGGATGTCTATCCCTTCTGCTTATGGAGAGCAGGTGACAAACCGTGTAGGATTTTCCTGATAAAAAACTGAATTATTGACAAAAATCTTCTGCACACTGAAAATATATTGAAATATTATTGATGGAATGATGATTTATTATCCGGCGCGTATTGAGTGACTACTAATAGAATTTGTGGGCCTGGTCGCCTGTTGCTGCGAGCAAATTGCCGATGCAACGTTGATTATTCTGCTTCTTTCTTATCAAAAAATGAGTATTGTTCATGGCGTGAGCCTGTAGGGTGATGATCACCATTAAGATGAATGCGAGAGGGATTTTAAAATGAAAAAAAACATAGAAAATACCGGGGGGATTTACTTTCTTGATTTTACATTTAATCCAAATTCAAGAACCCTGAAACAAAACGACACCTTATTACAATTGCGAAAAAAACAGGCGGATGTGCTCGCGCTGCTTTGCAAAAAATATCCCGAACCTGTCTCGCAGGCTGAATTTTTAGCTGAAGTATGGGAAGGGGGCTATGTCACTTCACAGAGTATTGCACAGGTGATCCGTTCTCTTCGGGTGTGTCTGGGCGATGAAACGAGAAGTATTATAGCGACTATACCTAAATTAGGTTACAGGTTGGCTGCCCAACCGAGTTGGGAAGATCCCATGACGGAGTCAGAAGCAGATGAGTGTGGCTTTGGCACAACGTCAGCGGGGAATATCGAAATGGATAACGTCTCTTTTTCCGCCCAGCCGATGATGATGAATAACCCCTTTGGTGTTAGCTGTATGGCCGATATTCCATATCCTGTCCCCCGAATGATGAAGGTTAAGAGGAAGCTAACCTCGCCGACATTATTTGTTAGCGCCATTGTTGCGCTTTTTTTAAGTCTGATTTGCGTTGTCATGCCGGCTCGCAGCGATACGTCAATTCGCTTTGTAAACCAAGAAAGTCCCTCCCTGCCAGCGTTTGAAGTTTCCGCTCCGCCAGTGGGCTATATTTATTGACATGCTGCAAGGAAACGGCGATCTACTTCGCCCAAAGAATCTGCTACGAGGTTGATACATTAAAATAAAACAGATATTCCTAAACACAGTTTTGCGAGCAGATACGTACGGTGGCACTTTTTTTTCTACAATATCGCTTTTGCGGCTAAGAAGCCTTACTGTCATAAAGTAATAACGCAAGCACTTCTGCTTGCGTTTTTTTACAACCCTGGAAAATTTTAAAATGAACATCAGCGATCTGATTTTCATCCACAAGAGAAACGCTCGCGAATACCTTCTTGTGTAGCCACTTGTACCTTATTGATCACTGATGTCTCGTGGGCAATGAGTGATATGATCTTCTTAACGTATTTATCATGATGCACCGGCGTTTTAGAATGATAATTACCAATGCCGCTCCAGGTATAGCCGTAGCGTTCAATACTCTGTTTGAGAACCCAGGTACCGGAAAAAACATTCGCGCAGCTATTTTCACGCAGCAATGTCTCATCAATTCCCAGCGTTTTTAATGCTTTAAAATGTACCGTATTAATTTGCATAATGCCCACGTCAATGGTCTTGTTTTTATTTTTATTTAAGGCCTGCGGTTTATTTTTAGACTCGTGCCATATAATGGCTTTGATAATCAGTGGGTTGATCTGAAAACATTGCGCCGCTTCTGCGATACAATCCCCATTTTTTGCCGTGGCAACGGTTGAATAGAACAACAACAGTGTCACAGGAACAAAAGAAAGTCGTTTTATTTTCATCATAAAAATGCCCGGCTACGCGCCGGGAGTATGGGTCTGTAAATTAAAATGACGTATCGTCATCTGATTTTGTGAAGCTTTTATAAAGCATCGTGTTATATAACATATTCAACCCCAGCAACTGGGTCGCATGTTTGTCAAGCACGCTTTCAGTATAATCCTTGAACTCCTCGCTGTTACGCAAATAGGTGTCGGAATAGAGCAAGGCTTTGTTCAACTGCTGTAGCGTTACGACGCGATCAGGGGAGAGCGCCCGCATCTGTTTCATGAGTTCACTAAGCGTGCCCTGCGGTCTGTTCTGTTCGATATAGTGACGTACCTTGTCGTCATAGGTTTCTACTGCCGCTGCAAGATTATCCACATGGGAAGAACGGTGAGAAATCGAGGTGCTGCTAATGGTTGTCATGGTGTTCATCCTGGTCAAAATTGAGAGAGCCAGCGTCAATCTGATGGCTCATTGCGATAAGTTTCTCCGCAAGATCGCGCAGTAGGTCAGGTGTTAGGTGATTAATGGTTTCGCTGAGCGGGGCGATCGCGTCCTCCGCCTGCTCTAGCCACGTTCGACAGAGCGAATCACTAGGGAAACGTATCGCATCCATGTCATTTTGCACGGTGATATGATTGTCATCGGTGTACTGATAGTTCGAGTTATCCGCGCTTTCTGGCAGAACGACCGCGCGCGGAATGATGATGCGCAGTGCTTTCTGGTGCCCGCACTGTTCCTGCAAATGGTGGATGATACGCTCCACGATCGTTGGATCGCATAAAGACGTATTGAGCGCCTTGGCGATATGCTGGCGGAACATCACCTGCCGCCGGACCTGCTGACGTTGATACTCATCAAGCAGTGTCAAAATTTGTGTGAAGAAAAGCTGAAAGCCCGCATTGAAAGCCTCTCTTTCACAGTTTTCCCGGAGTCTGACAGTCTCTGACTCATACTCGGCGTGAATTTCACTGCAATGGTTCAGGGTACGTTCCAGCGCAACGGCCATCTGTCGATAACGCGTTCGCTCACTGGATTTAATCACTACCTTTTGGTGTAAATCCTCGGGTAACTCGTTAATAGTAATGGTGCGCATAAGTGAAAGCCATTCTTAGCAAATTGATGTGGTTAGGCGTTTTCGGTGCTGAAAATTGCGCCAAAGTTATGCCGGCAGGAAAGTGCAGAAACAGGCGCTGACGCAGCGCAGCGGGCAGTTCAGGGAACTGCCCAAGAATAAACGCGGCACCGCAGGAAAAAGTCTCCATCGTACGGCTTATTTCATCAGGCCTGACCTCATGCAGCAGAGGCAGGGAGATAAAAGCCAGCAGGCGGGGATCGGACAGCAAACGCGCTCCCTGTTCTGGTAGCCGACTGCGCAGCAGGTAGCCGCCAATTAAATGCGCGGCAATGGGAATCAAGTGCCATCGTGAAAGCATCAGCAACAACGTGTCGTCGCCGGGCTGCCAGGCGACGGGCAAATCGCTAAGCTTGCCGCGTCTCAGAAGCCAGAAATTGAGCAGTGTGTCCTCCCGAATTTCATCGTCCTGAAAAATCTCCGGCAGGTGGCTGATGTGCGCATAGCTCGCCGGAGCATATAGAATGGACATCATCAGCGGGTCTTCCGCTCTCATTGCTCTGCTGCCTCATCGTCAATGAGCCGGGGAGATTTCTCCTTTTTAGAATAAGGACGACGGCTCAGCTTGTAGAACAACACGCCCGCCGCGGTGCACACGGCCATTGCAGAAAGACTCAGAAAGAGGACCCATAGGGCAGGGAAGGTACGTTGTACTTTAATGGGGGAGGCGTGTTGAATAACCGGTGCCGGGAACAGCACCACCGAAATATTTTCGTATCGCACATCGTCAAAACTGTTTTTGATTAACGTTTTTATCTGGGAAATGAACATATTGTCATCAATTTCCCCTTTGTAAGTGATAATGATGCCTACGTGGCCTGTCGATTTCTTGCTGCTGGTATCGTTGCTAAACGAGGGATAACTTACGTGGACGCGAGCATTCACGACCTGGGCTATCATACGCAGGGATTGTTCAAGCCGCTGCTCCTGTAAGGAGAGCACGCGAGCCTGCTCGGCGTTGGGAGACGCAACCAGAGAACTTTCCGGAAATGCCTGGCCTATTTGTACGTCAGCTGTCCAAGGGAGCTGGTACTGATCAATAATAGAAAGCGCGGCCGTAGTTTCAGACTCCCCCACCGAAATGGTATAGCCAGCCTTAAGCGTACCCTCCTTCTTCGCGGAAATATTATGCTGTTGCAGGATAGCGAGAACCTGATTTGCCTGCTCCTGAGTGAGGTTGTAGAGGAGGCTCTCGTCACTACAGGCGCTAAGCATAAAGGCAAATAGTGCAGCAGTAAGCGTCTTCGAATATTGGTTTAACATTATTGCGCTTTTTCCAGTGTTTCAATCGTGCTCACCCCCTTGCGTGCCAGCGTACTTACCAGTGAAACGTAATTGCTGTATTCACCAATATAGTTCTGCAATGTCAGCAGACTTTGTGGATCGCTATTGAAGCTGGCAGCATGACTGAGGCTGTTAATCACATTTTTAAAATGTTCATCCGTTTCGCTAATTTTATTAAAGGTACTGGAGACTAAATTATTAAAATTCTGATCGTGCACCGCGACGGAGATATTATCTTCAGAGGCTAAACCTTGTGGCGAAAGTCGGGCTACTGCTGACACCGTTTCATTAATTTGAGTCATTATTGCTCCGGAGAAGAAAAGGGTACGGGACCATCCCGCACCCCAATAGTTAACGGAAGTTTTGAATAATCGCTGCACCAATATCTTTGTAGGCCTTAACCGTACTGGTTTGTGCATTACGGAAAAGCGTATATTCCTGTAGTTTAGACTGGTAAGCAGCCAGTACTGAGGGATTTGAGGGGTCCTTTTCCAACGCTGCTTCAGCGGTAGTAAGTTGCGTCATCATTGTCGCCGCAGCATTTTCGAAGTTAACAGATACCGTATCTAAAAAATATCCATTGCTTTTAACTGGAACTACTGGATCTGGCATTTTTTTCTCCTTATCTGAGAGTGAAGTACCAATGGCGTGGGTTTAAAAACAGATAGCCGTTGGAGGCGTCAACATATGACTTATCCTGTAGCCAGTTTTCATCGAGATTAATCGAAAAATTAATCACGCGGTTTCCCCATTGGTGGTTAAATTCTTTAATAAAATGCTGTAGGGCCGTGAGTACATGATCGCTTAGGGCATCACGGACCACTAAAGCGTAGCCTGCTGAAGTATTAATTTGTCGATAATGGATATGCAGGCGGTCAAGCCCTTGGCGAGCCTCCTGGAGTAATTGTGTTTTGGTTTTGACTTTTGTTTTGACATCGAGTGCAAAGGGAATGTTTTTCATAACCAAATATCTAAATTTTTCTTCTTCCTGCGTTGTTAATGCCTGATAGAGAGAAATAACGGGGGTCTGCGGCGTGGAATAATCAATTTGCAGTACCGGATAACCCGCATTAGATAACTGGGAAATCACCTCATTTCTATGCCTGGATAACCAAATCGGAACCGCGCTTTTATTTTGCTTCAATTTGAAAATCGCCTCCTGTACCCACTCAAAGGCTTGATGTTTAGTTGTCAGTACATAAATGAGATCATTATCCCGTCCCCGTACAATTTCAAGTGCAGTCGGCGCGCCGGTCAGAGCATCGTTTAGCGATAACACCTGCTTGTCACTTTCAACTTCCTTGTGCCAAATAACACCTACTGTAAACAGTAGCGCGAAAATGATAATCCCTCCGATAATCAGGGAGTGTTTTTTTCTGACATGACTGTCCGCCGGAATTATCACTCCGCCGCATTCAGCATCCAGCGTTGGAGGAAGATTAAAATTTTTGATATCTTCTGGCCATTCATTGCCGCTGCGTTTAACGGCAAAGCGAATATGCTCATGAACAAAAACCTCATTCTCAAATAACTGCGCAGGGAAACTCTGCTCTACACCCAGTACCTCGATGCCGTAGCACTCCCGGATGTCTGCATCCTCAAGAGGGGTGGAGAGGCGCAAAATAAGATTCGGGGAAGGTCTGTCGCAGGGCAGATAAAGTGTATTTTGCGTAAAGGATGCAGCATGTTCTCCGACAGAAGTCAGTGTATTGCTCGTATCCTGGAGCGCAGGCCCTGGATTGATAATCAGAAAATAGTCATCTGCCGGAAGATGCAGTTCACAGCCAAACATGGGACCAAACAGCACCTTGAGGGTGAATTTTTGCTGTGCCTCGGATGCCGGCATATTATCGGTTATTTCATTCATGTCGCTGTTCATAGGAAAGGGGCCATTTAAAAAAAATAAAGCATCCGTAGGGGATTAATATCCCATGCGGTTTTAACTGCAACTAATGGTGACTCATTATCACCTGTTTAATAGAGGCATTCAGAAGCCATTAAGTAACACCTGCACTTCTCATTTCTTTCATGACAGTGAGGTGTTAATTCAATCTTATAATCGGGTTGCTATTTTTAACGGAGCATACTGTAGCCTTGATTGACGGAACGAACAACGCCTTTTATTTGATATTTTTTTTATAAAATCTTTATTTTAGTTATAAAAAAATGACTTTTTCTCCTTGATGTTGACC
>CAMLBO010000069.1 GCA_946478305.1 uncultured Enterobacterales bacterium
ACACGTAAGGAGTCGTCGGCAGCGTCAGATGTGTATAAGAGACAGGTTAAAATATGCAGGTACAGTGATAACCGCTTCAGTGACGGGTTCGCCCAGATAGTCTTCAGCAGTTTTCTTCATTTTCTTCAACACTTCAGCAGAGATCTGCGGAGGTGCGATTTTCTGGCCTTTCACGTCGATCCACGCATCGCCGTTGTCAGCGCCAACGATCTGGTAAGGCATGATGCCTTTATCACGCTGTACTTCTTCGTCCTGGAAGCGACGGCCAATCAGACGCTTAATCGCAAACAGGGTGTTCTGTGGGTTGGTTACAGCCTGGCGTTTAGCCGGTGAACCTACCAAAATTTCGCCATCTGCTGCATAAGCAATGATGGAAGGAGTGGTGCGGTCGCCTTCGGCGTTCTCCAGCACACGTGCAGTAGTACCATCCATAATAGCCACACAAGAGTTGGTGGTACCCAGGTCAATCCCAATAATTCTACCCATTTCAAACGCCTCCACTAAAAATTCATAATCGGTCAGGTTGCTACTCTATATGCGGACGTTTTATTTGATTTCAACTGTCCGATATCGCTGTTTTACCGGCGGTAACAACTGCGGTTGAGAATAAGATGGGGCCATGCGGGCCAGCATCAAGGGGTTCGATGAAAAAAAATCTTCAACTGTGGTTACGCCAGATCAATGTTTACTCGCCTGCACCTCCTTATGATGCCGCGCGCTTCTGACGATATGTGGACTTTTTAGCCCGTTCGCAAGCGGATATAGCCCTGTTATTTATTCATAATACTTATAGTTCAGAGGAAATATGCACAGCAAAATGATGGCTAATCCAGGACCTTTAGGCCTGATGGGCTTCGGCATGACTACTATCTTATTGAATTTACACAATGCGGGTTTCTTTCCACTGACCGCAGTGATCGTCAGCATGGGGATTTTCTACGGCGGCCTGATTCAGATCCTGGCCGGCGTGATGGAGTTTAAAAAGGGCAATACCTTTGGTACCACAGCATTTACCTCCTATGGTGCATTCTGGCTGAGTCTGGTTGGTATTCTGATGCTTCCGCGCATGGGCGTTGCCGATGCCAGCAGTGAAAGCTTCCTTGGTGCCTATCTTGGCCTGTGGGGCATTTTTACGCTGTTCATGTTTTTTGGCACGCTCAAAGCAAACCGTGTGCTACAGGTCGTTTTTGGCAGCCTGACTATTTTATTTGCCCTCTTGTGCTACGGAAATATGACCGGCAACAGTGCCGTTCTACACGTCGCTGGTTTTGAAGGCATCTTCTGCGGTGCCAGCGCCATCTATCTGGCGATGGCTGAAGTGCTGAATGAACAGTATGGCCGCACCGTTTTACCGATTGGCGAACCCAAAAGTCATGCCTTAAATGCTGCTATCTCCGCGGCATAATTAACGTTGAATGAGATCAAAAAGGCCCCGTGTATGCGGGGCCTTTTATTTTTGCTTCAGCCGAACTCACATTACTGGCCAGATGTTACCCGCTGGTCAAATTTTGCGGGTGTCTTGGCCTCACTGTTTAAATCACGGCTGAGATATATGCCGGTCAGTAGGCCAATCACTGACAGCGCGAGAACGTAATACGCGGGCGCCATCGGGGTAATGCGCATAATCAGAGTCACAAATACAGGAGTGAGGCCACCGAAAATGGCGTAAGCCACGTTATAAGAGAAAGAGATCCCTGTGAAGCGCACTTCCGCCGGGAAAGCTCTGACTAATACGTAAGGCACAGCGCCGACCACACCCACACTGAAACCCGCCAGCGTATACATCAGCATCAATTTGGAAGGATCAGCGGCCACCACGTGGTAGAACGACCACGTACAAACGCCAAGGAACAGGCTACCGATGATAAAGGTCTTACTGGCTCCCAGACGGTCAACAATCCACCCTGCCGCCACGCAACCGAAGGTCAGTGCAATCGTTGCCAGACAGTTGGCCTGCAGCGCCTGAGCAGCCGGGATACCCAACTGCTTTTGCAGGTAGGTCGGAGTCATGAGGATCACCACCACAATCCCAGCCGACAGCAGCCAGGTCATGATCATCGACACCACGATCTCTTTCTTATGATTGACCACTACCGACTTCAGCGGCATCTCTTCCGCCAGCGCTTTATGCGCCTTCATTTCGAGGAAGATCGGCGTTTCCTGTAGCCAGCGTCGAAGATACATAGCGAACAGGCCAAAGATCCCGCCCAGGAAGAACGGAATACGCCAGCCATAGTCCCGCATGATGGCTGGCGAGAGCGTACTGTTGAGTAGCGTCGCGACCAGAGAACCGAGCAAAATACCGGCTGTCAGCCCTGCCGTCAGCGTGCCACAGGCAAAACCGATACGGTTGCGCGGTACATGCTCTGCCACAAACACCCACGCCCCGGGGACTTCACCACCAATCGCCGCCCCTTGCAGAACACGCATCAGTAGCAGCAATAGCGGCGCGGCAATGCCAATGGAAGCGTAAGTCGGCAACATACCCATCGCCAGCGTAGGTAACGCCATCAGTAAGATACTCAGGCTGAACATACGCTTACGGCCCACCAGGTCTCCAAAGTGCGCCATGATGATGCCACCCAGCGGACGCGCCAGATAACCGGCGGCAAAAATGCCAAAGGTTTGCACCTGCCGCAGCCAGTCGGGCATATCTGCCGGGAAGAACAGATCGCCGATGACCGCGGCGAAGAAGACAAAAATAATGAAATCGTAGAATTCGAGTGCGCCGCCTAAGGCAGCAAGAGATAAGGTTTTAAAATCTTGCCGGTTCAGCCGGCGATTATTCGCGTGTTGCATAAGATACCGTGTAGCGCCAGAGTAGAAATAAAAAAGGCTTAAGCCGCTTCTTGTAAAGTAAACATTACTATAGCGGCAAACAATTTCCACACCACAACGGCTGAATCTTATGTCAGAAATAGCTGAACTTTAGTTTTTTGTATCGCGGCTTGCGCTCTTAGGGCGAAAAGCTGCTACTACATCCTCACGTGTTTCAATGTAAGGGCCATCTAATAGCTGAATACAGTAAGGGACGCTGGCAAAAATACCGGACACAATCACCTTGCCGTCAGCATCTTTTAGACCTTCCAGCGTCTCCTGAATCGATTTCGGCTGGCCTGGCAGATTAAAAATGAGTGCCTGTTTGCGGATAACCCCCACCTGACGCGACAGGATAGCGGTGGGGACAAAGTGCAGACTGATTTGCCGCATCTGTTCGCCAAAGCCAGGCATCTCGCGATCGGCAATTGCCAGCGTTGCATCAGGCGTAACATCGCGCCGGGCCGGACCGGTTCCGCCGGTCGTCAGTACCAAATGACAGCCGCTTTCGTCCACCAGCTCACAGATAGCTTGTTCGATTAACGGTTGCTCATCAGGGATCAGTTTTTTATCCAGACTAAATGGCGTAATGAGTGCTTTCTCCAGCCAGGCTTCCAGCGCAGGAATGCCCTGATCCTGATAGACCCCGTTCGAGGCGCGGTCAGATACCGATACCAGACCAATTCGTAATTTATCCATGCCCATTCTCCACAACGTTCTTCGCCGCGCTTTTTGTCTCCAAGCGGGCGGCGCAGCCACAATGCCGCACAGTTATGGCTAAGTATATCGGTAAGCGCAGCGCGAATTTCACTTCGGGATGAAATTTTCTAAATAACGGACACAAAAAAGGCGGCCATAGCCGCCTTCCCGAATTCTGCGTTGCTCTTATTACAGCAGGTCAGAAATCATTTTTTCCAGTTTATTCTGGTCGATCGCAAAATTACGGATACCTTCCGCCAGTTTGTCGATAGCCATTGGATCCTGGTTGTGGTCCCAGTAGAACTGAGCTTCAGTCAAACGCTCTGGGCGTGCTTTGGTTTCGCCGGTGTAAGACAGCTTACGCTCCAGCGCACCTTCACTTTCAGCCAGCTGTTTCAGCAAATCGGGACCGATAGTCAGACGGTCACAACCGGCCAACTCAATGATCTCTTCAATATTACGGAAGCTTGCGCCCATCACCACGGTCTCGTAACCGTGCTGTTTGTAGTATTCATAGATTTCAGTCACTGAAACTACGCCTGGATCTTCATGCGGCGCAAACTCTTTCTTGTCGCCGTGGGCTTTGTACCAGTCGAGAATACGGCCAACAAATGGAGAGATCAGGTAAGCACCGGCTTCGGCACAAGCACGTGCCTGAGCGAAGGAGAACAACAGCGTCAGGTTACAGTTGATGCCTTCTTTTTCCAGCACCTCTGCCGCGCAAATACCCTGCCAGGTAGAAGCTAATTTGATCAGGATACGGTCATTGGTGATACCGGCATCGTTATACAATTTGATCAGACGGTGGGCTTTTGCCACGCTGGCTTTGGTGTCATAAGACAGACGGGCATCAACTTCGGTAGAAATACGGCCTGGCACCAGCTTGAGGATCTCAAGGCCAATGTTCACCGCCAGCTTATCAGCGGTATCAATGATCTGCTGATCACGATCGCTGCTTTGATCTTTAGCCCAGGCAATCGCCTCGTCGATCAGTTTGCGGTACTCAGGAATTTGCGCTGCTTTAAGGATCAGAGACGGGTTAGTGGTGGCATCTTGCGGCTGGTACAGTTTAATTGCCGCGATATCCCCGGTATCTGCAACAACTTGAGTCAGTTGGCGTAGGGAGGTCAGTTTATCGGTCATTTGGCATATCTCATCGTTTGTACATTATCGTTGAGGCATTTGCATGCCTTGCCTTTGCCAGATGATAACATGCAAAAAGCCACGCGCAAGGCAGATATGGCGCAGTGATAACCTCAATTAAAAAACTGTTTGCCCTGAGCAAAATCTGTATATTTCAGCCAAAATGACAGTGTCGCTTGCGACATAAAAACGCTATGTTACACGGCTCTCGGCTAATACAGAATGAATTACCACGCCCCTCCGCGCCGGGCTTTGTTCTCGAAGAGTTGACCACCAAGGGTTTCCAATGACCGAAATGCTGGATTTTTTTGACAACATCCTTTGGGGATCAATTTTGATCTACCTGCTGCTCGGTACCGGTATTTACCTGAGCCTGCGTACGCGCTTTATCCAGTTCCGTCAGTTTGGCCATATATTCTCCGCCAGCCTGTTTAAGGCTTCCCCCGATCCTCGTGGCATCTCTACTTTTCAATCACTGTGCATCAGTCTCGCGGCACGGATTGGCACAGGTAATCTGGCTGGTGTGGCTCTGGCGCTCATCGCTGGCGGCCCGGGAGCCATTTTCTGGATGTGGGTAATTGCCCTGATTGGTATGGTGACCTCTTTAATCGAAAACACCCTCGCCCAGCTTTATAAAGGCAGCGATACGCAGGGGCGATTTCGTGGTGGACCGGCAGATTACATGACCAGAGGGCTGGGAATGCGCTGGATGGGAGTCTTTTTCTCCATTTTGCTGGTGCTGTCGTTTGGCCTGATTTTTAACGCATTGCAGGCGAATGCCATTGCCGAGGCAACATCCGTGGCCTTCGGCACAGATCGTCGTTATATCGTCGCCATATTACTGGTGCTGACGGCAGCGTCTATTTTTGGTGGCCTCAAGGTCTTTTCCCGCATCTCGCAGTGGTTCGTGCCACTGATGGTGCTGGCGTATCTGGCTCTCGCCGCCTGGGTCATCGTGCATAATATTGAACGTTTACCCGATGTGTTTATGCTGGTATTCAAAAGTGCTTTCGGCTGGCAGGAAGCCGGGGCAGGTGCAATAGGTTATGGGGTCATGCAAGCCATGACTCAGGGCGTGCAGCGTGGTCTGTTCTCCAATGAGGCTGGCATGGGATCGTCTCCGAACGCAGCCGCTCTCGCTGCTGCTACCCCTTGTCATCCTGTCGCCGTCGGCTTTTCGCAGATGCTCGCCGTTTTTATCGATACCATTGTGATTTGCAGCGCAACGGCGCTGATTGTTCTCACCTCCGGCTTGCTGGATGCCCCAGATCAGAAACTGGAAGGGATTGCGTTATTACAGGCAGCTATTTCGGCAGCGACTGGGGGTTCTGGGCATTGGCTGGTCGCTCTCTTCGTTTTTGTTTTTGCCTTCTCTTCTATCGCTGCCAATTATGTCTATGCCGAAAATAACCTGATGTTTCTGCGCAGCGGCGAGCGCGCCAAACTGCTGGTTTTCCGCCTGCTGGTGCTCGGTATGGTGGCGTTTGGCTGTCTGGCAGAGCTGCCTCTGGTGTGGAAAATGGCTGATATCGCCATGGCGTTGATGACCATTACCAACCTGACTGCCCTGCTGTTGCTTTCTGATGTCGCGATGACAGTCATTAAAGATTATGAAAGGCAAAGAAAAATGGGAAAAATTCCGGTGTTCAATCCGGACCATTTTCCTGAAATCCGCCGCCAGCTCGAGCCCGGTATATGGCAGAAAATCCCGCCTCAGTCAGAAAATTAAGTTTCGCCTATCGATGAAATTTATATCAGGGAAGCGTCGCTATGGCTCTTTCCAACGATTTATTTGTTACAGTAACGCCATACGCAATGCTTAATTTAAACCGACACCCGACCAAACGGATGCGACTATGCTGACCATTCTTTCCCCTGCCAAAACGCTCGATTACGAAAGTCCGCTGGCCACCCAACGCTTCACTCAACCTGAGTTACTGGATAAATCCAGCCAGTTAATTCACCTCGCCCGCAAATTAACGCCGGCACAAATATCCAGTCTGATGGGCATCAGCGACAAACTCGCCCTGCTTAATGCAGAACGCTTTAATGACTGGCAACCGGACTTTTCCCCAGACAATGCCCGTCAGGCGATTCTGGCTTTTAAAGGCGATGTGTATACAGGCTTGCAGGCCGACGATTTTAGTGAGAAAGATTTCGACTTCGCGCAAAACCATCTGCGCATGCTCTCAGGGTTATATGGCCTGCTGCGTCCGCTGGATCTGATGATGCCTTACCGGCTGGAAATGGGGATCCGGCTGCCCAATACCGAAGGCTCTAATCTCTATGCTTTCTGGGGAGATGTGCTCACTGAGAAGCTTAACGCGCTGCTTAGAGAACAAGGCGATAAGGTGCTAATCAATCTGGCTTCTGACGAATATTTCAAAGCGGTCAAACCGGCGAAACTTGACGGTGAAATCATCAAGCCGGTGTTCCTTGATCAAAAAAATGGCAACTACAAAGTCATCAGCTTCTACGCCAAAAAAGCGCGTGGCCTGATGAGCCGTTTTATCATTAAAGAGCGCCTGACCAAAGCCCGTCAGTTGCAGGATTTTACCCTTGAAGGCTATGCGTATGACGCTTCCCGTTCACAGGGCAACGAGCTGGTGTTTACCCGTCCCGAACAGTAACCGCAATTCCCCTGACCACAAAAAAGCCCCCGATTAAATCCGGGGGCTTTTTTATTTCTGTGCCTTCACAACCTGAGGGTTATTTTGGCAATGCCATCAGGAATGCCCGCATTGCGCTGAAATCAGCAGGCAGGTTATGTGACAACAAAGGCAGGTCGGCGCGGTCAGCAAGTTCTTTCGGCAGGTCAAGTTCCTGGCCCAAAATCGCCTCGACGCTCTCTTTGAACTTCGCCGGATGCGCAGTGCCGATAAACAGGCCAAATTCACCGGGTTTTAGTTGGTCACGCAAGGCGCGATAGGCAATGGCTGCGTGTGGTTCAGAGATATAACCAATGTCCGCCAGCTCGCGCATAGCATCTTCCGTGGTGTCATCACTGACAGCACAGAAACCCAGGTCTTTCAGTTGCCAGGTTTTGCGACGATACAACTCTTCCACGCGTGGCCAGTTGTTCGGTTGGCTGACGTCCATCGCATTGGACAGCGTAGCGATGGTTTTCTTCGGCTCCCACTCACCGTTTTCCAGATAGCGCGGCACAGTATCATTGGCGTTGGTCGCCGCAATGAAGCGCTTCACCGGCAGACCCAGAGACTTCGCCAGCAGGCCGGCGGTCAGGTCACCAAAGTTACCGCTTGGCACGGAGATCACCAGTTGATTGCGCGCTTCCTGTGGTAGCTGGGCCACGGCTTCAAAGTAGTAGCAGATTTGCGCCAGCAGACGGCTGATGTTAATGGAGTTAGCTGAGTTGAGCTTCAGCTCATGTTTCAACTCTTCATCATCAAATGCCTGCTTCACCAACGCCTGGCACTGGTCGAAATCACCATCAATAGCAACGGTATGAATGTTGTCGCCCAGCGTGCAGAACAGTTTTTCCTGCAACGGGCTGATTTTGCCGCGCGGATAGAGGATCACCACGCGAACATTTTTCATGCCGTGGAAAGCATGCGCTACGGCCGCGCCGGTATCACCGGAGGTCGCAGTCAGAATGGTAACCGGCTGATCGCCCGATACCTGAGTCAGGACCTGGGCCATAAAGCGTCCACCGAAGTCCTTAAAGGCCAGCGTCGGCCCGTGGAACAGTTCAAGACAGGCGATGTCGTCTTCAACCTTTGCCACCGGCGCGGGGAAAGCAAAAGCGTTTTTCACCCGCTGATAAAGCTCGTCTTCAGGAATTTCATCGCCGATAAACGCGGACAGAATACGGCTGCTGCGGGTTACAAAATCCTGTTCCAGCAAGCCATCGATGTCACTCAGTGCAAACTCAGGCAATTCAAGCGGAAAGAACAACCCCTGTTGCTTACCTAAACCCTGCTTAACGGCCTGAGCAAAGCTGACCTGCTCGTTATGATCCTTCAGGTTGTACAGTTTCATCATTTATCCCAATAGTCTCGCGCCTGCGGTATCCAGACGACAAATATGAACAAAGCCTTCATCATTTTGCAGATAGTGATTCTGCAACCAATCGGCCATCCGTTTGGCGGTCTCGCTGTCGTTGCACACGGCAAACAGCGTTGGGCCGGAGCCGGAAATCCCACAGGCCAGTGCGCCGATCTCTTCAGCGGCGCTACGGGCTTCAGCAAAGCCCGGCAGCAGGCGTGTACGGTAAGGCTCAGCGATAACATCTTTCATCAGTTTAGCGGCAAGCGCAGGCTGTTGCGTATGGCAGGCGTGAATGAAACCGGCCAGGTAACGTCCGTGACTGATACAATCCTGGCGGCGGTACTGGGCCGGTAAAATTGCGCGCGCTTCGGCAGTAGAAACTTTAATCCCCGGATAGGCCATCACCCACAGCCAGTCATCGAAGCTTGGAACGTTCTGACTGATGATATCCAGCTCTTCCAGCATCAACTGAATGCCACCAAGATAGCAGGGTGCGACATTATCAAAATGTACGCTGCCGGAAATGCGCCCTTCCAGCTCTCCCATCAGTGCGAGCATGGTGTTTTCATCCAGCGGCTTACCACAGAACTCATTCATTGCCATCAGACCTGCGACGACTGAACAAGCGCTGGAACCCAGGCCAGAGCCAATCGGCATATTCTTTTCCAGCGTCATGGCGACCGGCACTTCTTTTCCGATCTCCTGACAAAAACGCTGCCAGCATTGATAAACGATATTGTCTTCCATGCGGTCCGGCAGCTTAGACACAAAGCGCCCTTCACTTTTCAGGCTGAACTCCGTCGCCGCTTCCACAGTAACGCAGTCACCTAATAGCGAACCGTCAACCGGCGAAACTGCCGCGCCCAATACATCAAAACCGACGCTGACGTTGCCAATCGAGGCGGGGGCATACACCTTAACCATATTAAACTCCTAACTTCCATGACAACGTGCGCAAAAGATCGGCAAAAACGCCGGCGGCGGTAACATCGTTACCCGCGCCATAGCCGCGTAAAACCATAGGTAAAGGCTGATAATAGCGGCTGTAAAACGCGAGCGCATTCTCACCGTTTTTCACTTTATACAGCGGATCGTTGCCGTCAACGGCGTCGATTTTCACCGTACAGCACCCCTCTTCGATAGCGCCAACATAACGCAATACTTTGCCCTGAGCCGTGGCATCCGCCACGCGACGGGAGAAATCAGCATCGAGTTGCGGCAAGCGCGCAACAAAATCACTCACGCTGCCCTCGGAATTGAAGGATACCGGCAGAACAGACTCCACTTCAATGTCAGAAAGTTCAAGTTTGTATCCGGCTTCACGGGCGAGGATCAACAACTTACGCGCCACGTCCATGCCGGAAAGATCATCACGCGGGTCCGGTTCGGTGTAACCCATATCACGTGCCTGCAACGTTGCCTCAGAGAGCGACATTCCTTCGTCCAACTTGCCGAAAATGTAGGACAGCGAACCGGACAGAATACCGGAGAAACGCACCAGCTCATCACCGGCATTCAGCAGGTTTTGCAGGTTTTCAATCACCGGCAGACCCGCGCCCACGTTGGTGTCATAGAGGAATTTGCGACGTGAACCTTCTGCGGCTTTACGCAACTGGTAGTAATAATTCATGGAGGAGGTGTTAGCTTTCTTATTCGGCGTCACCACGTGGAAACCGTCGGCCAGGAAATCAGCGTATTGATCGGCTACTTCCTGACTCGAAGTACAGTCGACGATCACCGGGTTTAGCAGGTGATACTCCTTCACCAGACGGATCAGACGCCCCAGGTTAAACGGCTCTTTGGCCGCACTCAGCTCATCGCGCCAGTTTTCCAGTGAAATACCGTGCACATTGGTCAGCATCGCGCGGGAGTTGGCAATGCCGCAGACGCGCAGATCAATATGTTTGGCCTTTAGCCACGCCTGCTGACGTTGAATCTGATCGATCAATGCGCCCCCCACGCCGCCGACACCAATCAGGAACACTTCAATCACCTGATCGGTATTGAACAGCATCTGATGGCTGACACGAACGCCCGTTGTTGCATCATCGTTATTCACCACAACAGAGATAGAGCGCTCGGAAGAACCCTGGGCGATAGCCACAATATTGATATTGGCACGGGCCAGTGCGGAGAAGAACTTAGCTGAGATACCGCGCAGCGTGCGCATACCGTCGCCGACCACGGAGATCACCGCCAGTTTCTCCATCACGTCCAGCGGCTCAAGCAAACCGTCCTTCAGCTCCAGATAGAACTCATCTTCCAGCGCTTTACGCGCCCGTGCCAGCTCGCCCTGCGGAACGCAGAAACTGATGCTGTACTCGGAGGAGGATTGGGTGATGAGGACGACCGAGATGCCTGAGCGGGACATGACCGCAAACACGCGGGCTGCCATACCGACCATACCCTTCATACCCGGTCCGGAGACGTTAATCATCGCCATGTTATTAAGATTGGTGATGCCCTTAACCGGCGTATTATCGCCAAGGCTTTCACTGCCAATAAGCGTACCGGGTGCTTGTGGATTAGTGGTGTTTTTTATCAGGCAGGGAATTTGGAACTGGGCGATAGGCAGGATGGTACGCGGGTGAAGCACTTTGGCACCGAAGTACGAGAGCTCCATCGCTTCCTGATACGACATTGATTTCAGCAGGCGGGCATCGGGTACGGTGCGCGGGTCACAGGTATATACCCCATCGACGTCGGTCCAGATTTCGCAGCAGTCAGCCCGCAGACAGGCAGCCAGCACCGCGGCAGAGTAGTCAGACCCATTACGGCCCAGCACCACCAGTTCGCCTTTATCATTACCTGCGGTGAAACCGGCCATCAGTACAATGTGGTCAGCCGGAATAGCGCTGGCAGAAATACGCAGAGTGGATTCGTTAATATCGACGGTAGATTCCAGATAACTGCCCTGCGCCAGCAGCTTTTCAACCGGATTGATCACTCTGACGCCATAGCCTTTGGCCACAAACACGGCTTCCATTATCGCAATAGAGAGCTTTTCCCCCCGACAAATAATAGACGCGTTAACGCTGTCCGGGCACTGGCCTAACAGATTGATGCCGTGCAGCAGCTGTTTCAATTGGGCAAATTCCTGCTCAACGAAAGCTTTCATCTTTGGCAAATCAAAACCCGGCTGTGCCAGTGCCAGGCCGGATAACAGCTCGGAGAAAATGCGCTCCGCGTCACTCATGATCGGCTGGATTTCCTGCCCGGCGACCGTACGTTCAATCATCGCGACCAGGTGGTTGGTAATTTTGGCAGGCGCGGACAACACCGTGGCAACCTGTCCCTGACGTGCATTACTTTCCATGATATCCGCGACGCGCAGGAAGCGCTCCGCGTTTGCTACTGAGGTGCCGCCAAATTTCAACACTCGCATTTTTGTTGCTCTCCTAAAGCTTTTTCATCAATGATAATTCGGTAAAAAAATCGGTAAAAAAAAAGCCCGCACTGGTTAGGTGCGGGCTTTTTCTGTTTTTCCTGTACGCGTCAGCCCGCCCCGTTACCTGTGGTTTCGGTGGTGGTAATAATCGTTGTATTCAGGCTGATGATTCGCATTTTGTCTTCTGTCTGCTGTTGTGTTTTTTACGCTGTCTGACCCTATTAGCTAAAGCATCAGGCAGGACAAGTCAATTTTTTTCTGTTTTTGGGCACCTTGACAGACTTCGCACCAGGCAGATTATCCGCTCCGGGATGAGTGAAAATTAGTGGAATCCTCAGCGTATAGCAACCACACCGGAGTATCCCACTGGCCAATCAGAAGAACACGTCAGATCACTTTGTCAGTTTTTTTTCAATATCGTGCAGCAATGTGTGCAGCATAGAAGCATCACGCTGTTGTAAAAGTCCCAGCCGCTGATGCAGCCAGTCGTTCAGTTTTTGGTCATTATCGGCATCAATCTCAACCAGTAAACGGTCAATTCGGGAACGCAGCGCGGCCAGTTGGCCAGCTTCTGCATTCACCGGCTCTTGTGCGACAACCTGATTCAACGAAGCAAGTTGATAACAGAACACCATAACGGCCTGACCCAGGTTGAGCGATGGGTAATCTGCCATCATGGGTACCCCGGTCAGAATATCCGCCAGCGCCAGCTCTTCATTGGTTAATCCAGAATCTTCACGTCCAAAAACCAGCGCAGCGTGATTAATCCATTGGCGCTTTTCTTCCAGTTGTCCCAGCAGTTCAACCGGCGTGCAATAGTAATGGAAGCGTGCACGACTGCGGGCGGTGGTGGCAACAGTGAAATCAATATCAGCCAGTGCCTCTTCCAGCGTGTTGAAATGAAGCGCATTTTGCAGGATCTCATTGGAACCGTGCGCCACCCAGCCAGCTTCAGGCTGCCGGTGCGCCTGACTGTCCACGATGCGCAATGACGCAAAACCCATGGTTTTCATTGCCCTTGCAGCCGCACCGACGTTCTCGGGCCGGGCTGGAGAAACCAAAATAATATGAAGTTGCATGAGTCCTCTTTGAATAAGTCAGAAACATAATCTTTTGCTGATTCTAAATGACGTTTCTCAATTGCAGAAATGCAGACTTAACCGGGTTGTCTAATTCACATAAAATTAACAGTGTGGATAACACGTCAACATAGTTTATAGAAAAAACACCTTTAACAGGCATTAATGCGATGAAAGTATTCAGATGACTTAATAAAGATTATTAAACCTTATTAATCATAATGATATTGTATTTGAACTCATTAACTTCAATATACTGTGAAGCAAATGATTCTAACCTGCTGAATCGTGTTCAAAAATGCATGAAATGTGACTTAACCGTGCATTCTTATAAGTGTTTTTCACTAAACTGTTACCGTGCTACAATTGAATTTGATATATGTCAACAAAGCGTAGTTTTGTTGGGTAGTAATATCGGCACTCGCTGTTATATTGCTGTTAATAGGGTTAGTATTAGCGCCGATTCGATGCCCCTTTTGGAAGAGATAAAGTGGACTTCCTTACCGAACTGGCGACAACGTCGACGTTAAGAGAAAGCGCATCAGTAACGCATTTACGTACTTTAGTCATGTAACGAGTGAGATAGCCTGTCGGCTGTCAGGATTCATCGGGATAACAAGGACTTCTGTACTCCTATTTTCAATTTGTTGGCAATCTTAGGTAGCAATCATGCAGACTCCTCACATTCTGATCGTCGAAGACGAGTTAGTGACACGTAATACGCTGAAAAGCATTTTCGAAGCAGAAGGCTACATGGTACATGAAGCTAATGATGGTGCTGAAATGCACAACATTCTGTCAGAAAATGATATTAACCTGGTCATTATGGACATCAACCTGCCAGGCAAAAACGGCCTGTTGTTGGCGCGCGAATTACGCGAACAAGCTAGCGTAGCCCTGATGTTCCTGACGGGTCGCGACAATGAAGTCGACAAAATTCTGGGTCTGGAAATTGGTGCTGATGATTACATCACCAAGCCCTTCAACCCGCGTGAACTGACCATCCGTGCGCGCAACCTGTTATCTCGTACCATGAATCTGGGCACAACGGGTGAAGAGCGCCGTCTGGTTGAAAGCTACAAATTCAATGGTTGGGAATTGGACATCAACAGCCGTTCGCTGGTGAGCCCTACCGGTGAGCAGTACAAATTACCACGCAGTGAATTCCGCGCCATGCTGCACTTCTGCGAAAATCCGGGCAAGATCCAAACCCGTGGTGACTTGCTTAAGAAGATGACAGGCCGTGAGCTCAAGCCACATGACCGTACTGTTGACGTCACCATCCGTCGCATCCGTAAGCATTTTGAAGCCACCCCAGATACCCCTGAAATCATCGCCACGATTCATGGCGAAGGTTATCGTTTCTGTGGTGACTTAGAAGAGTAAGCAGCAGGTTGCCAACCTTTCTGCAGCGATGAACAAATACAAAAAGGCCAGCATTTGCTGGCCTTTGTTATTTCTGCCGGTTTAAAACCCTTGATCACTGAGGGTCGGGATGGCCCCACGGGATAATCGGCACTGCACTCAGCGCATTCTTCGGCGATCCGTCCACGACTTTATCCGAATAACTGAGATAAATAAGCGCATTACGTTTGTCGTCATAGAAACGCACGACCTGCAACTTTTTGAATACCAGGGAGGTGCGCTTCTGGAAAACGACGGCCCCCTTGTCCTTACCCTGCTTTATTTTATCAGTCAGTTCGATAGGTCCTACCTGCTGACAAGAAATTGCCGCATCAGAGGTGTCTTCCGCCAAACCTAATCCGCCCTTTATCCCACCTGTTTTAGCGCGACTGATATAACAGGTTACATTTTTAATGTCTGGATCATCAAAGGCTTCTACCACAATTTTGTGGTCCGGTCCGAAAAATTTAAACACTGTATCGACCGAGCCCACTTGTTCTGCATGGGCAGACTGACTCCCCACCAAAATCATGCCAAGTACAAAAATACAACATTTTTTCATCAAGTTACTCCACATCGGCTAACCGACAGCGATGGTAATAAAACACGAAAAAGAAAGCCAATCCTCACAAATCTGCGATGTAACACTCTGTAACATCTGCCAATAGCACATATAGCCAAAAAATTCTTAAGAAGTTTTAAGCTCAAAAAGTTGCTATTATGCGGCGTCATCATTCTGTGCATTTATCTTAGTTCAACGAGGACGATCTATGGATCAAGCAGGAATCATTCGTGATCTTCTCAGCTGGTTAGAAACACATTTAGACCAGCCGTTATCACTCGACAACGTTGCAGCCAAAGCCGGATATTCTAAATGGCACCTGCAACGGATGTTTAAAGATGTCACGGGTAACGCGATTGGTGCTTATATCCGTGCTCGCCGACTGTCAAAGGCTGCCGTCGCGTTAAGATTGACCAGCCGCCCAATTTTAGATATCGCTCTGCAATATCGTTTTGATTCTCAGCAGACGTTTACCCGTGCCTTCAAAAAGCAGTTTGCACAGACTCCAGCCTTGTATCGTCGCTCTGAAGACTGGCACTCCTTTGGGATTTGCCCACCAATACGCCTTGGTGCCTTCATTCTGCCACAGCCTGAGTTTGTGTCGCTGCCTGAACAGCATCTGATTGGTATTACGCAAAGCTATTCATGCACCCTGGAACAAATTTCGACCTATCGTAATGAAATGCGCCTGCACTTCTGGCGTCAATATATTGGCGAAGCCAAAACCCTGCCGCCAGTACTGTACGGGTTACACCACTCGCGGCCGAGCCAGGAAAAAGACGACGAGCAGGAAGTACTGTACACCACGGCCATCGAACCCAACCACTTGCCAGAAAATGTGGAAGGTCAGCCGATTGTCGTGCAGGAAGGCGAATATGCGATGTTCCACTACAAAGGCGCACCGGAACTGCTACAGGAGTTCATCCTGACCCTGTACGGAACCTGTCTGCCGCTGTTGAAAATGACGCGCAGAAAGGGACAAGATATTGAACGCTTCTATACCAGGAACAAGGTGCCAAGTGCGACACCACCGACTGAAATAGAGTGTGATTACCTTATCCCTATCCGTCGCTAATCCACCGACTAAAGGCTGCCGTGATTAACGCTGCAGCTCATCTAACGCGGGCTGATCAAGATGTGAAATGTCGCCCGCCGTTTCGACTATCCAGCCCGATGCCAGCCACGCACTTTGCTGATGATCCACCCGTGAGATTGAGCTGTTGCGCAAACGCAAACGACGCTCAGCATAAGGGGCCAGGCCGAGGATCGTGCTGATAAGGCATCCCAGGGCAATGCCGTGACTCACCAGCAAAGGCTTACTGCCCGCCGGTAAATCAAGGCAGCTGTCCAGCGCCGAGCGCATACGCATCGCCAGCTCCGTCATGCTTTCTCCCTGGGGAATACGTCCGTCAGGCGTGCCATCGACCATCTGCTTACGCCAGGCCTCTTCATCGGCAGTCAGTGCGTCGAGATCGCGCTCTTCCAGCACCCCCATATGCAGTTCACGCAAACGGGGCTCAACCTTTACCTCACAGCCGCAGACGTCAGCAATGATTTGCGCTGTGGCGCGTGTACGACCGAGATCGCTGGCAATCACATGCGTAATACCTTCATGACGGACGCGTTGCGCGACCTGCTGCGCCTGAAAAATGCCCTTTGGCGTCAGCGGGCTGTCAGACTGGCCCTGGATCTTACGTGCTGCGTTCCATTCTGTTTCGCCATGACGGACGAGATATACCTGTAACATGAGTGTTTTCCGTTATACTGCGTGAAATTTGCTAAAGGATGCTAAAACTCTATGTACCACGTTGTCGCTGCAACCACTAACCCGGCAAAGATCAAAGCTATTGCAATGGCTTTTGAGGACATTTTTGGCGCAGACGCCTTCCGTATTGAAGGTGTTGACGTCGACAGTGGCGTACCTAACCAACCCATCGGCAGCAGCGAAACCCGAACCGGCGCAAGACACCGCGTTATCGGTGCCCGCCAGGTTCGCCCTGAAGCAGACTTTTGGGTCGGCGTAGAGGCAGGTATCGAAGACAATATGACGTTCGCCTGGATGGTGATTGAAAATATGCACCAGCGCGGCGAATCACGTTCTGCCAGCCTGATGTTGCCTGAAATTATATTACAAGAGATCAATCAAGGCAGTGAATTGGGCGATGAAATGGATAAATTGACCGGAATTAATGATGTGAAACGCAAAGGCGGAGCTATCGGGATATTCACCGCCGGTAAACTGAGCCGCACCAGCGTCTATCACCAGGCATTAGTTTTGGCGCTGGCCCCCTTCCATAATCCGGTCTATCAGGCACGCGCCCAAACGCACTAACGTACTTTCTAGACGTTTTTGCCAGCATCCTCTGAGCCTAACAATTGCGTACCGAGCCATGATTTAAGCCCGGCGGGTGCGCTTTTCAGACCATTCGACCCGCGAGTGATCGTCGCAATCCCGGCTCCCAGCTGGTTTTTCAATTCGCGCTGACTCAACTCACCACGCATTAATTCCTGAATGATCCTCACTCGGGTCCCCAGTGCAGCACGTTCATCCGGGGTCAACAGCAACTGCAGCAGATCCTGATGCAGATTTTCAGCAAAAGCTTGCTGTAACAGCGCCATAAAGCACTGCCAGTCCTCATTGCCTTGTTGGGAAAGAGCGGGATCTGTGACGAAAGTTTGGGTCATGTCATGGCTGCCATACTATTAAACTAGTACGGCAGCATAACATAAGTACTAATAATCAGTAACGTCTCTGCCATTCGGCATCGGTCAGCACTTTCGCGGGCTGATGCAGGAAGTAACGATAAAACGCATCGTAAGCCAATACGTTCTTCACATAGCGCCGCGTTTCAGAGAACGGGATACTTTCAATGAAAGCCACCGCATCGATGCGACCTCCGCTGTTACCCAACCAAGTATTGACGCGTGAAGGCCCGGCATTATAGGCCGCGCTGGAGAGAATCCGGTTGCGCCCAAACTGCTGATAAACGTATTCGAGATAGTGGGTCCCGATGGTGATATTCATCTGCGGATCCAATAATTGTACCGGGTTGGTATAACCAGGAACCCCAAACATCTGCACCGTATGCTGTGCGGTGGCAGGCATAACCTGCATCAGGCCAGCAGCACCGACCGGTGAACGCGCCTCCGGATTCCAGGCACTCTCCTGACGGGCAATTGCCATTGCATAGCTTTGGGTAATACCTTTGTCATTGGTGGCCTGGCGGAATTCTGCCGACCATGCCAGCGGGAAGCGCTCTTCAAGATAGTCCCACAGTTTACCGGCGATGGTGGCCTGCACGCTGAGATCGGCCCATTTCTGATTAAATGCATAACGTGCCAGCGCCGTTTGTTGTTCTTTGCTTTGGCTCAGTACCAGATAGGTCCATTCCGTCCGCGCCAGATTATCCATATGCCAATACATCAGTTCGCGAACACGGGCAATTTCCGGCAATTTTGCCAGGACGGCATCGGGTTTGGTGGCGACAGAAACCTGGATCGGATATGCCACGCCCAGTTTTTGCGCCGCCGCCATTGGGTAGAAACCTCTCCCCTGCATCAGCTTACGCAAAATCGTTTCACCCTGAGTCCGTTTGCCCTGGTCAATCAGCACCGAAGCTTCCCAATAACGCCACTCATCTTCCTGCTGCGCGTCAGCCGTCAGGCGATCCATCCACTGGCTCAGGCCCTTTTGATCGCCGGCCGCCAGCGCCATGCGGATGCGGCGCTCCACCAGCGCGGTGGAGTGGCTGCGCAGGATCACATTGTCGCGCCAGGTCGCCTGTTCTGGCGTAGCATCACTGCCCATCAGCCGCCAGGCAATCGTCTCTTCCAGCTCCAGCTTATCGCTGTCACTCATCTTCTGTAAGCGGACCAGCACCGGCAGCATGGAGCGGGCGTTATCCAGATCGTCACGCGCAATACGGGTAAAGGCAATGCTCACTGCATTACGCGTAAAATCGGTTGGCCCGACCGTGCGGGCAAAGCTTTCAATGGTATTGGGATTGTTTTGCAGATCCAGCAAAGCATCGCGCATGGTCTGATAGTCGGGCGGCAGCTGTTTGGCAAGGAAGCTCACCAGATTGGTGTTGCCCTCTTTCATCGCCAGCCCGATGCGTTGCAGCGTTGTAAGTGCAGTTTGATTGCCTGCCTGCTGCCACACGGCGAACAGTTTGTCGCAGGTACCTGGCAGGGATTTGCCCGTCAGCCAGATATCTTTGGCACCCACCATCGCGGTTTTCTGGTCACCCGTCGCCCATTTGGCGTAATAGTAGTTACACCGCGCCGCTACCGGCTTTGGAGCCTGGGGGCTGAACGAGAGCAAGCCGGTCCAGTCCTGTCGGTTGGCCAGTTCATTGACAAAACGCGAAGGCAGCGAACGCGCCGGTGGCAGCGTCGGGTGCGCTTTGACGAAATTATTAACCTGCTGTGACGTCGCTACACTCAGGTTCTGCGTCAACTGACGGTATTCGAGATAGGGATAAAGCGGATAGTCCTCAAGGGTTGGCATCAGTTGATTAACCACATCCATCTGGTTACTGTCCCAGGCCTGCTTAATTTGCATATAACGCTGACGCTGTCCGTCTAAAGAATCAGCTTTTACCGCACCGGACGCGGTTATCAACAACATGCCTGCTGCCAGTAAATGCCATTTGTCCACCTTGACCATACTTGCCTTTATCCTCGCTGGTTGTATTACTCACTGCTAAATACTGCGTCGCAGAGACTGCACACGTAGGCCACACAGACTACCCGCTATGCGTAGACACTTTCTACGCTAATCGATTCATTTTTAAAATTGAAGTTATCAGCCAGGGGCATAACAAACTTTACACAGTGTGGTGCAATGTTCAGGGAGTTACCAGATGGCCCACACCTAAAAATGATTATCGGGTGTTCCAGTTAGGTTTCATTTCGTCTCAAATAACGTCCATTTTGTCCCAACAGGTTCATTCCCGATTTACATCTCTCTGCCTGCGCTCTATATCTTGGCGCAGGGCATTTCCTGTATCCGCGACGTCTTCACACAGCCTCTCACCGTCGTGGTCTGCATTTCTTAGCAGGATCTCGCCTCATCGCACCAGGTTGGTTCATAACGAGGCTTTTCCTTCTCGCTTGTTCGCTTCACGGATGATCTGCATAAGCCAGGAGAGAACAGAGCCCATAAAAATAGGTAGATTAAAATGTCATCGCTCATTGTAGATAAGTGTCACTACACGCAGCTGGCATTGCAGTGCCTTTTGCAAATTAACGGAATGAAAAAGAAAGATATTTTTTCACTTAGGGAAATCAACCAACTGCAAGCAGCCTGTATTGACCTCTGCCCGGACATCATCTTTATCAATGAAGACAGCTTTACCTTTGACGCCGCGAGTGGTGGCGTTTTACGTGAGGTGATCAATGCACACCCTGATACGCTGTTTTTCATTTTGATCTCCAAAGAAAACCTCAACTATCAGAACTTTATCCCGATCCGCAGCAACATTCTTATTCTGTCGAAGTCGATCCGTACTCAGCAAGTCGGCAGTTTAATTGCGCACAATCTGCGGACAAAGAGCTCCTCTGCCTGCTCAGAGATTCCGGACCTTACACCTGTGAGCCTCAGCCGGACCGAAGCGCATATACTCAAAATGTGGATGTCGGGCCACAACACCCTGCACATTTCCCAGCATCTCAATATCAAAGAAAAAACCGTCTCGTCACATAAAGGTAATATCAAACGCAAAGTAAAAACGCAGAATAAGCAGGCGATCTATCACGTGGCGAAGCTGGCTGATGTGCTGACGTCAGGCATGTTTGTCGGCCGATTGCCCCCCTTCCGCCCGGTGATAACGCTGCCGATGACAACATCAACGCGGGTCTAACCCATCTTTGCACCGGCGATCACATGCAATGAACGCCATATTGTTGGCATCCTGTGAGGTTGAAGGTTGGGAAGCGTAGCGAAACAGGCTAAACTTCGCAGTCGGAACACTTCTCAGTCATGCCGTATTCAGGCGGGGCTGATTTTAATCCGCCGCAGCGCCTGCCCTTTGCAGAAAGCGCGCGGCTCGCATAGAAAGAGGCTCAAAACAACGTGGCTCAATACGTATATAGCATGCATCGCCTCGGCAAAGTGGTTCCGCCGAAGCGCCATATTCTGAAAAATATCTCCCTCAGCTTCTTCCCTGGCGCCAAAATCGGTGTTTTAGGTCTTAACGGTTCGGGTAAATCAACGCTGTTGCGCATCATGGCTGGCGTGGATACCGATATCGAAGGTGAAGCGCGCGCGCAGCCGGACCTAAAAATCGGCTACCTGCCGCAGGAACCGCAGCTGAACATGGAACACACCGTACGTGAGTCGGTGGAAGAAGCTGTCTCTGAAGTCGTTGGCGCGTTAAAACGTCTGGATGAGGTCTACACGTTGTACGCCGATCCGGAGGCTGATTTCGATAAATTGGCTGCCGAACAGGGTAAACTGGAAGAGATCATTCAGGCTCATGACGGTCATAACCTGAACAGCCAGCTGGAACGCGCCGCCGATGCACTGCGTCTGGCTGACTGGGACGCTAAAGTCGCTACCCTGTCCGGTGGTGAACGTCGCCGCGTTGCGCTGTGCCGCCTGCTGCTGGAAAAACCAGACATGCTGCTGCTCGACGAACCGACCAACCACCTCGATGCAGAGTCAGTAGCCTGGCTCGAACGCTTCCTGCACGACTTCGAAGGTACTGTTGTGGCGATCACCCATGACCGTTACTTCCTCGATAACGTTGCCGGTTGGATCCTTGAGCTTGACCGTGGTGAAGGTATTCCGTGGGAGGGTAACTACTCCTCATGGCTGGAGCAGAAAGATCAGCGTCTGGCACAGGAAGCGTCTTCTGAAGCGGCCCGTCGCAAGTCGATTGAGAAAGAGCTGGAGTGGGTTCGTCAGGGTGCCAAAGGCCGTCAGTCTAAAGGCAAAGCCCGTCTGGCACGCTTTGAAGAGCTGAACAGCACCGAGTACCAGAAACGTAACGAAACCAACGAACTGTTTATTCCACCGGGTCCACGCCTGGGCGATAAAGTCGTCGAAGTGAACAACCTGTGCAAGTCATACGGTGACCGTGTTCTAATCGACGATCTCTCCTTCTCCGTACCGAAAGGGGCCATTGTCGGCATCATCGGGCCGAACGGCGCGGGTAAATCAACGCTGTTCCGTATGATGTCGGGTCAGGAAGCACCTAACAGCGGCACTATCGAGTTGGGTGATACCGTCAAACTGGCGTCTGTCGATCAGTTCCGTGATTCTATGGACAACAGTAAAACCGTGTGGGAAGAAGTCTCCGGCGGTCAGGACATCATGCGCATCGGCAATACCGAGATGCCAAGCCGCGCCTACGTTGGCCGCTTCAACTTTAAAGGCGTTGATCAAGGTAAACGCGTGGGTGAGTTATCCGGGGGTGAGCGTGGCCGTCTGCATCTGGCAAAACTGCTGCAGGTTGGCGGTAACATGCTGCTGCTCGATGAACCCACCAACGACCTGGACATCGAAACCCTGCGCGCACTGGAAAACGCCTTACTGGAATTCCCGGGCTGCGCAATGGTTATTTCCCATGACCGCTGGTTCCTTGACCGTATCGCCACCCACATCCTCGATTATCAGGATGAAGGTAAAGTTGAATTCTTCGAAGGTAACTTCACCGAATACGAAGAGTACAAGAAACGAACCTTAGGCGCAGAAGCCTTAGAACCAAAACGTATCAAGTACAAAAAGCTGATTAAGTAATCGACTTCCTGTCTAACTTAAAAGCGATGAAGGCCCGGCAACGGGCCTTTTTTAATGGATGCCTTTTACCCTGCCAGTGCTTCACTATAGCTCTTCGAAAAACCGTACTCATCCAGCATAAAATCAATAAAACAGGCCAGCGCAGGTGAGTTCAGCTTACGGCTCGGATAAACCAGATACAGATCGTTGCCCTCGGATTCCCACTCCGGCAATACTCTCACCAGCGTGCCTTTCGCTACTTCGTCATGACACAAAAACGCCGGCAGCAGCGTGATCCCGGCACCGGCCAGCGCGCACTCACGCGCATAAAGCAGATTATCAGTGGAATGTGCGCCGAACAGCAGCCAGCGGTAGTAGGTTTCCCCGCGATGCAATACCCACTCCGACCACGCGCGGTGCGCAATACAGTGATGCGAAGCCAGTTGCTCTGGTGCATCAAGCGCCGTGTGCTGCGCAAGATAGGCGGGCGAAGCCAGCAAATACCGTGGGCAGTGGCCCAGTTCACGGCCAATCAGCGACGAATCCTGGGGTTTGCCGGTACGCAGCGCCAGATCAAACCCTTCCTGCACTAAGTCCACCATAGCATCCGACACCGAGACCTCGAGCGACACCTCCGGATAACGTTTCTGAAACTCAACGTTCATACGCGCCAGCAGCGTCGCCCCCAGCCCGGCCGGGCTGGTAATACGCAAACGGCCGCTCGGGTTATCGCGCAGACGGCGGATCGCCAGTTCGGCCCGTTCGCTGGCCTGCATCATCTCCTGACAGTGGATCAGGTAGCGTTCACCGGCAAAGGTGAGATTGAGCTGACGCGTGGTGCGATTGAGCAGCCGCAGCCCGAGGGATTTCTCCAGCTGGCTGATACGCTGACTGACGCTCGATTTCGGTAAACCAGCACGGCTGGCCGCCGCGGTGAAACTGCCGCATTCCGCTACCAGCGCAAACAGCGCCATATCCTGCAACTGCTTAAACATAATTGTTCACCTCAGACGAACACTTTGTTATCTATTGTCCATCTTATCAGCTTGTCTCTGGAGGGCTAGACTGTCTGTATACCCAATGGAGGAATCCTTATGTCTGTTAAAGCTATCGCAGTGAACCCGAAAGATCCGGCCCATTTTATCGCCGTTGATTTACCGCAGCCGGTTGCCAAAGAATTTGATCTGCTGGTTGAAGTGAAAGCCGTGTCGATCAATCCGGTCGATACCAAAGTGCACAGCGGCGTGCAGAAAAGCGGTCTGGACGCGCCAAAAGTGCTGGGCTGGGATGCCAGCGGCATCGTCAAATCGGTCGGCAGCGCGGTGAAAAATTTCAAAGCGGGGGATGAAGTCTGGTACGCCGGGGATATCACCCGTTCAGGCAGCAATGCGACTGAACAACTGAACGACTCACGTATCGTGTC
>CAMLBO010000070.1 GCA_946478305.1 uncultured Enterobacterales bacterium
GCCTGTCTCGTGGGCTCGGAGATGTGTATAAGAGACAGGGGCAATGCGAAGTTGTTGCCACAAGCTTTGCGCCTGCTGAGGAGCATCGCTGCAATCGGGTGTGTGGATAAAAAGATAAGGGTTATGCCCTACGGTGCGCCACTGTTTGAGTTTTTCTGCCCAGACGGCAAACAGCTTTTTATTGTCCTCCAGCACATCACCGCCGATGAACCGTACGATCGGGCTATCTGCGGTGACCAGCGCATGGACCGGCAACACCGGTTTTTTACGTTGGGCTTCACGCACGGCTTCGGTGTGAGGTTTTGCGCTGTGTACTGGCCGGCTGTCAAGCATTGCGCGGTTAATTATTCGCTGGTGCAAACCCTGATTGAGCGCCCGCTCTTCCTCGCCCTTATTAAAAAATTGTTGATGCCGTACTTCAACACCGTAATCAAAACCGCGAGGTAAGGCGTCCATAAATTGCCATAAACAATCCAGGTCAGCAGGCGCAAAGGCGGCAGGAAGTTGTAACCACAACTGGCCGATGCGTTCTCCCAGCGGCTCGATGCATTGATAGAAGGCCTCTAAATCTGCCTGGCAATCGCGCAGGGCGGCTTTGTGGCTGATGGCAGAAGGGAATTTGAAGCAGAAACGAAAACTGTCCGGTGTCATATCGCGCCAGCGCATAACCACTTCCGGTTTCGGCAGCGCATAAAACGTGGTGTTGCCTTCAACGCAGTTAAAGTATTGCGCATAATCAGCGAGGTCACGCAGGCCAATACGGTTCCAGGCGCTGTGGTGCCACTGAGGCAATCCAATATACATAGGGCAATATCCTTATTAAAACGCCGCCATACAGGCGGCGTAATGATTCAGTTTTGCCAGACTAACCTTACTGCGGCAGGGCGGCAAGCACCTCGGCGGTAGAACGTACCCGGGAGATACGAGGGAAGATATTTTTAACGCTGGACTGGTGATGGTCATCGTTGTGCGCGCTGCAGGCATCTTCGGCGATCACCAGTTCATAGCCATGCTCCCAGGCATTTCGCGCGGTAGACTCAACGCCGATGTTGGTTGAAATTCCTGCCAGTACGATGGTTTTAATGCCACGGCGACGCAGTTGCAGATCCAAATCTGTGCCATAGAATGCGCCCCACTGGCGTTTAATCACCTGGATGTCGCTGTCGGTCACGGCAAGCTGCTCAGGGAATTCCCACCACACTGCAGGTAAGCCGCCTTCAGGCATGTTGACCGGGACATCCACTTCCTGTTTCAGCGCATCGGCAAAGGTGTCAGACCAGCCAACGCGCACCATCACTACCGGTGAACCCTGTTTGCGGAAACGCGTAGCCAGGTGGGTGGCATTATCCAGTACCTGTTGGGCACTGTGCGGGCCGCCGGCAAAAGGCAAAATACCTTTTTGTAAATCGATAAGTACCAGTGCAGTGGTTTTTGGGTCAAGTTTCATCGGTTTTGGCTCCCGGTTTTTTCAATGAAGGTGAGCGGCAAGAAGATTAGTACGTAAAATCCTTTGTCTGCTACCTATAAAAAGGTTCTGGCGAGTTTATGCTAAGGCGTGGACGCGAATGTCGATAATATTGTTAAATTATGTGTGGCAGAGGTTAACGATGGAAATCAGCGGCGTGCAGCGCGTCTTCACTCTTATCCTGAGAGGGAAATTCCTTTATAATGGCCGCCTTTTTTAGAACCTTAGATTTCTAACATAAGCAAACCTATTCCGCATGCCGCAAATTTTTGCGAGTGAGCGACCAGAGTGAATAACCGTTTCTGTTCCCGTGTGCCATGTGGCCGGGTAGTAGGATCAAAAGGATACCGTTATGCGTACTGTATATTGTGGAAAACTGAATGCGTCCAACGTGGGCCAGGAAGTGACGTTGTGTGGCTGGGTTAATCGTCGTCGTGATTTGGGCGGTTTGATTTTCATCGATATGCGTGACCGTGAAGGCATCGTTCAGGTTTTCTTCGATCCGGACCAGGGCGACGCTTACAAGCTGGCTTCTGAACTGCGTAACGAGTTCTGTATCCAAATTACCGGCACCGTGCGTGCGCGTCCGGAAAGCCAGTTTAATAAAGAGATGGCGACCGGTGAAGTTGAAGTGTTCGCAAGTCATCTGAACATTATTAACCGTTCAGAATCCCTGCCGCTGGACTCCAACCACGTCAATACTGAAGAAGCACGCCTGAAATACCGCTATCTGGATCTGCGTCGCCCTGAGATGGCTAACCGCCTGAAGGCGCGTGCGAAAATCACCAGCCTGGTGCGCCGCTTCATGGACAGCCATGACTTCCTCGACATTGAAACCCCGATGCTGACCAAAGCCACGCCGGAAGGTGCGCGTGACTATCTGGTACCAAGCCGCGTGCACAAAGGTAAATTCTACGCCTTGCCGCAGTCGCCACAACTGTTCAAACAGCTGCTGATGATGTCTGGTTTTGACCGTTATTACCAAATCGTGAAATGCTTCCGTGACGAAGATCTCCGTGCTGACCGTCAGCCTGAATTTACCCAGATCGATGTCGAAACCTCATTCATGAGCGCTGAACAAGTACGCGAAGTCATGGAGAAACTGGCCCGCGAACTTTGGACGGAAGTCAAAGGCGTGGAGCTGGGCGATTTCCCGGTCATGACCTTCGCTGAAGCGATGCGTCGCTATGGTTCAGATAAACCTGACCTGCGTAACCCGATGGAGCTGGTGGACGTTGCTGATTTGTTCAAAGATATCGAGTTTAAAGTCTTTGCTGACCCGGCTAATGACCCGAAAGGGCGTGTGGCTGCGCTGCGCGTTCCGGGCGGCGCAACCCTGAGCCGCAAACAGATCGACGAATACGCCAAATTTATCGAAATTTATGGCGCAAAAGGTCTGGCTTATATCAAGGTCAATGACATCGCCAAAGGTCTGGAAGGCATTCAGAGCCCGGTAGCTAAGTTCCTGAATGAAGAGTTACTGCTGGCGCTAATCGGCCGCACTGGTGCACAAGATGGCGACATGATCTTCTTCGGCGCCGCAAGCGCCAAAATCGTGACTGACGCTATCGGCGCGCTGCGTCTGAAAGTGGGCCGTGACCTGAAAATCACTAACGAAGAGATGTGGGCACCGCTGTGGGTGATCGACTTCCCAATGTTCGAAGACACCGACGAAGGCGGCCTGTCTGCCATGCACCATCCGTTCACTGCCCCGAAAGAGATGACAGCGGAAGAGCTGGCGGCCAATCCGGTTTCCGCGATTGCCAACGCCTACGACATGGTCATTAACGGTTACGAAGTGGGCGGCGGTTCCGTGCGTATTCACCGCAGCGAAATGCAGCAAACGGTCTTCGGTATTCTGGGTATCAATGAACACGAGCAGCGCGAGAAGTTTGGCTTCCTGCTCGATGCCCTGAAATACGGCACACCACCGCATGCTGGCCTGGCATTTGGTCTGGACCGTCTGGTGATGCTGCTGACCGGTACCGATAACATCCGTGACGTTATCGCTTTCCCGAAAACCACTGCAGCAGCCTGTCTGATGACCGAAGCACCAAGTTTTGCTAACCCTGCATCGCTGCTGGAGCTGGGTATTGCGGTGGTTGCGAAGAAAGATGTGGCAAAAGAAGCGACAACGGACACAAATTCAGAGAATAACTGATGAGTCATAAGCGTCCTGAGTCGATACTGTGCGTCATCTACGCCAGCAACACCGGCCGGGTGCTGATGCTTCAACGACGGGATGACCCGAATTTCTGGCAGTCGGTCACCGGCAGCCTGGAAGAGGGGGAGTCCCCGGAACACACCGCGCAGCGTGAAGTCCTGGAAGAGGTCGGTATCGATATTGCAGGTGAAAATCTGCCGTTACTGAACTGCCAGCGTTGTGTGGAGTTTGAGCTGTTTGCTCATTTGCGTTATCGCTATGCTCCCGGCGTGACCCGTAACAAAGAACATTGGTTCTGTCTGGCACTACCCGAAGAGCGAGATGTGGAAATCACTGAACATCTTGCGTACCAGTGGCTCGACAAATCTGCTGCGGCAGCGTTGACGGTGTCACCGAGTAACCAGCAGGCGATTGAAGAATTTGTAACTATTGAGTCTGATTAGACTAACTGGAGATTTTTTATGGCAGGTCACAGTAAGTGGGCCAATACCAAGCACCGTAAAGCGGCGCAGGATTCAAAACGTGGCAAAATTTTTACCAAGATTATTCGCGAGCTGGTGACCGCCGCGAAACTTGGTGGTGGCGATCCGGGCGCTAACCCGCGTCTGCGCGCTGCAATCGACAAAGCACTGGCCAATAACATGACCCGTGACACCCTGAACCGTGCGGTAGCGCGTGGTGTCGGCGGTGATGATGATACCAACATGGAAACCATCATTTATGAAGGCTACGGTCCGGGTGGTTCTGCCGTTATGGTTGAGTGCCTGAGTGACAACCGTAACCGTACGGTGGCTGAAGTGCGTCATGCCTTCAACAAAACCGGCGGGAATCTGGGAACAGATGGCTCAGTGGCCTATTTATTCTCCAAGAAAGGCGTGATCACTTTTGCACCCGGTCTGGATGAAGATGCCGTGATGGAAGCTTCGCTTGAAGCAGGGGCAGAAGATATCGTCTCTTACGACGACGGTGCGATTGATGTGTTCACTGCCTGGGAAAATATGGGTGAAGTGAAAGACGCATTGGAAGCTGCAGGCTTTAAGGCCGATTCTGCCGAAGTGACCATGATCCCATCGACCAAAGCCGATATGGATGCAGACACTGCGCCAAAACTGTTGCGCCTGATTGACATGCTGGAAGATTGTGATGATGTGCAGGAGGTTTACCACAACGGTGAAATCTCCGATGAGATTGCAGAAACTCTGTAATGCTCCCTTCCGCCGGTGGCCTGTTCACCGGCGGGTTATCAAATTATCCCCCCTGCGGTATATACTTCCCCTCATTGATGTAAAACGACACACAAGGCGTTAATTGGCTATGGCTATAATTCTGGGGATTGACCCCGGTTCACGCGTTACCGGCTATGGCATTATCCGCCAGACAGGAAGACAGCTGAGTTATCTTGGTAGCGGGTGTATTCGTACGGTAGTGGATGATATGCCGACGCGCCTGAAACTGATCTATGCCGGTGTCAGCGAGATTATTACCCAATTTCAGCCCGATTTTTTTGCCATTGAATCCGTCTTTATGGCGAAAAATCCGGATTCAGCCCTGAAGCTCGGACAGGCACGCGGTGCGGCGATTGTGGCGGCAGTAAACCAGGATTTACCGGTGTTTGAATATGCGGCGCGTCAGGTCAAGCAAACGGTAGTGGGTACAGGTGCGGCCGAGAAGTCTCAGGTTCAACATATGGTCCGCTCGCTGCTGAAGTTACCGGCCAATCCACAGTCCGATGCGGCTGATGCGCTGGCGATTGCTATCACGCATTGCCATATGAACCAGAACGCGATTCGCCTGAGCAGTGACAAATTACAAATGACGCGGGGCAGAATGCGCTAGCTGTCCGAAAGCGATGGGGCTGGATATCCATCCAGCCTTTTTTATGATATAAACAGCGCAGTATTCTGTCAGGTCAATTCAACATAGGAAGGTGAAAGTGATAGGTCGACTCAGAGGTATTATTCTGGAAAAACAGCCACCGCTGGTGCTGTTGGAAACTAACGGCGTAGGCTACGAAGTGCATATGCCGATGACCTGTTTTTATGAATTACCGGATCTGGGTAAAGAGGCTATCGTTTTCACGCAGTTTATCGTTCGCGAGGACGCCCAACTGCTGTACGGCTTCAACGATAAACAAGAACGCGCGCTGTTCCGTGAACTCATTAAAGTCAATGGCGTTGGGCCTAAACTGGCGCTGGCGATCCTCTCCGGTATGTCGGCGCAGCAGTTTGTCAGCGCTGTAGAGAAGGAAGAAGTCACGACACTGATCAAATTGCCGGGCGTAGGTAAGAAGACTGCAGAGCGGTTAGTGGTTGAAATGAAAGACCGCTTTAAAGGGTTAAACGGCGACCTTTTCAATAACCATACCGATATCACGCTGCCTGCAACATCGTCGCAGGCAAAAGAGTCAGATGCTGAAGGTGAAGCGGTTTCAGCCCTTATCTCCCTGGGGTATAAGCCACCGGAGGCAAGCCGCATGATAAGTAAAGTGGCCAAACTGGGCGTGGATTGCGAAACATTGATTAGAGACGCCTTGCGCGCGGCTCTGTGAGGTAAGAGATGATAGAAGCAGATCGCCTGATTTCGCCTGATGTGATCACCGAAGAGGAGGTCATCGACCGGGCGATACGCCCTAAGATGCTTTCCGAGTATGTCGGTCAGCCGCATGTGCGCTCGCAGATGGAAATATTCATTCAGGCGGCCAAGCAGCGTGGTGATGCGCTCGATCACCTGCTGATTTTTGGCCCTCCAGGCTTGGGTAAGACTACGCTGGCAAATATCGTGGCTAATGAGATGGGCGTGAATTTGCGCACGACATCGGGCCCTGTTCTGGAAAAGGCTGGCGATCTGGCGGCGATGCTCACCAATCTTGAACCTCATGATGTGCTGTTCATTGATGAAATCCATCGCCTGTCCCCGGTGGTGGAAGAGATTCTCTATCCGGCGATGGAAGATTATCAGTTGGATATTATGATCGGCGAAGGCCCTGCGGCACGCTCTATCAAGCTTGATCTTCCCCCGTTTACGCTGGTGGGCGCGACGACTCGTGCCGGTTCCCTGACGTCGCCGCTGCGTGATCGTTTCGGTATTGTTCAGCGCCTGGAATTTTATCAGGTGGCGGATTTACAGCATATCGTCGGACGCAGTGCCAACTGTCTGGGGCTGCAGCTTTCGCCAGAGGGTGCGCATCAGATAGCTCGCCGTTCACGTGGGACGCCGCGTATAGCCAACCGCCTCCTGCGCCGCGTGCGTGACTTCGCTGAAGTGAAAGGTGACGGTACTATCAACGGTGATACCGCCAATGGTGCTTTGGATATGCTGGACGTGGATGCAGAAGGTTTTGACTATATGGACCGTAAACTGCTGCTGGCTATTATCGACAAATTTACCGGAGGACCGGTTGGCCTCGATAACCTGGCCGCCGCGATTGGTGAAGAGCGCGAAACCATTGAAGACGTCATCGAACCCTTCTTGATTCAGCAGGGTTTTATTCAGCGCACGCCGCGCGGTCGTATGGCGACGAATCATGCTTACAAACACTTCGGCATGACGCGTCCTGAATAGACCTTAACGCGCTCTTTGATCGAAAAAACGGACGCTACATTGGGCGTCCGTTTTTTTATGGCATTTATACGGCGGAATTTTTCAGACGCTAAAAAGTTATGCCACCTGTTTCTTCGTCAGGCTCAGCATAAACATAATCGCCGCGCATAATACTACCGATGGTCCTGCCGGGGTGTCATAAAACGCCGAGAAAGTCAGGCCACCGGTGACGGCAAGAATGCCAACGGCAATGGCAACCAGCGCCATCTGCTCCGGTGTTTTGGCAAAGCGGCGCGCCGTCGCAGCAGGAATAATAAGCAGTGAGGTGATGATCAACGCCCCGACAAACTTCATAGCCAGGCCGATAGTTAGCGCAGTAACCAGCATCAGTATGATGCGCGAGCGCTGCAGATTCACGCCATCGACGTGGGCCAGTTCAGGGCTGATAGTCATCGACAACAGCGAACGCCACTGCCAGCACAGAACGGCAATCACCACCGCAACGCCAACGCCAATCATCCAGATATCGCTGAGGGTCACGGACAGTAAATCCCCAAACAGATAAGCCATCAGGTCAACGCGCACATTAGACATCAGACTCACTACCACCAGGCCCAGCGACAGCGCACTGTGCGCCATGATGCCGAGCAGTGTATCGACGGCGAGGTGAGGTTTGCGCTCCAGAATCACCAACAGCAGTGCCAGCAGCAGAGTCACCACAATCACCGCATAAAACGGATTAATATTCAGCAGCAGACCGAAAGCGACGCCGAGCAAAGAAGCATGGGCGAGGGTATCGCCGAAGTAGGACATGCGTCGCCAGACCACAAACGAGCCCAGTGGGCCTGCCGCCGTCGCCAGCAAAATACCGGCCAGCCAGCCGGGGAGTAATAACTCAATCATGTGTCACGGCCTCCGCTATTACGCAAAATAACTTTTCCCTTTAAATCGTGACGGTGATTATGGTGGTGGCGATAAATTGCCAACTGTTCTGCACCACGATTGCCAAACATGGCAATAAATTCCGGATGCATAGACACCACCTCCGGTGACCCGGAACAGCAGATGTGTTCGTTCAGGCATAAAACCTCGTCGGTTTTCGCCATCACCAGATGCAGGTCATGAGACACCATCAGCACTGCGCAGCCGAGCTCACAGCGCAGGCTGTCGATCAAGTTATACAGCGCCAGCTGTCCGTTGACGTCAACGCCCTGAGTGGGTTCATCGAGGACCAGCAGTTGAGGGCTGTTCATCAGCGCACGGGCCAGCAAAACCCGCTGATTTTCACCGCCGGACAGTTTTTGCATCGGCTGGTCAATCAGATGAGCGGCCTGCACGCGTTTTAGCGCGGGTAAAATATCCTCACGCTTAACGCCGGGCTTAAGGCGCATAAAGCGGCTGACCGTCAGTGGCATGGTGGCATCTAGATGCAGTTTTTGCGGCACGTAACCAATACGCAGACCGGGTTGCCGGGTAAGAGTGCCACTGGTGGGGGCGACCAGGCCGAGCACCACGCGTACTAGCGTAGATTTCCCGGCGCCGTTTGGGCCGAGCAGGGTTAGTATTTTTCCGGGCTGCAATGTCAGCGAAATATCCGACAGTACGCGCCGGGAGCCGAAAGTGACCGAAATATTGTGTAGTGTGGCTAAAGTGGGCATGTCAGTGATGCCTTGCAGAACAAATCGAATGTTATAATATTGCGTTTTCGCATAAATAACCAGTTACACCCTAATGATGATGAGTTAATCCCCTATGATACAGAACAATAAGACCTTTAAACGGATGTTATTCGCCGCAGCGTTAGTCTCAGGCTTTACGTTAAACACGGCTCAGGCTTCGGTCGTAGCCTCGGTGCGTCCACTGGGTTTTATCGCCTCCGCCATTGCCGATGGCGTAACGCCTACGGAAATCCTGCTGCCTGATGGCGCATCGCCGCATGATTTTGCCCTGCGACCGTCAGACTTACAAAAAATGCGCCGTGCCGATCTGGTGGTGTGGGTGGGGCCGGAGATGGAAGCTTTTATGACCAAGTCTGCCGCGCAGCTGTCGCCAAATCGTCAGGTGGAAATCGCCACATTAAGTACCGTCGTACCCCTCCTGCAAAAAGGCGATCATGACGAAGATGAGCATGATCATGGGCACGGTGAGAGCGGCGATGACCATCATCACGGTGAGTACAATATGCATGTTTGGATGTCACCAGAGATTGCAAAACAGACCGCGATCGCAATTCATGCAAAATTATTGGAACTAATGCCACAGAAGAAAGACAAATTAGACGCCAACTTAAAACAGTTTGAAGATAGCTTGACAAAAGTTGACAAAAACCTTGGTAAGATGCTGCAGCCTGTGCAGGGTAAGGGATATTTCGTTTTTCATGACGCCTATGGCTATTTTGAAAAACACTTCGGCCTTTCGCCACTTGGCCACTTTACGGTCAATCCCGAGATTCAACCCGGCGCGCAGCGATTACATCTCATTCGAACTCAGTTGGTTGAGCAAAAAGCAGTGTGTGTTTTTGCTGAGCCACAATTCAGGCCGGCCGTAATTAATGCCGTTGCCCAGGGAACAACAGTGCGTATGGGCACATTGGATCCGCTGGGGAGCGGGATCGCATTGGGTAAGGACAGTTATGTGAACTTCCTGTCACATCTGACTGACCAATACGTGAGCTGCCTGAAGTAAGATTAAAAGGACAGTATCAAAGTGCAGCTGATAGCCCGTTCTATCGCTCTGGCGTATAACAACCTTCCACGGCCCCATCGCGTTATGCTGGGGTCGCTTACCGTCGTCACACTTGCCGTGGCCGTATGGAAACCGTTCGTTTACCACCCAGAACACGATTTATTCGAAAATAAGCCCATTGTTAAACATATCGAACTCGACAGTGAACAGGTGCGTTCACTGCTTCCTGAAGCCAGTGAACCCATCGACCAGCCGCCGCCGGCAGAAGATATCCCACAAGACGATCTTGATGAAAAGGTCGAGTCAGAAACTGGCGTTCATGAATATGTGGTCTCGACTGGCGACACGCTGAGCAGTATTTTGAATCAGTACGGTATCGATATGTCTGATATAGCCGCGCTGGCCTCTGCTGACACTGATCTGCGTAACCTGAAAGTGGGCCAGCAACTGTCATGGACCCTCAATGATGACGGTGAGTTACAGCGCATGACCTGGGAGAAATCCCGACGCGAAACCTACACTTATGACCGTTCCGGTACCGGCTTTAAATCCAGTCTGGAAACGTTGCAAGGTGAGTGGAAAGATAGCGTGCTGAAAGGGCGTCTGGATGGCAGTTTTGTCACCAGTGCGAAAGCCGCAGGGCTTACCAGCGGCGAAATCAGCGCTGTTATCAAAGCCTTGCAGTGGCAGCTCGATTTCAAAAAATTACGCAAAGGCGATGAATTCGCCGTGCTGATGTCGCGGGAAGTACTGGATGGCAAAAGCGAACAAAGCCAGCTGCAGGGCGTACGTATGCGCAGCGGCGGCAAAGATTATTATGCCATCCGCGCTGAAGACGGCAAGTTCTATGACCGCAATGGCAGCGGGCTGGCGCGTGGTTTCCTGCGCTTTCCTACCATCAAGCAGTTCCGCGTTTCCTCCAATTTCAACCCGCGTCGTCTTAACCCGGTCACCGGACGTATTGCGCCACACCGTGGCGTAGACTTTGCGGTACCGGTCGGCACGCCGGTGCTTGCCGTGGGTGATGGGGAAGTGATGGTCGCGAAAAATGGCGGGGCAGCTGGCAACTACGTGGCAATACGCCATGGTCGCCAATACATGACCCGTTATATGCATCTGCGTAAAATTCTCGTGAAACCAGGTCAGAAGATTAAACGCGGTGACCGCATTGCGCTATCCGGTAACACCGGGCGTTCAACCGGCCCGCATCTGCATTTTGAAATGTGGATTAATCAGTTAGCCGTTAACCCATTAACTGCCAAACTGCCGCGCTCTGAAGGACTTACTGGTAAAGATCGCAGTGAGTATCTGGCTACCGTGAAACAGGTTATTCCTCAATTGAAACTCAACTGAGTTGTAAACTCGGCGTTTCTGCCTTCCGCTGATGGGCAAAATACACTGCATCTTCGTGTCGTTTTGCCCGTTATTAGCTTTTCTTCGTTAATACAATGTCGTGAGTTTCTTTGCAAATGAGTGCTCTGCACTTATCATTGAACGATTGTTGTCTTAAGAACATTGTCTTCAGAGCCGTTTATGCAGCCAGAGAAAAAATCGACCGTTGAATTTATCCCTCAGTTTCAAAAAGCCTTTTATCACCCGCGCTATTGGGGGGTGTGGGTTGGTGTGGGCGCAATGGCCGCAATGGCGTATGTTCCCGCCAAAATTCGTGACCCTATTTTGGGGACTCTTGGCCGTCTGGCCGGTAAGTTGGCGAAAGGGGCGCGTCGTCGCGCCCGCATAAACTTGCTTTATTGCATGCCGGAAGTGGCTGAAGCCGAACGCGAACATATCATTGACGAAATGTTCGCCGCCGCGCCACAGTCAATGGTGATGATGGCTGAACTGGCCTGCCGTAACCCCGAAAAAGTGCTGAGCCGCGTTCATTGGCATGGCAAAGAAATTATTGATCAACTTAAGGCTGATGGTAAGAACATCATTTTTCTGGTGCCCCATGGTTGGGCCGTAGATATTCCAGCGATGCTGTTGGCTGCCAGTGGACAGCCCATGGCAGCCATGTTCCATAACCAGAAAAACCCATTGACTGACTATTTATGGAACACGGTACGCCGCCGCTATGGCGGGCGCATGCATGCCCGTAATGACGGCATTAAGCCATTCATCAGTTCGGTTCGGCAGGGCTACTGGGGTTATTATCTGCCCGACCAGGATCATGGTGCAGAGCATAGTGAGTTCGTAGATTTCTTCGCGACTTACAAAGCAACGTTGCCAGCCGTTGGTCGTTTGATGAAAGTCTGTCGTGCTGCCATTGTCCCGCTGTTCCCAGTCTATAACGGACGTGAGAACCGCCTGGATATTTATATCCGCCCGCCAATGGATGATCTGGCGACTGCCGATGATCATCAGATTGCGCGCCGCATGAACGAAGAAGTGGAAATCCTGGTTGGTCCTAACCCGGAGCAGTACACTTGGATCCTCAAGCTGCTGAAAACGCGCAAACCCGGCGAGATTGAACCGTATTCCCGCGATGAGCTCTATCCGAAGTAACCGGCAGCGTTAAATCAAAAAAGGCTGAGATTAACTCAGCCTTTTTTGTTTCTGATGATTCAATTCATTTTCTTGCTGCCGCCCGGGCGCGCATATATAGCGCGATCAACACAGCTGCCGCGATGCCGCTCACCAGACCAAATTGATGGAAGAGATCAATCCCTGCCGCAAAATAGAGCTGTTTCGCGACCTCAATCCCCAGTGCGAACACCAGAATCGTGATAAGTCCCAACGCCGCCGCAACTGTGCCTTTACCGACAGTGCTGGAAAACAATGTCATGCGGTATAGCCCCGCGTTAACCAGACCCGAACCCAAGGCGTACAGACTTAACCCGGTAATAATACCGCCCCAGGCCTGTTCGAAAAATGTCGCGCTGGCAGCAGCAATGCCCAGTCCCAATACCAGCGGGATAATGCCTAACCAGACAGGTGTGCTGACTTTTACTTTGCCGCTTAATTGACTCAGAAGCAGGTTACCTGCGATCAGCCCGGCAAAAATAGGCACCTGTAGCCAGCCATACTGCAATGGTGGCATCCCCGCATCCTGAATCAAAATCACCGGCGACTGTGCTACCCAGGCCAGCAAAGGCAGGGTCACCAGACCAATCGAGAGCGAACCATATACTACGCGTTTGTTGGTTATGACCTGCTGGTAATCTCCCAATACGCGGCGCAGCGAGAACGACTGGCCGTCACGCGGTGCTGTTTCCGGCATACTGCGCCATAACCCCCACCATGCAAAAAATGATACCAGTGCAAACAGACCAAACATTGCTTTCCACGGCGCATAGTGAATAAAAGCGGCGCCTGCCAGCGGACCGAGTAGCGGGGCAATCAGCGTAATGTTAGCCATCAGGGCCATCAGTTTGATACTCAGACTTTCACTGAACGCTTCCTGGATCGCGGCGTAACCGACTGCGCCGATAAAGCACAGACTCATGCCCTGTAAGAAACGCATCAGAATGAATTGCTCAATGGTCTGCGTCAGCAGGGTCCCAAGGCAGGTGACGATAAAAAAGACTACGCCGGTCAGCAGAACAGGGCGGCGGCCTACGCGGTCAGACAGTGGGCCAAGCAGCCATTGCAGCATAATCCCGCCGCACAGATAAGCGGTCAGGGAGGCAGACACCCAGTCTGCGCTGGCGCTGAAATCACTGATCACCTGCAACATGCCGGGTTGGATCATATCGTGAGCGATATAGGTGGCGAATTCGAACAACACCAGTGATAGCGGAAATAGCCACTGGCGGCGGTTTAGCTGCTCAGCCGGTTGGAATACGGACGACATGGTAAAAGCTCCAATAAAACAGAAAACGCGGCCTGCACAGGCCGCGCTGAATAACAGCAATAAAATGATGAACGATCAGGCGTTCATTATCGGTGCTTGAAAGGTGCGATTGGGTTGTCCAGCGTGCCGGCAAACTTGAGGTTTTGCGCCGGGTCCGAGAGATTGATCATCTGCTGATTGTTCGCCAGTTGCAGGCGATTCAGGCATGAGTGAGTGAACGCCGGGCAGAACAGGTCGTAGTGGGCAAACTTCTCTTTCAGTAGCGGATATTGACGCTGGTAGTCATGTACGGTGTCGGCCACTACTCGCCAGAAATCATCAGCTTTCATTACGCATTGCTCCTCAAGAATACGCGATATAAAGCGGAACACGCCGGCAAAAACGTCGGTAAAAATCGACAAAATTTTCAGCTCATCCGGTACATCTACCGCCAGACGTTTGGCTTTTTCAGGCAGGTCTGCATCGGGATTCATCACCGCAATCTCCTCGGCGATATCTTTCATGTAGGCTTTAACCGGCGCGTTGTTTTCAAACAGCAGGATCAGGTTTTCGCCGTGCGGCATAAACACTAAATCATAGTGATAGAAACAGTGCAGCAGCGGGCTGAGATATGCCGTGGTATAGCGCTTAAGCCAGACGGCAGGCTCAAGGCCGGATGAACGTATCATCTCGACGATCAGCGCGTCACCGTTGAAATCCGTGTGCAGCAGGGCAGCCATGGTCATCAGGCGCTGGTCGGGTTGCAGCAGTGCCACCGGGTTTTCTCGCCACAGTGCGGCAAACATTTTTTTGTAGGCGCTGTCGCCTTTAATCGCCCGCTCGAAGTAGTGGTTGTGATAACCCAGCGAGGCGACTTCCTGCAAAATGCTGAACCCCATTGCCTGCAGGAAGGTGTCGTTTTCCACCAGTTCAGCCAGCCATGCGTTGATGCCCGGTGTCGTTGCCATGTAATACGGTGACAGCCCGCGCATAAAGCCCATGTTGAGGATAGACAAGGCAGTTTTCACATAACGGTGCGTCGGCTGGCTGGCGTTATAGAAGGTGCGGATGGATTGCTGCGCCACATAGCTGTCTTCGCCTTCACCGAGATAAATCAGAAAATTGCGTGCAATATCCGGGGCGAACACGGTGAGCAATTTGTTCTGCCACTGCCAGGGATGGACTGGCATAAAGTAGTAATTTTTCGAGTCGACGCCACGACCGGTTAGTGTTGCAGTAAAGGCGGCGATCTGCGCTTCACCCAGTTCTTCGGTAATGAGTTTTTCATACGGCAAGTTGTCCACGCTGGCGAAATGCGCTTTCTCATGATGCACTGCCACCCATACCAGCTTTATCGGGCTGGCTGCTTCCGGCGTGTAGCGTACGTAGTCAGCGGCATCAAAACCAATGCGGCCATTATTAGCAATAAAACTTGGATGGCCTTCGGTCATGCTGCTTTCAACAGTCTGGAAATCTGCCTGGCTGAGTTCTGCTGCGGTGGTGCGGTTGTTCTCAAGCTTCCATGCACTGCCATACAGCGTGCTGGAGATCTCTTCCATATAGGTGGGTAACATCGCCTGCAAAATCCCGATCTGTTCGGCGAATTCGATGATGAATTGCAGGGCATCCAGAGGTTGAGGCGTCTGGTTATCAAGCCGCTGAATGCTCTCGAGTTCAATCAGCCAGTCGTTGAGCGGCAGTTCGCGGGCACGGAAACGGTATTCGACTTCGCTGCCTGGTACGGCGAGCTGATAGCTGGTCCAGTCCGCAGACTGGCCAGAAGAGATCGGTTCGATCAGTCGTTCGTGAGCCAGTTCAGACAAGCATTTACGTAACAACAGCGCATTGGCTTTTGCCCAGTGTTGCGGCTGAAGATGCTGACCGGTTTGCATGGCTAATGGCGTATTCATGAGATTTTTTTCCTTCTGGCAGGCCAGTAAATAATCATCGCGCTGGCAAAATGCCAGCCAGGCCGTTTTATGTTGAAGCTTGATTTGGCGCTGATAGCGGAAACCGGCGCGTTTGTTCAGCCAGTGAATTTTGTCGTTGCGCACATCGGGCTCGACCACTACCCGTGACACGTCTGGCAGACTGAACAGGTATTCCATCACCGTAGAAAATACCTGCCAGCTGAAACCTGGCAGCGGGCAGTCAGGTGGCGACAATAAAATGTGCATGCCGATATCACCCGGCTGTACGTCGTAATGTTCATGCAGCGGATCGTCCTGTACCGGATAACATTCGATCAAAAAAGCCGGTTTACCCTCATGTTCGCCGATTAAGGCGGCATGCGGATTATTTACGGTCAGGTTGCGATAGAAGGTTTCTACCTCATCCCGGTGACTTTCCTGCATGCCCCAGAAGTGGGCATAGGGCTGTGTGATCCAGCGGTGCAGGGTGTCGGCATCCTGCGGAAAAAGCAGCCTGCGCAGCGTGAGTTCCCCGGCCTCGCAAGAGCGTGAAAACAGGGCTTCGGATTGTGTTTTAAGCATCGTTTGGCTCCTTACAGCCCGCGGGCACAGAAGGTCTGGAAGGCAATGGCCTGTTCAATCGGGTAGACGTCTTCACCCAACATGGCGCGGATAATGCTGCTGTTGCGATAACAGGCCATACCGAGATCCGGCGTGACAAAGCCGTGAGTATGTAACTCAGCGTTTTGTACAAAAATCTGGTTGTCGGCATCGATGCTGTAATTGCGGTTAACGGCGTAGCGACCGGCATCATCCCACTGAATGCGTGAATGGATGCCTTCAATACACTGTGGTGCCTGATAGCCATAGCCGGTCGCCAGAATGACTGAGTCGCTACTGTGGCGGTACTCCTGCTGCTGTTCTTGTTGCAGGAATGTCATCTCCAGCGCGCCATTGTGGTGGCGGGTCATCCCGGTCAGTTCCGAGTGGGTATATAGATTCACGTTCAATGGCCCGTCGAGGCGCTTGGTGTACATCAGGTCATATATATCATTGATTAAACTGATGTTGATGCCTTTATAGAGGCCTTTCTGTTCGCGGTTAAGCTGGTCACGTTTGCCCATCGGCAGGTCGTGGAAATAGTCGATGTACTCCGGTGAGGTCATCTCCAGCGTCAGTTTGCTGTATTCGAGCGGGTAAAAGCGCGGTGCGCGGGTCACCCAGGTCAACTGATAGTGATGTTTTTCAATATCTGACAGCAGGTCGTAGAAGATCTCGGCTGCGCTCTGGCCGCTGCCGACCACGGTGACGGATTTCGATTGCTGCACTTGCTCTTTGTTGGGCAGATACACGCTGGAATGATGAACATGACGGCTGACGTCGCGGGCGCAGGAGGGCAGCCACGGAGAAGGCCCGGTACCGAGCACCAGCTTTTTGGCACGATAAATTCGTTTATCACCACCTTGGGTAGAGCGTGCCTCAATCAGATAGCACTGCTCCTCTTCGCTCCAGATGACCTGCTCCACGCGGGTGGAGAACTGCAGATTGGTCAGCTGTTCGCAGGCCCACTGGCAATATTGGTTAAACTCTTTGCGCATCATGAAGAAGTTTTCACGGATGTAGAATGAGTAGATTTTCCCTTTCTGCTTCAGATAATTAAGAAAACTGAAACGGCTGGTGGGGTCGGCCAGCGTTACCAGATCGGCCATGAACGGTGTCTGTAACATGGCACTTTCGAGCATCATACCGGTGTGCCAGTCGAAGCCCTCATTTTGATCGAGGAACAGGCCATTCAGCGCTTTTACCGGTTCAGTCAGGCAGGCCAGACCGAGGTTAAACGGGCCAATACCAATGGCGATAAAATCATAGGTTTGGGTCGGGTTATTGAGATTCGGCATGGTGAATTCCTGTTATTGACCTTGTTCAGCGTTCAGTGCAGCACGGCTCAATTCCTGGCCGTAATGCGCGATCAAACGAACCACATCAGCAATATCCTCTGGCGTAGTCATCGGGTTGAGCAGGGTGAATTTCAGATACTGACGTTGTTGTACTTTTGTCCCTGCGATCACCGCGTTACCGGTACGGAGCATGGCTTTGCGAATATCAGCATTAACGGTGTCAATCTGCTCATCGCTCAGTAACTGGCGGGGAATGAAGCGAAACACCAGCGTGCTCAGCTCGGGTTTGTGTAGGATCTCAATGTTCGGATGTGCGACAAGTTGTTGGTGCGCATTGGTTGCCAGCGCCAGCAGGGTATCGAAAGATTCCCCCAGCGCCTGCTGGCCCATGATGCGCAGGGTCAGCCACATTTTCAGTGCGTCGAAACGTCGTGTAGTTTGAATGCTTTTGTTGACCAGATTCGGCGTGCCTTCAAGCCTTGCGCTTAACGGATTGAGGTAATCGGCGTAGCAGGTGACGTGCTCGAAATGCTTCTGGTCACTAAGCAGGAAGGCGCTGCAACTGACCGGCTGGAAGAATGACTTGTGGTAGTCGACCGTGACTGAATCGGCCAGATGAATGCCGTCAATGCGCTGGCGGTGCTGCGGTGAAACCAGCAGACCACAGCCGTAAGCGGCATCAACGTGCATCCAGACTTTTTCACGGCGACAGATTTCAGCGATAGCGGTCAGCGGGTCGATGCTGCCAAAGTCAGTGGTGCCAGCGGTGGCGACAATAGCGATCGGGATCAGGTCTTCGGCATGACAGCGTGCGATCTCTTGATTCAGTGCGTTGATGTCCATGCGAAAAGCGCTGTCGCAGGCCACGGGTACCACGGCGTCATAACCCAGACCCAGTAGCGCAGCGGATTTCTGAATGCTGAAATGGCTGACCTGCGAGCTGAAGATACGCCAGCGGCTAGCCTCCGGTGGTAAGCCCTGGTATTTAATATTATGTTCAGGCCGGGTGCGCTTACAATAAGCATCACGTGCCAGCAGCATCGCCATCAGGTTTGACTGCGTACCGCCACTGGTGAAAATACCGTCGGACTGCGGGCCGAACTGGATACGCGCCAGCGTCCAGTCAATCACCTTTTGTTCAATCAGCGTGCCGCCTGCACTCTGGTCCCAGGTGTCGACAGAGGAGTTAATGGCGCTGATGAAAAGTTCTGCGAGTTGGGCGGGAACGACGGTCGGGCAATTAAGATGGGCGAGGTATTTGGGATGATGGAAATATACGGCATGCTGCAGATATAAATCATCCAGCTCTTCGAGGGCTAATCTTGTGCCGGGTAGTGGCTTAGTCAGATCAATATGGCGAAACTGGTCAGCTAATTCAGCGGGTGTAACACCAGAAAAGGGTTTTTCCTTGCTGTTAATATGGCTTTTGATTATTTCAAGGCCATTTTCAATCTGTGCCTGCCACTCCTCAGTACTATTCTGATTGAAAATAAAACCCTGACTTGGGGGAATTAATGACGCTGAAGAGTCTGCTGCAGAATAATGTATTTGGCTCATTACCGGTTCCTGTCTTTTCCCTTTTAGAGCCGCGCAGGCGTGGGGAAGCCGCCGGCCATTGTCGGGAGGGTTGAGTGAGACTGATTTATCATCAGGCAGGGGCGATCCCTGCATTGATGCAAGGCGTGGTGTAATATATCTCTTTAAATAAAATTAACAGGCTTTAATTTTGTATAAATTCCTTTGGGCGGGGTGATACAAGGATTTAGCCAATGAGGATCATTATAAATGCAAATCATTATCATTCAATGTCAGTAAGGGGTATTCGACGTAAAGAAGCAAAATTGATGTTTTTTTGTGACGCGCGTCACTAAAAGATACGTAAATTTCACTTTCATACATAAACCCCATCAGATTCCTCCTTATTTCTTATGACAAATGAGTGTGTGAAATGGGGTAATGAAAGGCGATTATGGAATATTTACCCTTAATATTTTTGCGCGTATTGGCTTTATTTCGAACTATATTAAATGAGACTTAAGTCTTATTTAATAAAGATGAAGATAATAGTAAAGAGGGATAATGAAAAAAGGGCGAAGTAAATGAAAAAAGCCAGTTCTGATGAACTGGCTTAATAAATCGAGGGAAAAATAAAGAAACTCAGTCCCTCCGCTTTATGTGCTTATTGTCATTAATCGACGCGTAATACGCGGCTGGTATTGGTGGTGCCGATGGTACTCATGACGTCACCCTGAGTCACAATCACCAAATCACCGGAGAGCAGATAACCTTTGTCACGCAGCAGGGCGATAGCATCGTGGGCTGCGGCCACGCCATCACTGTTGCTGTCAAAGAACACGGGTGTAACACCGCGATAGATAGCGGTGAGGTTCAGCGTATGTTCATGACGGGACATGGCGAAAATCGGCAGACCGGAGCTGATACGCGACATCATCAGCGCCGTACGGCCAGATTCAGTCATCGCAATGATGGCTGTGACGCCTTTCAGGTGGTTGGCGGCATACATGGAAGACATCGCAATGGCTTCTTCAATGTTGTCGAACTCCACATCCAAACGGTGTTTTGACACGTTGATGCTTGGGATCTTCTCAGCGCCCAGACAAACGCGTGCCATCGCGGCTACGGTTTCAGAAGGGTACTGACCGGCGGCCGTTTCCGCAGAGAGCATTACGGCATCGGTACCATCGAGCACGGCGTTGGCGACGTCCATCACTTCAGCACGGGTTGGCATCGGATTGGTGATCATCGATTCCATCATCTGCGTTGCTGTGATCACCGCGCGGTTCAGTTTACGGGCGCGACGGATCAGTTTCTTCTGGATCCCGACCAATTCCGGGTCACCAATTTCAACGCCCAAATCGCCACGGGCTACCATCACTACGTCCGAGGCCAGAATAATGTCATCCATGGCTTCGTCAGAAGCCACGGCTTCAGCCCGTTCAACTTTAGAGACAATTTGCGCATTACAGCCAGCATCACGCGCAAGACGGCGTGCGTAATTCAAATCTTCGCCAGTACGCGGGAAAGAGACGGCCAGATAGTCGACACCAATTTTAGCTGCAGTCACGATGTCGGCTTTGTCTTTTTCCGTCAGCGCTTCGGCAGACAGACCACCGCCAAGCTTGTTGATGCCTTTGTTGTTGGACAGCGGGCCGCCCACGGTCACTTCGGTGAACACTTTCATGCCCTGAACTTCCAGCACTTTCAGCTGCACACGACCGTCGTCGAGCAGCAGAATATCGCCAGGTACAACGTCAGCAGGCAAACCTTTATAGTCGATACCGACTTTCTCTTTGTCGCCTTCGCCTTTGCCCATGTTGGCATCAAGCAGGAATTTGTCGCCGATATTCAGGAAAACCTTGCCTTCTTTGAAGGTCGACACGCGAATTTTAGGTCCCTGCAGGTCACCGAGGATCGCCACATGGCGGCCAAGACGCGCCGCGATTTCACGCACTTTATTGGCGCGAATGATGTGGTCTTCAGCGGTGCCGTGGGAGAAGTTCATACGCACGACGTTAGCGCCGGCAGCAATGATCTTTTCCAGGTTATTGTCGCGATCGGTGGCGGGGCCGAGGGTACAAACAATTTTGGTTCTTCTGAGCCTTCTGGACATGTCTTACTCCGTTGACTGGTGAACAAGTGTGTTGCAAAAAAAAACAGTGGGAACTTCTTTATCAATCAGACTACGCTTAGTCGAAAACATTAGAAATGGGCGCGTCTTTATCAAAGCGCGATTCTTTAAGCGCTTCCTTGACCCGCTTCAGGTTATCTCTGAATTTTGCCCCGCGTCGCAAAGTAAATCCGGTTGCCAGTACGTCAATCAGAGTCAGTTGAGCAATGCGCGACACCATTGGCATATAAACGTCGGTATCTTCAGGCACGTCGAGCAACAGCGCCAGCGTGGCCTCATTGGCAAGCGGGGTATTCTGGGAAGTAATGGCGATCACCGTGGCGTCATTCTCACGGGCCAAATGCGCCAGCTCGACCAGGTTCTTGGTACGGCCAGTATGAGATATCAGTACCACCACATCCCCTTCGGTACAGTTCATACAGCTCATCCGTTGCATCACGATGTCATCAAAGTAGACCACCGGGATGTTGAAGCGAAAAAACTTATTCATGGCGTCATGCGCCACGGCTGCTGAAGCACCCAGGCCAAAAAAAGAGATTTTCTTCGCCTGGGTCAGCAAATCTACTGCACGATTAACGGCGCTGATATCCAGGGTATTTTTGACCTGATCCAGCGTTGCCATGGTGGATTCAAATATCTTGCTGGTATACGCATCAGCGGCATCGCCTTCATCGACATTGCGGTTCACATAAGGCGTGCCGTTGGCGAGACTCTGAGCCAGATGCAGCTTGAAGTCAGGGAAGCCTTTGGTATCGAGCCGGCGGCAAAAACGGTTTACGGTGGGTTCACTGACATCTGCCATGCGGGCCAGGGTGGCAATACTGCAATGGATAGCGGTCTGGGGAGAGGCAAGAATAACCTCGGCGACTTTTCTTTCAGACTTGCTCAGGATGTCCAGATGGCTTTGGATCTTTTCCAATGTGTTCATTTGCGCGCCACTCATAGGTTTCAACGATTTCTATGAAAAGAGGAAATCATGTCGGTTTGATGAAAATATACTACGAGGCTGATGGGGTTGGCAGAAGCAATGTGGTGAATTTAAAGCTTTTCTCCTCAGAGTATGACCGGGATCTAAATTTCAGTATGGTAAATCCCCTCCATATTTGTCATAAAATTACAGAATTCAGCGCTTTTTATGCCAGTTTTAACATCTGTGACAAAATATGTGGTTTTTATTCATTTATTAACGTTTTAGATCGAGGTTTACGCGCGCTAACCAATCAGAGTACATTGTTGCTGAAATAAAATTACAATATATCCTGCATTCTTGCATTAAGGAGAAGAACATGGCGGTAACCCAGACAGCCCAGGCGTGTGACCTGGTTATTTTCGGTGCGAAGGGCGATCTTGCGCGTCGTAAACTGTTGCCTTCCTTGTACCAGCTGGAAAAAGCTGGCCACATCCATCCTGACACCAAAATCATCGGTGTTGGCCGTGCAGAGTGGGACAAAGCGGCGTATACCGACGTTGTCAAAGAAGCGCTGACCACTTTCATGAAAGAGGAAATTGCCCCGCAACTGTGGGAAAAGCTCAGTGCCCGTCTTGAATTCTGCAACCTTGATGTCAATGATCTGAAACATTTTAAAGTGTTGGGCAAAATGCTCGACCAGAAAAATCGCGCCACCATTAACTACTTTGCTATCGCTCCAAGCCACTTCGGCGCTATCTGCCGTGGTCTGGGCGAAGCCGGTCTGAACAAAGAACCTGCACGCGTCGTGATGGAAAAACCATTGGGCCACTCGCTGGAATCTTCTCAGGTTATTAACGATCAGGTGGCGGAATACTTTGCTGAGTCACAGGTTTACCGTATCGACCACTATTTGGGTAAAGAAACGGTACTTAACCTGCTGGCGCTGCGTTTCGCCAACAACCTGTTCGCCAGTAACTGGGACAACCGCACCATCGACCACGTGCAGATCACCGTGGCTGAAGAGGTAGGTATCGAAGGCCGTTGGGGTTACTTCGATGAAGCCGGTCAGATGCGTGACATGATCCAGAACCACCTGCTGCAAATTCTGACCATGATCGCCATGTCGCCTCCGGCTGACCTGAGTACTGACCGTATCCGTGATGAAAAGGTCAAAGTACTGCGTTCCCTGCGTCGCATCGATCAGTCCAATGTCCGTGAAAATACGGTGCGTGGTCAGTACACCGCCGGTTTCGTGCAGGGCAAAAAAGTGCCTGGTTATCTGGAAGAAGAGGGCGCAAAAAAATCCAGTACCACGGAAACTTTCGTCTCTATTCGCGTAGATATCGACAACTGGCAATGGGCTGGCGTGCCGTTCTACCTGCGTACCGGTAAGCGTCTGCCGACCAAATGTTCAGAAGTGGTGGTCTATTTTAAAACCCCTGCGCTGAACCTGTTCCGTGATTCTTACCAACAGTTACCGCAGAACAAACTGACCATTCGTCTGCAACCGGATGAAGGTATCGAGATTGAAGTGCTGAACAAAGTGCCGGGTCTTGAGCACAAGCACCGTTTGCAAACCACCAAGTTGGATCTTAGCTTCACCGAGACCTTCAACGAACAACATATCGCCGATGCTTACGAGCGTCTGTTG
>CAMLBO010000071.1 GCA_946478305.1 uncultured Enterobacterales bacterium
GAGATGTGTATAAGAGACAGCCTTGATGTTGACCACCGAGATTTTTCTGATAAATTTCACTGGAATTCGAGTTTGCGGTAATTACATTATGACTATTACGTTCCCGTAAATTTTATTGCTGAGCTTACTGAGGTGAGATAAAACTATGTGTGTTAACGATGCTCAGTGCCAGCAACAGAACATGATATCGCAAAGAGACCATGCTAGCGAACGCATGGCAACATCGTTTAATGTGAACGATTCAAGTATTGAATTAAATAATGGCTTGTTGTTTGCAAGACCACAGAGTAACGAATCTGTTATGACTTTCCTCACCTCGGCTATGGAGGAGTTTCCGGGTGTTATTCGAAAACAAATTCGCGAGGCAATTATATTATCCACACAGGATAGTATGAAAGTTATTTTTAGCGGTGCATGGAGTCTTGATGTGCTTACCATGTCGCAGACAACAACACTTTTCTCATTTTTAGATTATCAGGCTAAATCTCGCGGATATTATGCCAGCCGGGTCGAGCATGAAGAAGATAGCGCAGTATTATTTCACACTGAGAGAAATCTGGCCGTCATGCTGGGGGAACAGAACAAATCAATAATAGGTGTGCTGATTTACGCCATGCTGAAACAGCAAGATTTCCGTCTGGAAACTGTGTACTCCTTTATCAGGAATGTTGAAAGCTATTGGATTGCAAATTTCCTGTTAAACCAGGTAATGAATGAAGACAAAGAGAGCGACAACCACAAGATCCGTAATGCCAGTAAGATATATGGTGTGTCCGAATCTTATTTTCGAAAACTTTGCCATGATGCATTTAGCCGGGGTCCTAAAAAACAACTCCGCCTTTGGCGCGCTGCCTGTAGCGCTTTGCAACTGATAGAGAAAGATAACTCGATCGCGGCTATTGCGGGAAATAATGGCTACGCGTCGTCATCTCACTTTTCGAGTGAAATAAAATCATTTTTTGGCATTACACCAAGAGAGTTTAAAAAATTGGAAGACTTGCTTCATGAATAAGATAATTACGAAAACATTCGGCCGCTATATGCCGTATGTACTGGCGGGCGCGTTAAGCTGCCATTCTGCGGCCGCTGCACTTCTGGATACCCGGGAAATGCAGGGCGGTGCGATCGACATTATGAATAACGCGCGCGAAAGCGAAAATACCTATGTCGCCAGTAATAATAGCGTGCAGCAACTCTTTTTTGTTATCGGCGGCGTGCTCAATAAACCCTTTATTGTCAGCAATGAGGCGGCCAAAAAAAAGGTTTCTGGAAATTTCGATCTGACTAAACCCAAAGAGTTGCTGAACACGCTGGCTTCCCGTACTGGGCTTATTTGGTATGACGATGGTAGCTCCGTCTATGTTTATGACAGCAGTGAAATGCAAAGCAGTGTGGTACGCCTGTCCTATGCGCCATTTGATCGGCTGGTTGCTTATCTGAAGTCGTCCGGGCTCTATGATGCGCGTTTTCCGCTACGTTCAGACGGGCGTTCTGGTTCGTTTTACGCCTCGGGTCCGCCGGTGTATGTGGAGCTAATTACCGCAGCGGCAAAGTATATTGACGCAACCTATGCACGGCCAGGCACGGGTGAAACCACGATCCGCGTGATCAAACTGAAAAATACCTTTGTCAACGATCGTCATTTTACGCAGCGCGATGTTCCCATTACCGTGCCCGGCGTGGCGACAGTATTGAACCAACTGCTGAACAATAATAATGTTAATCGCAGCGGACGTTCTGCATCGGGTACAGCAAACATCACGGTAGATCATGATACCCGCACGGCGCTTGAAGCGGCGTCAGCGACGCAGAAAGGTAATTTTCCACCGTTGCCCTCTTTCAATACGGCACCGGCAGCGAAGCGTAACTTTGAGCCAGATCCCATTGAGCCGTCGGCTATCAACATTGTGGGTTACTCCGACACCAACAGTCTGCTTATTCAGGGGTCAGAGCGGCAGGTCAGTTTTGTTGAGGATTTAGTCAACGCGATTGATATTCCTAAGCAACAGATCCAGCTTTCCCTGTGGATTATTGATATCGCGAAGGATGATATTAACGAGCTTGGTGTTCGTTGGCAGGGGGCCGCAAAAATGGGCAATTCCGGCGTCACTTTTAACACCAGCTCGCTGAACCCGCAGTCAAGCCTTCATTTCCTCGCGGATGTGACCGCGCTGGCGAAGAAGGGGAACGCTCAGGTGGTTTCACGACCTGAAATCTTGACGCAGGAAAATGTCCCTGCGCTGTTTGATAATAACAGCAGCTTCTACGCCAAGCTGGTTGGGGAGCGTAACTCTTCCCTCGAAAAGATCACCTATGGCACGATGATCAGCGTTTTGCCGCGTTTAGCACAGCGCCAGCAGGAGATCGAAATGATTCTGAATATTCAGGATGGCGGGTTGCCGCTCAACGCTGAGGGTAAAACCGAGAATGTGGATACATTGCCAATGGTGAATAACACGCAGATCAGCACCGAAGCGCGCGTGCCGGTAGGTTATAGCCTGTTGGTGGGGGGGTACAGCCGCGATCAGGACGACTATCACAGCATAGGTATTCCGGTGCTTCGTGATATCCCTGTCCTAGGCAAGCTCTTTGATTACAGCTACACCAGTCATAAGAAAATGGTTCGTCTGTTCCTTATCCAGCCTTCGCTGCTCGCAGGCGGGGAAACCTGGCAGGGGCGGGAGGATAATAACAATCCTGTGCTGGGCCGTAATTTGGCGGGGAATGAGGTCACGCTGAAATCAACGGTCAACATGTTACGTGAAACGATGAAAAACAATTAGGGATCAGGTAAGTCATGGACATACGTTCCGTTGCTGGCGTTAACTTAAACCGTATTCAAAATAAAATGCCAGAGAGTCGCACCGGTCAGCCTGTTTATGATGCGACTGAGGATGCGCTTCCTGTCAATTTGCAGGAGGAGATAAAAAATGCCGCTGAAGAAATGGCTGATCTCCTCAGTGCGCTTGTCCGCTTCAGCAGACCCGGACGTAGAAATGACAGCGCAGTTAACGATTTTGCCTCCTCGATGTTGGAAGATCAGGCGGATGAGAAGCTGGACACGCTGATAAAGCATGTGGCCAAACTGCGTGACCTGAATAACTTATTGAATTTCGCTCGTCAGCTATTTCCTAATGACAGTGATTTAATGCTTGCGCTCCGTGAAATGCTGCTAAGCCGTAAGCTTTCTGAACTTCAGAAAAAGAAGATAAAAGAAGCGATTGCTGATTTAGAAAAATTCGGTGATAGCAAGAAAATGCAGTCAGGCATCAACGTCGGCCCCCTGGCGAAAAGGTTCCGCCGGCGCAACGGCAATGGACGGCTTTCAGCTAAGGATCTACGCAACAGCTATCTTAATTTTCTTGAACTGGAAATGCCTGCGGGCTTTATCTACAAAGACTGGATTGACGCTTATGGTTATGAGAATAGAGCTTGCTTATTAGCTTTCACGATGTCCGCCCTGATTGCTGACATGAAGGCCAATGAGCCCGGCATCCACTCATCCGAGTTCGGTCCACTTAGCGCAAAATTGAGCGATGCGCGCATGCTTCACACGCTGGACCTGCTGTTAAATGAGAGTTTCGCCAAATTCACATTTCTGGAACAGATGAGAAATGGTCAGTTGATGCTGAGTGAAGCGGATATAGTCGGGCTCTATATCAAGGGGCTGGTTGACGTAGACGAATTTAAATTAGCGTTAACAGAGTTCAGTAAGAATTTTATGTCTTTGCTTTGGGTTAAACAACGGGCAATCGTTATTCAGGAATTGCGCAATGTTTATAATAAAACCCCTGAGTCTCTTTTTATCGATGCTATTTATCACGATGCTGTTATTGACCACCTGGCTGGACTACTGAAAAAGATAGTCGAGAAAGAGAAAAACACTGGCATCTGGAACGAATATTATAAATAACCGTGGGCAGCTCAACCTGTCTGCTGTGGATTGATGTGTAAATACTCATGCTTAGAAGATTCATTTTAGAAATACGCAACAGACCCGAACTTATTATCCTAACGATAATGGTGATGGTCATTGTAATGTTGATTATTCCGTTGCCAACGTATTTGGTCGATTTTCTTATTGGCCTCAACCTGACAATGGCTTTGTTAATTTTTCTTGGTTCTTTTTATATCACCAGGATCCTGGATTTTTCGACCTTTCCGTCGATTTTATTAATAAGTACCATTTTTCGCCTCGCGATCTCGATCAGTACTACTCGTCTGGTTCTGGCGGATGCGGACGCCGGGGAAATTATCGCCAGCTTCGGGGAGTTCGTTATCGCGGATAACCTGGTGGTGGGCTTTGTGATCTTCTTTATCGTCACCATTGTGCAGTTTATCGTTATTACCAAGGGGTCGGAGCGAATCGCTGAGGTGGCAGCACGGTTCTCACTGGACGCTATGCCAGGCAAGCAGATGAGCATTGATGCCGATCTGAAAGCCGGCGTTATCGATGAAAAGGATGTCAAACGACGTCGTAGCGATCTCGAAGCCGAGAGCCAGCTTTACGGTGCTCTTGATGGGGCGATGAAGTTTATTAAAGGTGACGCCATCGCGGGGATTATTATTATCTTCGTTAACCTGTTGGGCGGCATCGCCGTTGGCACCTTGCAGCACGGTATGGATTTATCCCACGCCATGTCGGTCTTTACTCTATTGACCATCGGTGATGCCCTGGTTGCGCAAATTCCAGCGCTGTTAATCTCAATAAGCGGCGGTCTTATCGTTACTCGCGTGAATAACAGTGAGAACAGCAACCTTGGTGCTAAAATTATACAGGATATGTTCTCGAATAAGTTTATCCTGCTTATCACTGCGGTACTGGCTATTGCGATGGGGTTATTGCCTGGCTTCCCATTACCGGTGTTTACTTTATTAGCGGCGTTATTGATAGGGATTTTCATCAAGGATAAATTAGATAAAAAAAATGGCAGCAAGCCTGCCGCTGACGCGGTACAAGAGGAAGAAGAACCCGCGCTAAAAAGTAAACCCGTGATGATCGATGGTGAATATATTCCTGAAACGATCCCGCTGATTATCACAGCCTGGAGTGGGTACGAAGACTATTTCCATGAACATAATTTATGTTCTTTGCTTAAGCGTAACTTCTTTATCGAATATGGCGTTCGCCTTCCGGAAGTGGTGATGAATTATGACCAGCGGATGGAACGGGGAAGACTGTCTGTAGCATTTAATGAAATTCACGTGGCCTCATACGATATTTTACCCGGTATGTGTAAGGTCTTAATGCGGGGAGATGAGCTGCAAATTATTGATGAAAGCGTTCAGCCTATAGAGACGGCTCAGGGTATCGCTTACTGGATCCCTGAAGAACGTCACGAAACGTCTTTACAGCTTGGATTCCACTTAAGAACGGCGATTGATGAATTTTATGCCTGCGTCTCTACCTTGCTGGTTCACAATATATCAGAGTTCTTCGGCATTCAGGAGGCCAAAACGCTGCTTGACGATCTGGAGAGTAAATATCCTGAGTTACTGAAAGAGTGTTATCGAAATAACACCGTCCAACGTATTACCGAGGTTTTCCAGCGACTGTTGCAAGAGCGGATCTCTATACGCAATATGCGTCTTATTCTTGAGGCATTAGTGCAATGGGCTCCTAAAGAGAAGGATCCTATTATGTTGGTAGAGCATGTGCGCGCCGTGTTGTCACGCTATATCTCCAACCGCTTTGCTGTTAATGGGCAATTGCAAACGCTGGTTATGTCACATGACATGGAAAGTTTGGTACGCGATGGAATTCGTCAGACTTCCGCGGGAACTTTTATTAATCTGTCACCGCCAGAAACGGAAAGTATTATTGAAATTCTGGACAAATGTATTAATGAAAAAGGTGCCAGCGCCCGAGACATTATTTTGATGGTCTCGCAGGATATCCGTCGCTTTGTGAAAAAAATTATTGAAGGCAGCTATCCGGAAATGGAAGTGCTTTCTTATGGTGACGTTGCTCCCGGCGTGGACGTTGATGTCATAGGTTCGCTATAAAACTAGTTTGAGGTAAAGATGAAATACGATATTGCTGCACTGATTTCCACAATGCTTAATGATGCGGGTATGAGGGATATTCTGGATAACGACCTGAGTAACCACTCAACCATCTCGCTTAAAATGAAAGATGATATTCCGACTATTCATTTGCGCAGCGAAGATGATGAAGTCTGGGTGTGGGCCAAAATAGTACAACAGGCACCGGAATCTTTAAGTTATTGCAGCGCGAATTTGCTACCGCTAATGATGAGCTATAACGAAGACGTCTTTTATACCGGACAGCCATGTCTCTATCCGGTCGATGGGGATATCGAACTGCGCGCGCAGGTGAAAGAGAAGCATCTGCAATCTCCTGAAGACTTTATGTTGATGTTGGATCACTTCCTGAGCATTTTGCAGGAATACCGTTCTGTCCTGGTTTAATCACTGAGGTGACTACGATGGTTGCGCAATGCCTGGTCCATCTCGCTCATCCCTTACGTATCCAGGGCAATGTGATTGAAGCACATTTGCCTGGGACCCGAATCGGCGAGATTTGCGATATTCAGAAGTCCTTACTCGAACCGGAACTGCTTGGCCAGGCCCAGGTGATCGGCTTCAGTAAGGAACATACATTACTGAGCTTGCTTAATGACAATCAGGGTTTTTCCCGCAGCAATGTTCTGCTGCCTACCGGTAAGCCCTTTCGTATCGATGTACATGAAAATATCGCCGGGGCCATCATTGACGCAACCGGTACTGTTCGCGGGCGCCTGGACGATTCGGTCCAGTCACCCTTGATCGGTGCAAAAAGCCGTGAAGTCAGCGGTTCGCCCCGCGATTTTACACAGCGTAAACCGATAGTCGAGCCTCTGGCTACGGGCGTCAAAGCGATTGATGGGCTGTTGACCTGCGGACAGGGGCAGCGTATGGGGATTTTTGCGGCGGCAGGCTGCGGTAAAACCTCCCTGATGAGCATGATCGTCGAACATTCTGAAGCGGATATTTACGTCATCGGTCTTATTGGCGAACGCGGACGTGAAGTCACCGAATTCGTGGAAGAACTCAAACAATCTTCACGTTGTTCACAGATCGTTCTGGTGTATGCCACGTCAGATCGTTCCTGTGTAGAACGCTGTAATGCGGCGCAGATAGCCACAACAATAGCCGAGTTCTTTAGCGATCGAGGAAAGAATGTCCTGCTGTTCGTCGATTCGATTACCCGCTATGCCCGAGCGTTGCGCGACGTGGCGTTGAGCATGGGAGAGCTGCCGGCCCGTCGAGGCTATCCTGCCTCTGTCTTTGAGGCGTTGCCTAAACTGCTGGAACGACCAGGACGCTTTTTGACCGGCTCGATTACCGCGTTTTACACGGTACTTATTGAGAATGAAGAAGAATCCGATGTGATAGGGGATGAAGTGCGCTCAATCCTGGATGGACATATTTACCTCAGTAGAAAGCTGGCGGCAAAAGGTCACTACCCCGCAATTGACGTCATGCAGAGCATCAGTCGCGTATTTGTACAGGTAACCAGCCCGGAACATCGTCAGCTGTCGACGCGCTTTCGGGAATATTTGGTGCGCCAGAAAGATATGCAGCTGTATCTGGATCTTGGTGAATATCGGCGAGGAGAGAATCCAGATAACGATGCCGCTTTTGACCGAAAGGATCAGATGGAAGCCTTTCTTCAACAGAGCATGACTGAGAAAACGGACATGCCGACTTGCCTGGAATGCTTATATGGAAGCGTGGCGTAAAGGGCGTGAATTTGTCTGCATGTTAGAGCGTAAACAGCAGGTTCTGCAAGGTGATATCGCCAAAATAGAAAATCGTTTAGCGCAACTCAGACAGCAAATAGCTCAACACCAGCAAGAGTGTGAGGATATTAACCAGCAGATAAAAATGTTAACGCCTGCCGGGTTACACTGCAGAGCGGATATTTATAGGGGAATAAGACAGCAGGGGGCATTAATTGCGCATCAACAGCTGGTTATGCATAAAATAAACCAGTTGGAAAATGAACAATATAAGCAGGAGCAGACTCTCCATCAATATCGCGCCTCCATGACCCAGCTTGAAAAAAAGCATTACAAACTTTCCTATTATTTGCAGCCTCTGCGCCGCGAATATATGCGCCGCTGCGACAACAATGCAGAAAATGAAATTCAGGAGATTGCGGGCTATGGTAGAAAAAATTTCTGAAGTCAGCGTAAAACTCGCGCTAAAAAGTGATTCATCCGCGGATGATGCCGCCTTTTTCAAACGGATTAAAAAAAAGAAACAGGACAATCCGCGTGGCGATAGCCCGATGCCGGTTGTTCTATTGCCGCCAGACATACAGGTTCAGTTAATTAATACCCAGTCTCAGGGCGGGAGCATAACGCACACGCAAAAGCAGCCGCGCAAACACGATATTTCCGCAATCACTGTACAGACAGCTGACTTTGGGAAGACTCAGAAGGACGTTACCCAGCGTGGACAGAGGGGCTTAGTCGCCCCGGGTCAGGCAGTAATGCCAAACACGCCTGAAAAAACCGTTGCAGCGATGAAAAATAGCCTGCCTAAAACAGCAGGCGGTGCCGAAAGCGCGATGGCGCAAAAAACCGAACCGATGCTCATTGCCAGCGCGGAAAGCGTGATGGCGCAAAAATCCGAACCGATGCTCAACGCCAGCGTGTTCGTCAACGCTTCCGCAAAAAGTCGGCAGCCTGCACCTGTACAATTCGTTGCGGCCGCACTGGCGACACATGCAGACATTGCGAAAGCATCGGCACTTTCTCCCTCTCAATCGGAGGTTGTGGCTGCGGAAACATCACCGGTCATGTCCGCAGCAAACGCTGCCAGTGTCAGTACTTCAGCACGCTTTGCTTCAACGTCTGAGTCGGGGCGTCAGCCTAGACAAAAGCTGCCAAAGGATGACGCAGGAGAATTACGTGCGCTTTCCCAGGGCGATAAACAGGCGAATAGCATATTGCCACCGCAGGGTGAAATCACGACGCAAGGCAAAAGCGTTCCCGCGACGCTCCAACAACTTAAGGCTCAGGCCCTGCGAGTGGGTAACGAGGTTAAGCCAGTGAGCGAAAACCAGACGCTGGAAGTGGACTTCCAGTTCCAACGATGGTCCGGCGACCATTCGGTCAAAGTATCGATTCCGACAGAAGCTCGCCGCGAGGGAAATGTCACACTTCTGCCCTCTGATGTCCGCGCGGCAGATGCACTGTTGCGCAATATGGGTAGTTTGACGAGCCTCACACCCGAACTACTGCGATCACAGAAGGAGCGGGACGAACAGCAGCAGCAACGCCAACCGTATCAGCAGCAGCAGGATGAGGAGCAAGAATGAGTCTGCGAAGTCATTTGCGCCAGCGAGACAGTAACCAGGCGGCGCTGATACTGCTGAGTAACCAGCACCCTGGCAGCGAGATCGTAGAGTTCAGCGCCGAAGAACGCTACCTGGAACTGTCGCTTCGTGATGAGCAAGGTCGCCAGAGACAGGCCTGGTTTAACGTTGACGTCTGGTTACTGGAGATGGACGCACATCTCCCCGATGTCCCATGGCGGGAGGTCCCGCTTAACTACGTGGCCCGCTGGCTGAATCATTTACAGCTTAGCTTTATGTATGTGGAAAAGGTTCTGGATGCGGTAGAAATCGCCACATCCTCGGCGCCTCTGCCGCCAAAGGTGCTGTCGCTGCCCGCCGTACCTTGTCCGCTATTGTGCCTTGACTGGCCAGATACGGAAGAAAACGTTGAATGTACGCCGACGATTACTGCCGACAGGGTGCCATTGCATTTGCAATACGTGTTGGGATACAGCCCGCTTAGCCTTGCCCAACTGGTTGACGTTGCCACCGGCGACTTGCTGCTGATTAAGCAGAATTTTGTCCATTTAGCCATCGGTCGTCGCCGTCTTTACCGATTAAGTTATCACCTGAACCAAGAGGTTATTGTGGAAGAACAGTTAGAAGAGTATTACCAGGAATATCGGGAAGAAGAAGTTTTGCTCGACTGGGCGAGTTTGCCTGTCGATCTTGAGTTTGTGCTGGACGGGCGGACCGTCACGCTGGCGGAAGTCGACGGAATTAAGCCCGGTATGGCGTTAGCGCTCAACCCTGAGTCGGAACGGAACATTAAAATCTATTTGAATAAAAAGCTTTTCGCCCGCGGCGAATTGGTGGCGCTGGAGAACGGAGCTCTGGCGGTGGAGGTCAATCACGTTAATCCCACTCTGGTGGGGACAACGGAACTTCCCGATGCTAAGTAACGATATTTCTTTAATTGCGGTGCTGTCGCTCTTTTCCTTGTTACCTTTCATTATTGCCGGGGGGACCTGCTTTATTAAATTCTCCATCGTGCTGATAATGGTTCGCAACGCTCTGGGGATCCAACAGGTCCCCTCCACGTTGACGCTGAATGGTGTCGCACTGATTTTAAGTGCTTTTGTTATGATGCCGGTGTGCCAGAATATTTCCAGTTATATTGAATCAAACCATATAGACTTCAATAACAGCAGTTCTGTCACTCAATTAATGGACGAAGGGCTGGGAAGCTATCGCGATTACCTGGTCAATTATTCCGACCGCGACTTAATCCTCTTTTTTAATAAAGTGCAGCAGCAAAGAAGCGGTGAGCCTGCACCTGAAATTGAGGACCATGAATTATCCAGCTTGTCATTAATGACCCTGATGCCTGCTTATGCGCTGAGCGAAATTCAGAGCGCATTTAAGATTGCTTTCTATCTTTACGTTCCCTTCGTGGTAATCGATATGGTGGTCTCCAGTATATTACTGGCGCTGGGTATGATGATGATGAGTCCGGTGACTATCTCAATCCCGATTAAACTCATTCTATTTGTGTCAATGAATGGTTGGACTTTATTAACCAAAGGACTGATCGCACAGTACGCCGATCTGATGGCATCATGAGTAATGTATTGTTTATTGGTAATTCCGCGCTCATTATTGTGTTAAAGCTGACCGCGGTTCCTATCGCCTTCGCCACTATCGTCGGTATTATCGTTGGCCTTTTCCAGACGGTTATGCAAATTCAGGAACAAACGCTGCCTTTTGGGCTGAAAATGCTGGCGGTATTTGCCAGCATTTTTATGCTGATGGAGTGGTTTTCTGCTGAAATGATGAATTTTGCCACACAGGCTTTTTATATGGCTTTTCGCTAAAACGGTAAATATATGCTGTTTGTTGCTCTTTATCTTAATTTTCAGCAAAGCGTGTTTATTTTTGTCATGATCTACGCGCGGCTGGCCATTATCTTCTATATGTTGCCAGTGCTGGGAGAGCGGGTTCTTTCCAACCTGATTATCAAGAATACGCTTATCTCGCTGACGATAATTGGTCTCTGGCCCTGCCTGGCGACGACCGTAATGCCAGAGCAGGGCTGGCTTATTATTCTCATTAAAGAGAGCATCATAGGTTTGATTTTGGCGTCTAGCCTGTGTTTACCTTTCTGGGTGGCTATCGGGCTGGGTGAAATACTCGATAACCAACGCGGTGCGAGCATCAGCGACAGTATTGACCCCGTCAATGGTGTGCAAAGCTCGATTTTATCGAGCTTTCTGAACTTTGCCTTGGGGGCTATTTTCTTCGCCAGCGGAGGAATGCGCCTGCTAATGGAAGTCATGGTACAAAGTTATGAGATGCTCCCGCGGGGCAGCTCGCTGGATGGCATCCATTGGGAGCAGGCCGGTCAACTGGTCACTGTTCTCATGCAAAACAGCATCCTGCTTGCGGCACCGGTGATGTTGGTGATGATGGTGGCGGAAATGCTCCTCGGGGTGTTTGCGCGCTATTGCCCACAGCTCAACCCGTTTTCCCTGTCGCTAACGATTAAGAGTTTTATTGCGTTTGCGATTTTCCTTTTCTATGGATTTCAGTCGTTGTCTGAGAAACCGCTACAAATGTTCTCTATTTCAGGCTTCCAACAATTTATTTCCTGAGGAAAGAGTCATGGCAGAAAAAACAGAGCATCCCACCAGTAAAAAACGCAAAGATTCATCAAAAAAAGGGCAGACCTTCAAAAGTAAGGATCTCATTACTACCGCCATCCTATTGGTCGGGATCCATTTCCTGGCGTATAGCATGAGTTTCAGAGACTTCACCAATTTTTATATCATGATGCTGACGTCCAATACGCAAATTGGTATCAATGATTTCCTGATGGCGTTGATGCGTATTTTCTTTATGCTTTCTCTGCCGTTTATTGCTGTCTGTACTCTGGTTGGGTTTTTCGCCACTTTATTTCAGACGAAATTTTCTATTGCGACGGAAGCCATAAAGCTAAATTTCAAAGCCCTTAATCCGGTTGAAGGGGTAAAAAAAATCTTTAGCATGCGCACGGTAAAAGAGTTGGTGAAATCCATATGCTACCTCTTTGTGTTCGTTGGCACATGCTACAGCCTGATCCACAACGACCTTCGCCAAGCGTTAACGCTCTATCGTGCGGATCTGGCCGTTCTGACGGAGTGCTGGGTCTCACTGACCCTGAAAGCCGTGCTGGTGTTTATTAGCTGGTCCGCGTTTGTGTTGATAGGGGATTTTATTGTCGAATATTTTCTCCATTTTAAAGATCTAAAAATGGATAAACATGAGGTCAAGCAGGAGCGTAAGGAGAGCGACGGTAACCCGGAAATTAAAAACGCCAGACGGCAAGCGCATCAAGAAATTCTTTCCGGGGAAGAGATGGCGGCGGTTAGGAATTCCGAGGTGGTGATGGCTAACCCCACGCATATCGCGATGGCGATCTATTTTAACCCTGAAGTCGCTTCGCTGCCCTTTATTGCCCTGCGTTGCACCAATATGAAGGCGCAGGCGGCGATTGCTTATGCAGAAAAAATTGGCGTGCCGGTCGTTCGCAACATTCCGCTGACCCGCAGGCTTTACCGTACTTACGGCCAGCACAATTTCATCTCACTTAATGATGATGTGCTGATGGATGTGATGGAGGTCCTTATCTGGCTTCGTCAGGTTGAAACTGCCGGAATGGTGCCGATGGATCCGGCAGATAATGAAAAAGAGGCAACGCCTCAATAATCGCAGAATTCCCCGATGAAACAGCCGTAGCGAGGTGTTGTACGGTTTTTTTGTATTAACTTGCGAAGGTCAACAGTATGATTATTTTGTCATGTTCAGGGTTGGTCTTTGAGTTAATTGGTTATTCCCGAATGATATCAATTAATATAGAAAGAGGCTGCTATGTCTAATAGAGTGGATTTTCTCGATGACGATGAAATATTTAAAAGTGATGAGGAGTTAGATGCCTACGCAGGACAACTGCTAGAGGCCATTGAGAACGGTGCCACCATGAAGGATGTTTATGCCGTTCCTGATGAGACCATGCAGGAGTTATATAAGCTGGCTTACGATTTTTATAACGACGGTAAGTTGGAGGATGCTGAATCACTGTTCCGTTTACTCTGCATTTATGACTTTTATAATCCTGAGTATCCCATGGGAATGGGGGCGGTCTATCAACTAAAAAAGAAATATGCGAAAGCTATCGAATTCTATGCGCTTGCTTATTCGTTATCGAAAGAGGACTACCGGCCAATGTTTTATGCCGGCCAATGTAACCTGATGCTAAGAAAGGGTATTCAGGCCCGTGAATGTTTTGAAATCGTTATTAGCAGATGTAATGACACCTTATTAAATGAAAAGGCGCAAGCCTATCTTTCTGCGCTTGATGTCATTAATAGCGAGAATAATGATGCTCATGAATAAGAGCAAATAAATGAGGAATAGTGATGCCAGATGCAGTGAGCAGAACGGATAACCGGTCCGTACAGTTGTTACAGTACCAGAAAGAGAGCCAGATGCCAGGTGATGATAATCAGGCCGTTCTGGAAGTGGGTAATACTGAAACAAAAAAACAAAATGAGCACTTAAAACGCTTCGGTAATAAGGAACTTAAAAATAACCCCTTGCTGGGTTCTGTCCGAGAAGCGGTTAAAACCTTGCCGCCGGAACAGGTTGTAAAAATGCTGGTTGAGACTAAACAAAATATTAGCGGACAAAGCGCAAGGGTTAACCTCGATAAGCAGGAAATGCCACAGCTGAAGACTCCTTTTTACAGCCAATCAGAAATGGCGAAGGGCGGCAGCGATGCGGAATTTTCTTCCAGCGCCCGTGCGACGGCATTACTCGGCAAAATGGTACAGCTGGCCACCGAGATGTCAGTGAGTAACCTCGTGACCCAGTTACAAAGCCTCAACGCTGAGTTCGCCGGCGGCGCAAAAGGTTATTCAGAACTGGCAACCCAGCTTGAGCAACAGGGGGTGCAATGGGCCAGCGATGTTGATGCCCTTACAGCCAGCCGGCAGCAGGCTAATACGCTTTCGCACGAGGTCAGTAAAGCCGAGGCTGGCCTCAGCCAGGCACAAAGCAAACTCAGTAGTCTGGAGGCTGAGGCCGTAGAGCAGGAGCCGCTATCTGAGGCGCTAGCGAGGGATATTGACGCCGCAAAACAGGAGGTAGCCACGGCGCAGAGAAACCTGGCCACGTCATCAGCTACCTATAACGAGTTTACTCATAAAGTCCTGAACCCGGCGATCGGTGCTGAAAAAAACTCACGTTCTGCGTTGGAAGCAACGCAGTCTGCGTCACAAAAGGTCATTGATTCGTTTAACCCACAGCAGCAAAACTCAATCGAAGCGCAACGTAAGCAAAGCGATGCTGACAGCAAAACGCTGACGTTTTTGATGGCACTGATGTCGCAGCTTATTAATAAAAGTACCAATGAGGATCTGCAGGCGACAGCGGAGCTGAAGCAGAAACTGGCGGAAGCGGCAGTCAAAGACGCAGAAAAAAAGGCCAAAGAATACGAAGAACAGGTTCGTAAAGCCGAAGAAATGCAGAAGACCATGGGTTGCATCGGCAAGGTGTTGGGTTGGGTCATCACCGCAGTCAGTGTTGCCGCCGCGGCGTTCACCGGCGGGGCTTCGCTGGCTCTGGCTGGCGTCGGATTAGCGCTGGCGTTGGGCGATGAAATTTATCAGGCCGTGACCGGGCGATCCTTCATGGCCGAAGCGATGCAGCCACTGATGGATGCGGTTATTAAACCCCTGATGGACCTTCTGGGACCGGTTATTACCAGCCTCCTTCAGTCATTAGGTGTCGACAAAGAATCGGCTGAAATGGCGGGGCAAATCATTGCCGCCATCATGGCAGCGGCGCTACTTGTTGCCGGGGTGATGGTCGCCGGTAGCGTGATGAGCAAGGTCGCGGGCAAGGTGATGCAAAAGCTTGGCGGCAATGTCGCACAAGAGGCCAGCAAATCCCTTGGGAAAAACGTTGCAAAGGAAGTGGCGGAAGAAGTTGGACAAGAAGTGGCTAAGAAAACCACCAAAACCATGGTGCAGCGGTTTATGGACAGCACCGTCGCTCAGCTATTTAAGCGAGCCAGCAAGGGGCTTGGCCGTTCATTTGGTGCGGACGATTTACAAGTGGCGAAGGTGGCTAATTATAGCCAGCAAGGCATGTTGGTCATGACGATGGCTAATACATCCAGTCAGGCGGCTGTCGGCATTGTCGCGGCCACTATGTTGGTGGAAGCCGCAAAAGCCAGAGCCGATCTGATGAATTCTGCTGCTTTACAGGATTTACTTAACGAAATGATGTCTCGGGCAATTGACAGTTTCACTCACCGAATGGAATCGGTGAATGAGATCCTCAAAAATATCTCCACCGTGGCGGAAAACCAGATGCACGCCAGTCAGTATATTGCCAGACAGTTGCGCGGCGTGGCTGGATAAACGACAGTAAATATATATTCACTATAGATAAAAAAAAGGAGTTTTATAAATATGTCATTTCCAATTAATAGCAGTGAACGTTCACCCGTAAATTATGCTCAACTGCAAAATGCTCAAACTGACACAAGTAAAGTTGTTGTCGTTCAGGGCGAGAGTAGGAATGTCCAGAGCATATCGGAACTGGCCAAAAAAGGTGACATGGTGTCACTGATGATGGAGAAACAAAGTTTACATCCTGATATGACAGCTAAAAAAAGCGGTGAAGAGAAACGCAAAGGCGGAGAAATTGACACTCATACTCCGGCTACATCTCTGAAATTGACGGTCGCTGGGGAGGATAATCCTAATAGTACATCAGCACAGAAACGCAATGGCGGAGAAATTGACACTCCTACTCCGGCTAAATCTGTGAAATTGATGGTCGCTGGGGAGGATGATGCCAATAAGACATCAGCGCAGAAACGCAATGGCGGAGAGACAGAAACGGATCTTATGGATACCCCCGTTAAAGTGTCGGCTGCGGGAGATATCCATAAAGCAGAACACCTTGCAGCGTTAGCGCCCGCTTTATTGACACAGCACCTCAATACCACACAGTCAAATAATAAATCAGCAGAGAGCAGCAGAAACAACGGGGTATCGACGGTAACGAGCACTTCGTCGTCAACCGGTCAGGCGAGTTCATATGCTGCCGTAGAAGGGGGCACTGATATTACTGCCACAGGTCCTTCCGGAGGTGCTTTCACCAACTTATTCGGCTCGATGAACCTGCTGCAACTGAGTAACAAATTGACCTCTGTTTTTTGGAAACAGGAGACGGATTTGAATAAGATGTCTGCTGACGCGAGCATCAGGGCCGTTAAGGCGGCTGAGCTTTCCGGAGCCCAAATAGTAGAGGGCGCGAAGGATAACCGCAACGGTAAAATTGCCTCTGGCGTGCTGGGGAGTGTAGCCCAGGGGGGGCTTACCATGAATCAGGTGAAGGCGGTAAATAAAAACATCAACTCGCTCAAAACCAATATGAAATCGGCAAGAAATTCCGAGCTGGGCGTTCAACAGAACCAGAACGCAATCAAGCAAGGCAATATGGCTAAGCAGAACAATCCGCCTTCTCCTGATGTTGAGGCTGTCCAGAGTAAACCGCAGGCGCGAGATATTTATGATAGCGCGCTCAAGCGTGATAAACATGGCGCTGTACAACAGGAGACGCAGAAAGCTCATATGATTGGCGAGTCTGGCAACCAGGTCATTCGTTCTGTACAAGGGGTTATTGAAGGCTCGGCTGGCGTAATGGCAGCTGATAAGCAGAAGATGGCTGGATTGAATAGTGCGGATCAAGATACCAACAAGGCACTGGCCGATGGGCATACTCAGGGGGCCAGGAAGTCCGCGGAGGCTAATGCAGCAATGAGGAACATGGCTGAGACCATATTCAACGCGAATAATAGTACGGCATCCCACGTCGCACAAAATACTCGCTAACTCTCATATGATAAGCAGCGAACCCGGTGGCCGGGTTCGCTGCGGCAAAAGGAGTACATCTATGTCTACGGTTAACAGCACTAATTCCCCAGCTATTCGCTTTATCTCGACTGAGAATAAAGCGCTGCTGAGTGAACCGATGTCTAACACCTACACCGATTTTGTTTCTCCTATGGAGCCGAATACCCAATTATTGAAGGAGATGAGCATCCTCCTCGCAGACTCTAATGCAAAAGATCCCCTTGATGCTCTCCGCGTTACCCTTAATCAATATGTAGGAAGTAGCAGCGCAGACGATGTCACCCCTGGCAAACTTCATCTTGCAGTAGAGCAACTAAAAACGGCCAATGCCAACGCGCAACCCTCGGATGATGTGGCTGAGATGCTAGCAAACCAAAATAAACGGGTAGAAATGACTGCACGTGCACTGGGGATTATTCAGCATGAGGTTGCCATAAACCGCACGAAAGCAAACTTCTCGGTTAACCAGTTTAAGATTGATGAAAAAAAGGCGTTACAGGCTGTTTCACCTCAGGAAGGGGCCCAAAGAAGTCAGGGTATTTCCACTCAGACCAGCTATGCAGAGCTATGGTCCAGGATGGCCAAAGCGATCGGGAGCATCAAAAGCGAGTATGTCGATTTCTATGCTGATCTGATGCAAAAGTACACGGATATGTATGAAGCATATAATACCCATGTACAAGGTGGGGTCGCAAAAGCCGTTTCCTCAGGCAGCGATGGTAATAATGTTCATTTCGATCTCGGGAAAATGGATAGTGCATATAAAGATTTTAGGGCGGTATGTTCTGGGATTAATTTAGGTAGTGTAAAAAATTGGGATGATATGACCTCTGATGAGCAGAAAAATATGATCATCACGCTGGAGCCAGCCTTTAAGATTACTGATGGGAATATCGCATTCAATCTCGACGCATACAGTAGCGCACCAGGTTCTCCATCAGGCATTAATAAAAATGGTCATGTCTCAACCACCAGTTATCAGGCATGGCTGGCTGCCTTTAATGCCGGCGGTAGTGCGCTACAAAGTAATATGCAATCTTTTGCACAACGTTATAGCCAGTCTAACAGTACCTTCGATAACTTAAATAAAGTTTTGAGTGGTGCGATCGCTGCGCTGGCTGATAGCGCAAAAGATGTGATTAAAGCCTTTAGCTAATGGCCTGATGAGTAAAATATATGACTATAAATATAAACGGACCGCGCCCGCATTTCCCGGGGCAGGGAGTTAACGAACCCTATGGTGAATTTGTCATCCGTAATGGATGGAATAATCTTCTGGCTGAGTCGACAGATGAACGTTTAAGACGCAAGAACAGTGGAACATATCCCACACCTAGCCCACTAGTTTGCCGTCGTCGGCTGGTTGACTCAATTGGTACCGTTCAAGTTTCACCACAGCAATACTATTTCCCCACGCCAAGCATAAATGCCTCTGTTGGGCACGGAAATACACCAGATAAATTAAGAGTACATTCTGAAGCACAACGTCGCGTTGGAGGGGGAGATACGAGTAAAACGGTAAATAAACCCATATCTCAGCGGGCATTAACGGCTCTAGCCCGGTGCTTTATACCCTGTGTCAAAGGAAATGATAGGAACGTGGAGGACTAATTATTATGCCTGGATCTATTCGTAACGACCAAACTTCGTCTATTTATCAACCTTCCCCCATTGAGTCCTCTGAGGTTGCAAGCAACCCATCTGGGCAGATGGGTTTTTTGGAGCAGGTATCAAAAGCGGGAAATGATCCAGCAGCCCAATTTCGCCTGACTCCGAAAAATGCTGATGTTGCTGAAGCACTGTTCAATGCAGAAGCGCGTAAAGATCTTCCGGATAATTTCATCCATCAACAATTAAGCTTTGAGAGTCAAAATGTCAGGACCTTAATCGGTATTATCCATAGCGATGTCATGAATTCCGGTGACAAGAATGACAAGGATAAGCTTAGTAAGGTTATGCAAAAACTTACTGCTGCCGGCAATGATACAAAAAAAGAACAGAAAGTCATGCCTGAACTCAGTGTTTTGTTAGAAAAATACAGCGAGGTAGCATTCAAAAATTTAGTAAATAGCTTTATCGGGCATTGTGTAGACTCTTTCAATCAAAATCACCCGAAAAATTCCATTGATGTGACAGGCAAGAACATCTTTACTGACGAAATTGAGGGATGTAAATTTACGGTGAATGATTCTTTAGCAAGGATGCTGAAGGCGGATAAGTCAACTAATAGATTATATCATGAAGGCATAGCTCAGTGCTTTCGCCAGGCGGCCGGTTCCTGCCAGGCTATTGCAAAAACCATAATGAGTTATTCTCCCTCTTTGACGCCAGCACAAGCTGCTATTGTGCCACAAAACTGGCCGACACCGACTCAGCAAGCTCCGGAAAAAACCGCCTGCAGTCCTTCTAGCCAAAACCCAATCCCTCCGTTGAGCAACATTTTCAACCCCACTTACAGCCCTGGTTTCAGCCCTAGTTTCAGCCCTAGTTTCAGCCCGGTTATAAATATTCCCGGTGAGGCATCCTCAAAAGCAACCACACTGCCAGATGCTGATGCCTTCAGGCAGATTGGCAGCTCTAAATTGACCGGGGATCAACAGTTTGCGGTATTTCAGAGCTACTTGAATAAGTTCCCAGATAGCAATCTTCTGAAGCACATCGAGCGCGTAGAGGTTTTTACTCCTGAGCCATCTACCGCCACGCGCAGCGACAAGCACGCTTCAAAGTCAGCGCATCATGAAAATATTGATCATCAGCGGACGTCGAACCCATCACTATCCCTGACTTCAGAGAATGTAGAAGGCAAGGATGAAGTAGACGATGCGAGAAATAAATACGTGGGTGATCCTAAGAGCAAGATATTACAAAAAGATTCGGCTCAGTTGGAAGAAAGGGATATCAGTGCTGAAAATGATGCTCAATTGAGCGTTGTTTCATCCAACCAAGATCCAGAAAAGCGGGCAAATTTATTTGAGCAGTCGCTTAAATTTTGGAACCGTATGACAGCTACGCCGGAAAATAAGATCCAGAAAGATCCAGCGAAAGCACAAGTGGCGAGCTCTCACCAGAAAATTCCCCAGGAAATGGAGAAAATCGACACTGCACAGGTTGAGAGGATTAAAGCAGAGGATTTACGGCAAATTATTCCTCAGCGGAATCGAGCTGAGAGCCAGAGTTCAGAGTCGGGTCATTCAGCAGTGGAGCCGTCAACTGTCGAGACGACTGAGGATGTACGCCGGAAAAGTACTGAGCAACCTACGAGTACCGGGAGTAAGAGTGGGCGTCAGACCGATGGCACACGGCTCAAGACTACGTGGCGTACGGTAGACCTTATGGTCAGGCCAGAGAAAAATATTCACACACAGTTCTTTAAAGGCACTGTTCTAACAGAGGCTGACCTTTCAAAAATTGACAAAAAAAGCTCAGAATCTATTAAGCAACTTGAAGAAACGCTTCAATCCAAAACAGCACTGGCACGCAAAGAAAGCGGGCCATCATCGGAATCTGTAAATACGTTTAGTCAAAAATTAAACTTCTTTCGCGACCTCGAATCTGGAACTCAGTCATGAATGACGTACTTATCGATAAATCCGTTTTATCGCGGGTGGCCAACATGATTTATCTGGTTAACGGTGTTTTACCTCAAGATATAATGTTGCAGGACAGTTTAATTCGTGACCTGAGGATGGATTCCGTTGAGCTGATCGATCTCCTGATGCGCCTCGAGGAAATAGGGGTCAACATCCCCGAGACCGATATAACCCGTAACCTGACCGTTGGAGACATTGTCCAGCGTGTACGGAATGCTGCCTGATTTTTTAATGATATGTCGCCAGGCTAATACCTGGCGACAATGCTTATATTTGATGTAGGGAAAATTTGATAATGCTGATGCCAACGCCAATGGATCCGACACGACTTGCAACGGTTATGAATAACCTCGTCAAGGGAGCCAGCAATGATAGTTCGGCCGCGAATAGAATGAGAGAAGGTTTTTTATCCTGCTTACAATGTGTCACCAACTCGCTGGTCGTCATGAAAAAAGCGGTCATTCGGGGAGTCGAACGCCTAACAAACATGCTGAGATCAGCGAAGTCGCCAGCAGATGCTACAGACAGTACCTTGCCAAAGGCGAGAGATATTACAGATTTTTCAGTAGAGGAAATTGTGGGGATTTTTGAGGACACGCAAGGCAAGATGCGGCGCGATCCCAATTATATCAATGGTATGTTCCGTGAGTCAGTACCCTCCAACGCAACATCATGTAATGAGCAGATGGTGGCCATTACAAACAAAAGCGCCAGTGGCGTTGTCGTGGGCGTCTTTGCAAAAAGATTGTGCGGGATGATTATGGAAGGGAAATTGTTTACTCCTGATGAACGAGTTTTTATGTCGGAGAATAAAGATAATAAAGAAGCAGTTTATGGGATGTTAAAAAGCAAATTTAATACTGAGAATAAGGTTGAAAACGATAATCTCCTTAAGATGAACTCATTGCTATCCTGCTTAAGTACCTACAAAGAAGTGTGTGATCGAGATACTGCACTGCAAAACCCAAGTACTGGAGGTAGAACCCCAGAATATAATCTTGTTACCTTGAGTACCTGCTTCGCTCCCAGATTTTTTGAGCTAAGTGCTGATCTGAAAGAAATCCGAAAAGAAGATTATTTATCCCCACTGCTGGCTTTGCTCAGTGCCTTACCGAATCAGATGCCGAACGGTACCTTACCGAAACAGGCACCGATCGGTACTTTATCGGAACAAACACCGCTCAAAGCTTTATCGATAGATCAATGGCGTTTTATTCCTCCAGAAAGAAGCGCGGACTTGTTCAAGAATGAAACGAGGCCAACAGAAGTTAAGAGAAACATACCCATGCAGACGCTGGTGCTCCGGGGCAGATTCGCTAACTTCCACCATCAGGCAGTTGACGCCAAAACAAGATAGTCATAGCTGAACGATTCTTTGACAAGCCTTCCTGGCAGGCGATGTACTGTAATTTTAACAATTGAAATCCTGGTGGTGCTGTGCAGATTATCTCCTGCGATAATTATTTTATTCTTGGCATTCAATCTTTAATCGTGAAGTTGAACATCGGGGACACATCTGGAAGGGTAATTTTCGATTCAGGAAACGGGGGAGTATATATCCTTAATCTTGAAAAATTAAGACGTTTAAAAATTAGTGATCCTCTTAGCGCTCTGGTTCTATGCGGACACTCGTTATTATCCAGAAACGCTACCCTCGATATGTTTGATAAAAAGTTGCGTAGTAAAAATTTTAAAGATATCACTGTCATCCCTTTAACAAGGAGAGAACGACTGGTAATAAAGGATCTGTGTAACGTGTCTAATCAGAAAAATCTCGCGCGAAGATTAGATATTAGTGATAAGACCGTTAGTGCACATAAAAAAAATGGGCTGCGCAAACTCGGTGTAAAAAATACTATGATGCTTCATTCAACCCTAAAGGCCTGGCGTGAAATATTGCAGACTATTAACCCAAATACCCAGCCCTGAAAATGGGTGAAGTCAGGAATGAAAAATCCACACGCGGCGTGGTTTTTCGAAGGATGAAGTATTCATTAATTTTTTCATGGAAATAATTATATTACGTTGTAGTCCTTTACCGAGCCTGGCTCTGAAGGAACCAATTAACAGCCGGGTTTCCCTATGGATTGTGGAAGCAATCTATTAAAATTTCCCATAAAATCTATATATTATTAGGTTAAAAAATTTTGCCTATTATCTGGTAGGATATAAATAAATCGGAGATTATTATGTTAGGTAATATAAAGAAATCATCTGCAGTCCTTTATTTAAAAGCGCATCTTCTCAAAAGTACGGAGTCGGCAGTTACGCTGGCAGAGAAAAAAAGGACACCAGGGAGTATTGGTTTCGCTGAGAACCTACTGAAAGTAAAAAATTCATCTGATGAGATTTATCTGAATAGTCAGGTGATGTACTGTCTCTTATACACATCTGACGCTG
>CAMLBO010000072.1 GCA_946478305.1 uncultured Enterobacterales bacterium
CGTCGGCAGCGTCAGATGTGTATAAGAGACAGGCCTGTGCCTGTGCTCGTGTCAGGGGAGACAGGCTTTCTGATTTACGATTGCGGGCTCTGTGTTACGTCTGTGATTTCTGGCGTTGTCGATTTTGGTGTGGTCTGCGTGGTCTGTGACTGAGTCGTCGGGGTGACTTCAGTGACTTTCGGCGTCTGCGCGTCCTGCGTTGAAGGTGTCGCAGTCTCTGCCGGAGGAGTTACCGGTGTCGCAGTTGGCGTTTGCTGAGTCGCTTCCGGGGTGGCAGGCGCCTCAGTTTTGGTCTGCTCAGTGGTTGCCGGTGCTTGCACTTCAATCTTCGGCAGGGCTGGGATCGGGTCGAGCGGGATGCTTTCTGACTTAGGTTTCGGGATTGGGGTCTGTGCGCGAACCAGGAACTTCGGTTTGAGATCCGCCACGGAGTAGGTCACGTGACTGATGGCGTTGTTCGAGGTGGTGACGTCAACGGAGGGGATCGTCACGCGACCAATCAGCGAACGGGCATAGCCGCCGACTTTATGCGAGCCTTCAGGCAGGCGTACTTCGAGACTTTGGCCGACGTCCAGCGCACCGGCATCTTTGCCATCCACGGTCACATACAGTTTGGTGCCATCATCGGTTTTCGTCGGGATATGCGTTACGGTCACGCGCGTCGAACCGAAATCGAAAGCCGGTGCCTGGCCTGCGGTTTTCGAGTTTGCACATCCTGTCAGTGCTAAAACGGCGGTAACGGTAGCAAGAGTAAAACGATAACGCATAGTGAGGAGTCTTCCTTTGATGAGGGATTTTTGTGATCTGCGTATCAATATACCCGATCTGGTCGGTGAGATGGGGCTTGTTGCAAAAAATGGCGTTGTCATGAAAACTGAGGCTATTCATCCCTTCTTCAGTGAACCCGCATGGCCCCTAGCGATTTCAAATGGAAACATTTTGCACCCGAGATCATCCTGTGGTGCTTACGTTGGTACGGCTCGACCCCGATGAGCTATGCCAATGTTAGCGATATGCTGGCAGAGCGTGGGATTTCCGTTCATCGTTCTACCATCTATCGGTGGTTTATTGAATATGCACCCATACTTCGTCAAAAATTGAAACGATATCAATTTACGAATGCAGACTCCTCATGGCAACTCGATGAGACCTATATCAAAGTCAGCGGAAAATGGTTTTATCTCTATCGCGCCATCAATGAGCACGGCACGACATTAGATTTTTACTTTTCGCCTAAACGAAATAAAAATGCCGCCTATCAATTCATTAAACGGGTGTTAAAACCCTACCCTGTTGAAAGACAGCCTAATGTCAATACCGATAAACATTCTTCATACGGTTACGCTATCACGCGTTTGAAGAAAGAAGGAAAGCTACGGGCTGATGTGAAGCAGCGGCAGGTTAAGTACCTGAATAATCGTATCGAGTCAGACCATGCACCTATCAAAAAATTAGTAAAAACGGCCGGCGGGTTTAAACGACCAAACCGTGCCTGGTCAACGCTTCAGGGATTTCAAACATTGCGACGACTGAATAAAGGTCAATTTGATATTTGGTTACGCCGTGACGAACCTGAATATCGAGTACGGGAAAGATCTGCCTTTATGAATCGGCTCTTTAATATTGAGACGGTTTTATCTTAATTATTTCCCCACATCAAAGATGTAAAATCACCAACTCTTATTATTTGCAACAAGCCCGTTGAATTCAACTGCCGCGCAGTGGCCTGATATTACCTCGCCACCCGGCCTTGCAAAAAGTCGATGAAACCCCGCACCTTTTCCGGGACGTGGCGGGTGTTGGGGTAGAGCGCATAAATGCCCTGCCGTGGAAAACGGTGATCGGGCAGCAAATGTGTCAGACGACCCGCGGCGATATCGTTTTGCACCAGCCACGCCGGAAGCAGGGCGATGCCTGCGCCGCTTAGGGCAAATGCCAGCAGGGACGCCGCGCTGTCAGCCGTCAGCATTGGCGGGTTGCCGTTAAACAGCACGGTTTCCCCCGCGGGCGTTACCACCTGCCAGGTCAAGGGGGTTGCGAGGCGGCTGTGGGCAATCCACCGCGCTTGTTCAAGTTGCTCAAGGTCGGCTATTTTTCCCCCGTAGGGCTGTAAATATGCCGGGGAAGCCACGGGCAGAATATCAAAGCGGTCGATCAGCGCCGCGTGATGTGTTGAATCTGCCAGCTGGCCCAGACGGATGGCCACGTCAAACCGTCCGGTGATCAAGTCATCATGATTTGATGACGAAACATGCTGAATGCGCAGCTGTGGGTGCAGCGCGGTAAAAGCCGCCAGCGCGGGAACCACCACCTGCGCACCGTATTCCGGCGTGGTAGTGATGCGAAGCAGGCCGCTGAATCCGGCATGGTCGCGGCGCACGTCATCGAGTACGCTCTCGGCATCCTGCAACAGTTGCAAGCAGCGTTGATAAAATCGTTCACCGGCATCTGTCATGGCTATGCGCCGCGTGGTGCGGGTCAACAGAGAGACGCCAAGTTCCGTTTCGAGCTGTTTAATATTAAAACTCACCACGGCTTTGGTCAGGCCGAGCGTCTGTGCGGCTGCCGTAAAACTGCCGGTCGCCACCACAGCCACATACATCTCCAGCCGCTGCAAATTCAGCATCTCACTTCCTTTTATGAGGCAGATTGTCAAAATACATTTGACAGTATAATTGCCAAAGGCAGATTTATCTCGACTAAATCTCCCCCTACACTGCGTGTCTGCTACTCATTTTTATGAGAATACGATGACCTACCGGATGCGTGTGGCCGGCGTTTACCTGCTGGGCTTTTTTATCGATTTGATCAACATGTTTATTGCTAATGTGGCCTATCCGGACATCGCACGGCATTTTGATGCACCGGTCAGCCTGCTGGCCTGGGTGAGTAACGGCTATATTCTCGGGCTGACGCTGATTATTCCGCTCAGCGGCTGGCTGGCGAAACGTGTCGGGTCAAAACGCCTGTTTATGCTGTCGCTGATCATCTTTATGTTCGGCAGCGGCGGGGCGGGCAGTGCCTCCTCTATGGCGCAGCTGATTAGTTGGAGGCTGGTGCAGGGGCTGGGCGGCGGCTTGCTGATCCCGCTCGGGCAGACGCTCACCTATGCATTATACCGCAGCCATGAACGCGCCAGATTGTCCGCTGCCATCATGCTGGTGGGGCTGTTGGCCCCGGCGCTGTCGCCTGCGCTGGGTGGAGTGATTGTCGACAACGTCAGCTGGCGATGGGTGTTTTTCGCCAGTCTGCCGTTGGCCGTCGTGGCGCTGATCCTGGCCGGATGCTGGCTTAAACCAGAGCCTGAGAAACAGCCTGCGGGGCCACTGGATCTCAGCGGCTTACTGGCGGGCTGCGGTGCACTGACGCTTATTCTGCTGGGGCTGACCCACATGGGCGAAGCGCATCAGGAGGTCTCTGGCGGATTAATCCTGTTGGGCGGGATCGCGCTGATGGCGTGGTATGTGCGTGGCGCACTGCTCAAACCGCAACCCTTGCTGAATCTGCGGCTGGTGCAGGATCCGCTGCTGCGAACCGGGATGCTCATCTACCAGTTTATTCCCGGTCTGTTTACTGGCGTCAGTCTGGTTGCCATGTTGTACCTGCAAAATCAGCTGGGTATGCACGCCGCTAACGTGGGTGCGCTGATGTTGCCGTGGGCGGTGGCGTCGTTTGTCGCCATCAGCCTGACGGGTAAACAGTTCAACCGCTGGGGGCCGCGCCCGCTGTTTATGACAGGCTGCGTGGTGCAGGGTGTGGGGATTGCATTATTGACTCAAATCAGCGCTTCAAGTGACATTGTCACTTCTATTGCTGCATTTACCCTGATGGGATTCGGTAGCAGCCTGTGCAGCAGCACGGCGCAAAGCTGTGCGTTTATCCAAATTAAAGATGCCGAACTGGCGGATGCCAGCGCGCTGTGGAACATCAACCGTCAGCTCAGCTTTTGTTTTGGTGTCACGTTGCTCAGTTTATTGCTCAATCTGCTGCTGGTTCAGGCGGACATCGCCCCGCAGCAGGCCTACCGTCTGTGCTTTGCGCTCGCCGCGTGCAGCGTGATCATTCCTATTTTATTCTGTCTGCGGATAGCCAACCACAGTGTGATCCTTACCCTTAACCAGGAGAAACCATGAACCGTTATTTTCAGGAAGTCCTCGATGCGCATCTGTTAATCAGCCGCTGGTTGGGAGAAGCCAGTGCGCCGCAGGACGTCTGCGAAACGCTGCTGGGCCGTTTCAGCCCGGCTTTTACGATGGTGGGGCTCAGCGGGAACCGGCTGGATAATGCTGGGCTCAGCGCTTTTTTCCGTACACAAGGCGGGGCAAAAGCCGGGCTTGAGATCGGTATTGAAAACATGCAGCTGGTGGCCGAGAGCGCCACGGGCGCGATAGTGACTTACCATGAACGGCAGCAACTCCCCGGTCAGAGCGCGACGCTGCGTTATTCCACCGTGGTGTATGAGCTGGGTGAAGGCGGCAGGGTGATGTGGCGGCATCTGCATGAAACGGCGGCAGCCTGACGGTGCCGGCACGCGTTATTTAGCCGACTGACGCTTTTGCATAATGCGGTAAAGATTATTTTCCACCCAGTCTGTCAGGCCGGTGAGCTGCACCTGCACTTCGACGCCCATCGGCGTCAGAGTATATTCGACATGCGGGGGCACGACCGGGTAAGAGATCCGGTCAATAAAACCATCGGCTTCAAGCGCTTGCAAAGTTTGGGCTAACATTTTCTCACTGACGCCGCTGATTTTGCGGCGTAGTTCACTAAACCGCATCGTACCATCGCCCAGAGCAATCAGGATGAGTACGCCCCAGCGACTGGTAATATGGCTCAGTACTTCGCGCGATGGACAGTTGGCGCTCATCACTTCACCACGGCGCAGCCGTTCACTCAGGCTGTTCACCGCCACCTGATCTTCAATGATTTCACTCTTGACCGATGTTAATTTCATACTAACCTTTTTGTACGTACTTACGAAAAGTTAGTATATCGCATAGGATGTTTTCACGGACGCGATTTTAAGACTGTTTCGTCATAACGACGGTCGCCCCCCACCACATTCATCACTTTCGGAGAAACATCATGATTGCTATTACCGGTGCCACCGGCCAGCTAGGCCGCCTTGTTATTGCTGCATTATTGAAGAAAGTACCAGCGAACCAGATCATCGCCGCTGTGCGTAATCCTGAGAGGGCTAAAGATTTGGCCGATCTCGGTATCGAAATACGTAAGGCAGATTACGGGCAACCCGCTACGCTGGATAGCGCCTTTAAGGGCGTGGAAAAGTTACTGCTGATCTCCTCAAACGAAGTTGGCCAGCGTGAAGCCCAGCATCAGGCGGTGATTGACGCGGCGAAGCGTGCGGGGGTGAAACTGGTGGCCTACACCAGCCTGTTGCATGCCGATAAAACCCTGCTGGGCCTGAGTGCCGAGCACCTGGCCACTGAAGCGGCGCTGCGTGCGTCTGGTTTGCCGGTGGTGGTGTTGCGTAATGGCTGGTACACCGAAAACTACGCGGCGAGTATTGCTCCGGCGCTGGCACATCATGCATTTATTGGCGCGGTGGGCGAAGGACGTATCTCTTCGGCTGCGCGTCAGGATTATGCCGAAGCCGCTGCAGCGGTACTGGTACTGGAAGATCAGGCTGGCAAAGTGTACGAACTGGCCGGGGATGACAGCTACACCCTGGCAGAATTTTCGGCAGAAATTGCTCGTCAGTCAGGCAAAGAAGTCAGTTACGTCAACCTGCCACAGGCAGAATTCGCCAAAGCGCTGCTAGGGGCTGGGCTTAATGAGGGGCTGGCAAATATGCTGGCGGACTCCGACGCCGGTGCGGCCAAAGGCGGGTTATTTGATGAGAGCCATACTCTGAGCCAACTGATTGGTCGTAGCACCACGCCATATCAGGACGTGATTGCCACGACGCTGAAAGCGCTGTAATTCGCGGGCAGTGCGCCCTGCAATAATATAAACCCGGTGGTTGTCTTCATGGCATCACCGGGTTTTTTATTGCTTATCACAGCCTGTGAGGCTGAGATTTCGGTCGGTCATCAGAGTGAGTTGCTCCACCATCCAGGGGCTGAAAGCCCAGGGCGTGGCACCGACGGCGGCCAGCAGATTCTCCGGTGAGACCCATTGAAAATCCATCACTTCCTGCGGATTCAGGGCAGGTTGTTGCCGAGCGACAGCCAGGAAGATAGGGCAAAACTCATTCTCAACGATGCCGGAAGCATCGGTGGCACGGTACTGAAACTCTTCGATCTGCACATGTACCTGTTCAACGCTGAGGCCCAGCTCCTGCAGACTGCGGCGGCGTACGGCATCGGGCAGGGATTCGCCAGGCGCCGGGTGGCCGCATACCGAGTTGGTCCACACGCCGGGCCAGGCAATTTTATTGAGTGAGCGCCGGGTGAGCAGGATCTGGCCCTGCGTATTTCGGATATAACAGGAAAACGCCAGATGAAAAGGCGTATCTGTTCCATGTACGTGTGACTTTTCCATTGTGCCTACCGGACGGTGCCGCGCGTCGAGTAAAACCACTTCTTCAGCCATTACTGCTCCTGGTTACCCATCATTTTGATTAATAACTGCGCCAGCTGCTCTCTCTCCGGAGCGGTCAGGCGGTTAAGGAATTCATCATCCACCGCATTGGCCAGCGACTGCGAAGCATTAAGCAGGACCTCACCTTCTGCCGTCAAAAAAATAAAGCGCCGGCGTTTGTCCGCTGGATCGGCTTCGCGGCGCAACAGGCCCCGATTTTCTAAGCGGGCCAGCATTTCTGCCAACGTTGCTTTGCTGCTAAGGGCCGCTTCCGTCAGCTGGATTTGTTCTATCCCCGGCTGCTGTGCTATTGCCCGCAATACCGCGTACTGTGGCTTGGTCAGGTCCGGCAGCCGTTGCTGCCAGCGTGCGGTATGTCGCTGAAACACTTTACGCATCAGGTGAAATGCCACCTGTTCAAGTCTAAAGGTCATGAGATCCCCATATCGATTCTGCATAACAATGATCTTACACGACTGATCGTTGCAGGGAACTTAAAAGGAGTATATTGTAAAAATCATTCGCATACGAACAATGTAATTATGAGGTCGGAATGAAGCTGATTATTGGGATCACGGGGGCGACCGGCGCGCCACTGGCTGTGGCGTTATTGCAGGCCTTACAGCAGATGAAAGAGGTTGAAGCGCATCTGGTGATGTCGAAATGGGCCAAAACCACCCTGGGTCTGGAGACGCCCTTCAGCGTAGCCGAAGTGACAAAGATGGCGGATTTTACGTATAGCGCCGCAGACCAGGCGGCCACGATTTCATCCGGCTCATTCAAAACCGACGGCATGATCATTATTCCCTGCAGCATGAAGACGTTAGCAGGTATCCGTGCCGGATACGCCGATGGACTGGTAGGGCGTGCGGCAGACGTGATTTTGAAAGAAAGCCGCAAACTGGTACTGGTGCCAAGAGAGATGCCACTTAGCGTCATTCATCTTGAGAACATGCTGGCACTGGCAAAAATGGGGGTATCCATCGTTCCGCCCATGCCTGCGTACTATAACCATCCAAAGAAAATTGAGGACGTTAACCATCATATCGTCACCCGCGTACTTGACCAGTTTGGCCTAGACTATAAGCCTGCCAAACGCTGGGAAGGACTTCAGGAAGCGATGGCTTAATGTGACATTGTCACGTAAATGTCACCTTTTTTATCCCAATTAACAAGGAGAGACGTCATGGCGTTTGATGATCTGCGCAGCTTTATGCGTGCGTTGGAAGAAAACGGACAACTATTGAGAATCGAGGAGCAGGTGAAGGCCGAACCCGACCTGGCCGCCGCCGCCAACGCTACGGGGCGGATTGGTGAAGGCGCTCCAGCGCTCTATTTTGATAATATTGAAGGGTTTACTGATGCGCGGGTCGCGCTCAATACCCTGGGTTCCTGGCAAAACCATGCCATCGCGCTCGGGCTGCCACCCAATACGTCAACCAAAGAGCAGATCGATGAATTCATCCGCCGCTGGGACCATTTCCCGGTAGCCGCAGAGCGTCGCGATAATCCGCCATGGGCTGAAAACAGCGTTGAAGGCGATGACATCAACATCTTCGATCTCTTGCCCCTGTTTCGTCTCAACGACGGGGACGGCGGTTTCTACCTGGATAAAGCCTGTGTGGTCTCCCGTGACCCAACCGATCCGGACCACTTCGGCAAGCAGAACGTCGGTATCTACCGGATGGAAGTGAAAGGCAAGCGCAAGCTCGGCCTGCAACCGGTACCCATGCATGACATTGCCCTGCATCTGCATAAGGCTGAAGAACGGGGTCAGGATTTACCGATTGTTATTACCCTCGGCAATGATCCGATCATCACCCTGATGGGGGCTACGCCGCTAAAATATGATCAGTCAGAATATGAAATGGCGGGGGCTTTACGGGGTTCTGCTTATCCAATCGTTACCGCGCCGCTGACCGGTTTTGATGTGCCATGGGGCTCGGAAGTGATCATCGAAGGGGTGATCGAAGGGCGTAAACGGGAAATTGAAGGCCCATTCGGTGAGTTTACTGGCCACTATTCCGGTGGCCGAAATATGACCGTGGTGCGCATCGATAAAATCTCTTACCGAACTAAGCCAATCTTTGAATCCTTGTATCTTGGGATGCCCTGGACGGAAATCGACTATCTGATCGGCCCTGCTACCTGTGTGCCTCTATATCAACAACTTAAGGCCGAATTCCCGGAGGTGCAGGCGGTGAATGCTATGTATACCCATGGATTGCTGGCGATCATTTCCACCAAAAAACGCTATGGCGGCTTCGCCCGCGCGGTCGGGTTACGTGCTATGACCACGCCACACGGGCTGGGCTACGTAAAAATGGTGATCATGGTGGATGAGGATGTGGATCCGTTCAATTTGCCGCAGGTCATGTGGGCGCTCTCGGCCAAGGTCAACCCGGCCGGGGATTTGATTCAGTTGCCGAATATGTCGGTGCTGGAACTTGATCCTGCGTCATCACCCGCCGGGATCACCGACAAATTGATCATCGATGCCACCACGCCGGTTGCACCGGATAATCGTGGGCATTTCAGCCAGCCGGTGCATGACCTGCCTGAAACCAAAGCCTGGGTTGTGAAACTGAACGATCTGCTGGCAAACCGCCAGGTCTGAGCCCCATCGGAAAATTAAGGAGTGAAATGATGATTTGTCCACGTTGTGCCGATGAGCATATTGAACTGATGGCCGTCTCACCGGTGGCGGGCGTCTGGACCGTCCACCAGTGCCAGCGCTGTTTATACACCTGGCGTTCAACCGAACCCTTGCGCCGCACAAGCCGCGAGCACTATCCGGAGGCGTTTCGCATGACGCAAAAGGATATCGACGATGCACCTATGGTGCCTTCGATTCCGCCGCTGCTGACAACTGGGTCGTAAACGCGCCGCCGGCGCCGGGGTTTAGTCCATCACGCAGCGAAAACTCGCAGCGGCATTTTTATCACCCTGTCCCTGATACTGTGGATACTGCGGATATTCGCACAGGGGCATTTGCCGCCCGGCCGTGGCAGAATGGGTATCGATGATGGTTTGCTGGCCTGGAGCGATGCCTTTGTCTACCCAGTTATCCAGCGTGCCCAGTGAGTCCCAGCTAACCGGGAAAGTGCCGGTGTTATGCGCAAACCCCGGCGCAATATAAAAACGTACAAACTGGTGCAGGGCTTTATCGCCGAAGCGAGCCTGCAACTTTTCATAGTAGGCGATGGTGTTGGCCGGTGGAACGGACATGTCTATCGATCCGTGCATCAGCAGAAGTTTGCCTCCGCGCTGCTCAAAGGCACGGATATCCGGGCTGGCATCATCAGCCTGTGAGGCTAACTCTTGCAGGCGTGCCTGATACGCTGCCGGATTAAAGGAGAGGGTGTCAAATCGGGGATTTCGCGTGACAACGTAACGCATAACCTGGTCACCCATGAGGTAGGGGAAGGACACAATCAGATTGGCCGGCGCAGGGGCAGTACCAGGCTGTGGCCCGGTTTGGCCATTTAACTCAGCGGCATCTATCGTTTTTGATTTGTTGACCCCGGTACCAAACATACTCACCAGCGTGGGTGCATCCGCACCCTGCAATATTGGCCAGGCAGCGAAATGGTTGCCAGTGGGCAGGGTGACGACCAGCGGCTGAGGCTGGGTCATTCTCCTGACCAGGGACATTTGTACATCTGACAGGCAGGTCGGACCACTGTCTTTTCCATCGCTACAACGCAGGGCTTCCAGGCGGAACGTTTTGTCACAGCCTTTTATGTTGGCGATGACGCCATCGGTGAGCCCGTCGAGCCGATCGCAAACTGCGTAGACAGCATTAGATATCAGAGCGGCTTTGGACGGCGAGATCCAGGCACCCGGCGTATTATAAATAGCCTGCCCCATCAGCGTGCCCGCAACGTGTAATTCGATAAAATTGTAAACCGGATGAATGGCAATCACGCCGTCATAATCTTGCGGATAGTGCTGAACGACGGCTAACGCTTCATGCCCGCCCTGTGAATTGCCCTGAAAATACATGTGTCTGGGTTTGGTTCCATACGCCTGTTGAATCAACACAAGGGCAACATCGTGGGTTTTCTTCAGCTGAGCGCCGGTAAAATTTTTCCAGGCTTCGTCATTCATCGCAAAAGAGGCGTCCGAGATCCCGCCCTGATGTCCGGAATCGCTGCCGAAAGTGACATACCCTTGCTTAATGACCCCAGGAACGCCCAGCGGCGAAAAACGTGCGCTGTCTGTTTTGCGCACGGTGCCATTAAACCCGCTGCCACCGAGCTGTAATGCTTTGCCATTCCATACCAGTGGCAGGTTAATCTGGAAATTAATATCCGGCGCGGTCGGGCTCACCGGCTTGATCGCCCCTTCGAGCTGACAGTATTTGCCGCTGGCCTGAGTGGCCATCGCTGCGGCGTTGATCACGGCACCATGGGTTGGCAGGCCAATCTGCAATGCGTCGATATGTATTTGCTTCATTGACAGGCAATTGGCTTCACTGAAGTTTTTGGCCTGTGCGGCCAGGGTATTGCCCGTCAGCAAAGCCAGCGCCGCAGCACAAACAGAAGGGGTGATTCTCATTATTTTCCCTGAACATGAAATCGAAATTTTCCTGCCCTGTTTTTAACATCTTGAGCATGATTAATCATCCGCTTATTTCTGCTGATTAATTCATCAATAAACGCCTTTTTACCCCCTCATCATGCTGGCTAAAACTACAGGCATGAACCCCCTATTTTTCACTCTCCGCACTCTTTGTGACTCCAGACTTAATAGGTCTGGAGTCACAAATCTTTTGCGTCGGATCTGCTGAGTTGTTATAACTGCGGCCCGGACTTTACCCTGTTGAAATTGCCTGAATGAATGTTGTTATGACTGAACCCGATATCGCCGCCGAACAGGTTGGCCGCCATGTGATCGATTTTCTCGCGCAGATCAAAAACGCGCCGCTGGCAGAACTCGATAACATTGACGAAGAGGGGAACGCGACAGTGAGCCAGGTCATGAAGGTATGGATCAAGTTGTCGCTGATGATCACCCGCCGCCGTCCAGAAATCGCCGTATCCTCTTTACTCAAACACGTGTTGCCGGTGATTGGTTCACTACCGCTCAATAAAGTCAGCCGCCTGCGACTTAACCGGTTGTTCAATATCCTGCTGGCGGACGGAAAAATTGCTGAAGCCAAACGCGTTTTTGCCCTGTGTAAACAGTTTCTCAGTTGGGCAGAAACTCAGGGATATCTGGAGCATTCGCCCATCGGATCAATGAAACGTCGCGATGTCGGTGGACGTAACACGCCTCCACGCGAGCGCTCGCTTACCGATGCTGAAATCTGGGTTTTCTGGCATAGCCTTGATTTGTGGGATATTTCTGAGCAAAGCCGTTGGGCATTAAGACTCTGTTTGCTGACGGCGCGGCGGCCCGATGAAGTGGTGCGTGCGCGTAAAGATGAGTTTCACTTACGCATTGGTGTATGGCGACAGGGATTGCGCAACAAGTCTCGTCGTGACCACAGTGTGCCACTCACTCCGCTAATGATCCGCTGTATTCAGGCATTGCTTGATGCCAGCCCGGCTGACAGTCCGTGGTTGGTGCCATCACCCATTGACGGTCAAAAGCCCTTGTCGCGGGGGGCGATCACTCAGGCGCTGCGCCGGGTGAACCGGGCTGAAAGAGGGCCGGGCATTGAGCCGTTTACTACCCGGGACCTTCGTCGTACCGCCCGTTCCAAACTGGCTTCACTTAGCGTTGCCAACGACGTGGCGCGTAAAATCATGAATCACTCGCTGGAAGGCATCGACCGGGTGTATGACACCCATGACTATTTACCGCAAATGAAGCTGGCGCTGGAAGCGCTCTCCACTGATATCGGGCGGATTATTTCTGCCGAAGACTATCTGTCTTTACGCCATCGCTTTGAGGGCGAATCGCTGCAGCTTCCCAAACGTTCTCTGCTGTTTATGTCCTGATCGTTATGACTTTTCGCACGCCGTTAATGCGTCACCGCATAGCGTGATGCCGGTTGGCCCGTGACGAAAGATGCGTCGAAGAGTGCTGCTGAAGCCGTCTCATAATTATGCAGCAGACTAGCATCGTGCAGAGAAGGCAGTGTGATGAGTTCGCCATTATCAAGTCCACGCAGTGCCGCATCAACACAATCTTCAGTACTCATTACCGTGGCGGGGTCCAGGGTGGAGAGAGACATCCCGGCGATATCCCACCCTTCTGAAACGGTGGCTGATGGAGCAACAAGTTGAACCCGGATCCCACTCCCGGCCAGCTGTTGTTGCAAAATTTGGGTGAAGTTGAGGACGTAGGCTTTGGTCGGTCCGTAGATCGGGACAAAGGATGTCGGTGCGAAGCCAACCATGGAACCCACATTGATGATAGTGCCTGAATTGTGGTGCTGAAAACGGGGAAGAATCGCCAGGGTCAGGGCGGAAAGTGCGGTGACATTCAGTGCAATCATAGCCAGCATTTTTTCAGGCGTGGTTTGCGCCAGAGTACCGACCTGAGAGGCACCGGCGTTATTGACTAACACCGTGACTGACGGGTCTGCAGTGATTTTTTGCACGGCCTGAGCGAGTCCGTTTGACGTGGCAAGATCGGCCACCAGAGATTCGACGCGGATCCCGTAGCGGGACTGCAGTTCTTTGCCGATCGCTAACAGACGTTCAGACCGGCGGGCGATGAGTAACAAATCGTAGCCCCGTGCGGCAAGACGCTCTGCATAGACCTTGCCGATGCCCGATGACGCACCGGTGACGACAGCGGTGCCCTGAATACTGGTGCTTTGATTGTTCATAGAGATCCTTCGGATTTTGTAGAGGCGTGGGAGGGATGCCAGAAGATTTAATGATATATTGTTTATATCTAGGGTCAATTACGCACTATATATAGCGTTGATATCGAGGAGTAAACCTGTGTCCAACAAAGTAGAAGAACCAACAGCCCGGCAACGCACGGTAAATCGCAAGGCGAAGGGTATTGCCGACGCGGGTCTGGTCGACGTACAGAGAACGCAGGTGATCCTGGCGCACATCGCCAATAAGTGGTCGGTGCTGATCCTGACAGTGTTGTGTTCAAGGCCATCCCGCTTTAATGAAATCATGCGCCGGCTTGATGGCATTACTCATAAATCCCTCGCTGATGCGCTAAAGCGCCTCGAGCGCAACGGCTTGATCCGCCGCGAAGTGCTGCCGACGATGCCGGTGGGCGTTGAGTACACATTAACGCCGTTCGGTCAGTCTCTTCAGCAGCCCTTTGCCGCGCTTTATGATTGGGCGCTCAATAATGGCCCGGAACTCGAGCGAGCACAGACCGAATATGACCGTTTACGAGATTAAGTGATACCGGGCTCGTTACGGCGTCACGTGAGTAAAGTGTGTCAGAATTTCTCGTGAAACCGATGTGAAATGAATAAATGCTACACTTTGCACTTCATTTGCAGCGTCTGAGAACTAAGGAAATCACCATGAATCATGCAACAATAATAACCAACGGGTTACCTGAGCCGACGCAAACAATACGCCTGAACGGGACTGACGTTGCCGAAAAACGGCGTGAAATCCTTGAGTATTTTAATCAGACCTGGGACCTGTACGAGCGCCTGTTTGACTGCCTCGCAGACGAGCGCGCCTACTTCAATAAAGCCATTTCCTTGCGCCATCCGCTGATTTTTTATTTCGGCCACACTGCCACTTTCTATATTAACAAGCTGATGGCCGCAGGGTTGATTTCGCAGCGTATTGATGACGGTATCGAAGCGATGCTGGCTATCGGTGTCGATGAAATGAGCTGGGACGATCTGGACAATAGTCACTACAGCTGGCCAAGCGTCGCGCAGTTGCGCGATTATCGCGGGAAAGTTCGCACTCTGCTGGCTGATTTTATTAAAAATATGCCCATAGCGTTACCTCTCAGTTGGGAAAGTCCGGCATGGGTGATCCTAATGGGAATCGAGCATGAACGTATCCACCTGGAGACCTCCAGTGTGCTGATGCGCCAGCTTCCCATTGAGTGGGTTAAACCTCAGGCGCATTGGCCAGCCTGCACGCTGGGTCGGAAAGTGCGTTCTGAGGTGCCGCATAATTCGCTGGTGGCTATGCCTGGTGGCCAGGTGACACTGGGTAAAACCGATGATACCTACGGCTGGGATAATGAATATGGCACTGCGCACAGTGACGTCAAACCCTTCAAAGCCAGCAAAATGCTGGTCAGTAATGCGGAGTTTTTCGAGTTTGTGCAGGCCGGGGGATATCAAAATTCACAGTGGTGGGACGAAGAAGGTCAGGGCTGGCGTGATTTTGCCGGTGCCACCATGCCAACATTCTGGGTGGGTTCTGTCGCGCAGCCGGAGATCCTGAAACTGCGTCTGATGACAGAAGAAATTCCCATGCCCTGGGACTGGCCGGCAGAAGTGAATCAGCTGGAAGCCGCCGCTTATTGCCGCTGGAAAGCTGATGAAACCGGCAAGTCAATCCAGCTGCCGACCGAAGCCGAATGGTATCTGCTGCGTGACCAGGTTGAAGGCGATCAGCCTGACTGGCAGCAGGCACCGGGTAATATCAATCTGGCCTGGTGGGCTTCGTCCTGCCCGGTAGACCAGTTCCCGCAGGGCGATTTTTACGATGTGGTCGGCAATGTCTGGCAATGGACCACTACCCCAATCAGCGGATTTGACGGCTTTCGCGTCCATCCTTTATATGACGACTTCTCCACGCCGACCTTTGATGGCAAGCACTCCATCATGAAAGGAGGAAGTTGGATCTCCACCGGTAATGAAGCGCTGCGCTCATCCCGCTACGCTTTCCGTCGTCACTTTTTCCAGCACGCAGGTTTTCGCTACGTAGTGTCGACGCATCAGGAAAAACTGACCGTAAATCCGTACGAAACAGACACTCTGGTGTCGCAATATCTTGATTTTCAATACGGAAAAAGCTATTTCGGCGTGGATAACTATGCCCGCGCATTGGTGGATATCGCCGGGAATCTGTGTGAGAAGCGTCATCGCGCATTGGATATCGGTTGTGCCACCGGCCGCGCCAGTTTTGAACTTGCACGGCTGTTTGATCAAGTCACCGGCATGGATTATTCGGCGCGTTTTATTGACGTGGCCCTGTCGCTGGCCAGCGGTGAGGACCTGCGTTATCTGATGCCGGAAGAGGGGGATTTGATGGAGTATTGTCAGGCCCGGCTGTCGGATGTTGGGCTCAGTGCTGAGCAAGCGGAGAAAGTGCGCTTCCTGCAGGGCGATGCCTGTAACCTCAAACCTCAGAAAGAGCCTTATGATCTGGTTCTGGCATCGAATCTCATTGACCGCCTGCGTCAGCCAAAACGTTTCCTGCAAGATGTCGCGCCAATGATTCGCTCCGGCGGGCTGCTGATGCTGTCATCTCCGTATACCTGGCTGGAAGAGTTCACGACAAAAGAGAACTGGATCGGCGGCGTGCGTGAAAACGGTGAAGCGCTGACCACCCATCAGGCACTGCAACGCTTGCTGGCAGCCGATTTTACCGAAGTTCAGGCACCGGTTGATGTACCTTTCGTTATCCGTGAAACGGCACGTAAATATCAGCATACCGTGGCCCAGTTGACCGTGTGGCGTAAGCGGTAACCCATTGGATGGCAGCTGTGCGCTTCGGCAAGGCTGCCATCCAAACGCCTTCTATTTATGTGTCACCACGTGTGCTGTTACAGGGCCAACGGCTCCGCTGAACGGGTGGCCGTCAATGGCATCGTGCATGCGTAAACCGGATGGACGTATCCAACGTTGTACACGCGATGGCATATCAAAACCGATCAGCAGAATAACCACGAATGTCAGGCTGAATGAGAGTGAGCCCAACGCTGTACCCAGGCTGAGGTGCTGGGAGATCGAGGCGCCGAGAATCGGTGCCAGTGCGCCACCCAGTGCGCCCACGTTATAAGTGAAGCCAAGCCCTGCTGCACGCTGTTCGGTATCAAAATAGCCGCCCAGCAGTTTTGGCAATAGCCCGGCGATGCCTTGCCCGAGCATTTGTTGCAGAAACAGCAGGCCGCCCAGAACAAGTGTGTTTGATCCCCCAATGGCAAACAGCGGAATAATCAGTAGCTGTGAGATCAGTAAGCTGGTGACATAGGCTTTACGGGTACCCAGCCAGTCGCCAAGAAACCCGCCCACACAACACCCTACTGCTGCGCCAAAACCACTGAAAAACAGTACATTGCCGACAGTATGCGGATCGTAGCCTAGGTCCATTTTCAGGTAAGTAGGTAACAGCGCCTGAATTGGCCAGGAATAGAGAAAGGCGCAGAATACCACCAACATCAGCATGACGCCGGTCGGCCAGCGCTCGCCACTGGTCTGTACCATAAAGTAGATAAAGATGGCTGCACAGAGCACGCCGAGGATCACAATAGCAGCCGTTGATACCATGCCGGTGAAGCAGAAATAGAGCGCGGCTGCCGCGAACACCGTTAGCCCGATATTGAGGTAGCTCAGGCGACTGCGGTAAAGAATATCCACCATATTGCGGTTTTTATGTTGCTTCGTATGCTGGTGCTTACGCTGTGATTTTTCCCAATCTTCTGCTTCCGGTAAGTTTTTACGCAACCACAGCGCAAAGAGAATCGGCAGTAATCCAATATAAAACAGCATGCGCCAGCCAAAAGCGGGCACCACAAAACTGTAAGCCTGAGCAGCGACGACGGCTCCTATCGAGAAGCCTGATATCAGGAAGCCACTGGCTTTATTACGCATATTTTTAGGCCAGCTCTCCATGACGTAGGTGGAACTGGAGCCGTACTCACCTGCCATCCCGATACCAATAATCAGGCGGGCAATAAATAATGTGGTGTATCCGGGAGCCAGACCGCAGGCCAGCGTGCCCAATGAAAAAAGCATAATACTGGTGATCATGGCGGATTTGCGTCCATAACGGTCGCCCATCGCCCCTAATACCAGCCCGCCGAACCAGCGGGAGATAAATGCTGCTGAGATAAGGCTGCTGGCCTGAATCAGTGTCAGGCCGAACTCTTGTTTGATATCCGTCAGCACTAACGTAATAATCACAAAATCAAAGCCATCCAGTGCGTAACCAACCCATGCGGCAGTGAAAGCTTTCCACTGCGCGGGGGTCAGTTGCCTGTACCAGCGGGGTGGTCTGACACCCGGTGTTTTCCCACGAGATTGTACTGAAGTGCTCATATCATCGCTCTCTCTCCGCTGCCCGTGACTCTCCAGGCAGAAATGGTTTCCCCGTGGCCCACGCAACCCTGGCCGATGAACATGTGTCATCACGGCAGTGATAAAGATTGCGTATTAACACCACACTCATGTTAGCGTTTAACTCCATATTTAAATTTTAATGGGAGTTAAACTCCATTTAAGTGTATTAGATCGCTCCGCCATTACAATGGCGAAATGTTAAAAATGTGATTAAGACGTTGAAATGCTGATGTCAGCGCGAGAGGCAGCAGGATGGGGTGGTACGGGGCATCGCGGCCGGAATATCAGCGCAATGCCTGCCGGGTTTGACAGTAGAAAGTGAGTTATTTGCCGTCGAACTGGCTGATAGCCTGTGTGGTTTTGCGTTTGGTTTTTTCCGCCTGAACCGGATCGGCTTTGACCAGCAGGGCATAAATCAGGTCCAGAACAAACAGCTGGGCGATTTTAGTACCAATGGAATCACCCTGCAACTGCCCCTGCCGGTTACCGTTGATCAGCACGTAATCAGCCATGGTGGTGATCGGAGAGCCCATATTGTGGGTGAGGGCAACCGTGGTGGCCCCCGCCTCTTTCGCCAATTTCAGGGCATGTACGGTCTCGCTCGAGGTACCCGAGTGGCTGATGCCAATCGCTACATCGCCAGGGCGCATCAGTGAGGCCTGCATGTACATAAAGTGATTGTTAGTGGCGGCATCGACGCGTAAACCGATGCGCATCAGTTTGCTTTTGGCATCTTCAGCGGTAATGCCGGAAGAACCTAAGCCAAAAATGGCAATGCGGTCCGCCGGACGCATCAATTTTACTACCTGTTCAACATTCTCAAATGACAGCAAATTGACCGTTTCCGTGAGGACATTGTTGATGGCTGACTGTAATTTACCTGCAATCGCCACTGCGCTGTCGGCGTCCTGGACGTCGGCATCTAGCAGGCTGTCAGCACTGTTGGGGCGCGTCGCCACTTCGATGGCCAGATCCATTTTGAAATCCTGAAAACCCTTATAGCCCAGTGTCCGGCAGAAACGGATGATGGTGGCTTCTCCAGCCTGTGTCAGGGCAGAAAGTTCGGCGAGGGACAGCTGTGTGACTTTGGAGGGTTCAGCCTGAATATACACCGCAATGCGCTGTGCGGAGCGGGTCAGGCTGTTTTGCATCGCACCTAAGGCATCAAGAATCTTACCTGGCTTAAAATGATGAGCACCAGTTTTCACGCGGACACCTCAGGGAAAAGAGTGGAGGAAACAACGGTTTTTCTGGTGCTTATGATGACATAGTTGGCTCTTATCGTGAAGCTTAATGGCCCGACGGTCAGGGTTGGTTAAGAAGGCTGTGATGGACTTTCACCACGACTTTCTTAATGGTGCCGGAGCCAGACAGGGTACAGCCAGGTTTATGAGGCTCTCCCGGAAAAAACACGGCAAACATCCCTGGTAACATGCGCAGCTGGCTGTTGTCGGGAATGTCACTGATCAGCTGGTAATCATCATCACTATGGTAGGGCTCGAGGTCCCGGGTGGGGGTTAAGGCGGAATATTCTATTCCCTCAATGCCACTGATGAGCAGTTGAACATCAGCATACGTCCGATGTAGCTCCGCCTTCTTACTCTGCGCAGGTTGCGTATCAAATTCCATTACATTCATAAATATCAGTTCCCCGTCAATTTCATGTCGGCCGCAGGTGAATGCCTCGGGTAGTGTATCCGCCAGCCGGGCCAAAACCCGCCGGATACTTGCCGGTAATCCGCCGAAATAGTGAGTTTGTGTTAATGATCCCTGAAACATAAAACACCTCTTTGTATTGATGGTGAGATAAGACCAATTATGCTGACGTTACAGTGAAGCTCTTGCCCACATCGCCGCACCCAAAAGGCCGCTGTCCTGGCGATGACAGGCTGCCTGAACGGGCAGGCGATAGAGGGGCGGCAGCGCTCTTTGGGCGAATTTGACCCGTTGCAAATACCCTTCGGCCAGTCCGACACTGCCACCGAGAATGGCGATGTCCAGATCGAGCGTGATATGCATATCCGCCAGCAGGGAAGCGATCGACGTTGCCGAACGTTGAACGATATTTTCAGCCGGTGTATGGCCTGCGCGGGCCATCTCAAACACCTGAGCGGCATTAACCGGCTGTTCCCACTCCTGAGTGGCGGCGCCAATCGCTGTACCCGAAGCGATGCCCTCAGCGCACCCGCGGCGGCCGCAGCCGCACAGAGGACCTTGTGGATCGCTGGAGGTATGCCCGATATGCCCAGCCAGACCGTGCTGACCGACCAGCAATTTTTTGTTCCAGACAATGCCGCCACCCACGCCGGTAGAGACCGTGACAAACAGCGCGTTATCACATTCACCGTTCAGCGCCTGATACTCGGCCCAGGCCGCGGCCTGCCCGTCATTGAGCAACACGCAGGGTAAATCTGCGACTGAGCGGATGCACTCCTGCAATGGAAAGTCTGCCAGGCCGCCAAGATTGGCCGGATTCAGCGCCGTCAGGCGGCCATGATTAATGATGCCAGTTGAGGCTACGGCGATAAAATCTACCCGCTGGCGGAAGGGAGAAACCAAGGTTTCCAACGCAGCGGCCAGCTGTGCTGCATCGCCGCGGGGGGTAACAATCTGCTGGCGTTCGGAAAGCTGCCCATCATCAGCCACCAGCGCTGCCGCTATTTTTGTCCCACCGATATCCAGTGCCAAACCCATGCCCATTCTTGTCATCCCCTGTGAAATTTGTTGTGTACTGACGCTTAAGCGGCTTTCCCGCCGTGCTTCGGATAGAACTCCATACGTATTTAATAACTGGAGTATCACTCCAATGCAAAAAATAATTTGATTGCCTGACCTCCAACTGGAACGGATCACATTTACCGTTAAGCCCCATTGCGCACCGGAAACAAAAGATTTACGATGATTGGAGTTATGCTTCATTTTAAATTAACTATTGGAGTTTAAAATCATGGAAAGTGTAAGCGTACGCAACCTCAGTGATCTCCGTCTTCAACTGCAGCGGGGGCTTATTGTGTCGTGCCAACCAGTGCCGGGAAGCGCCATGGACAAACCAGAACTGGTTGCGGCGATGGCCAGTGCAGCGTTAGACGGCGGTGCGGTGGGGCTGCGTATCGAGGGTGTGCGAAATTTACAGGCGGTCCGACAGATGACCGATGCGCCGATCATTGGCATTATCAAACGCGACTTGACCGACTCCGACGTGCGGATCACGCCATGGTTGGAAGATGTCGACGCATTGATTGCCGCCGGGGCCGATATCATTGCTTTCGACGTCACGCAGCGCTCCAGGCCAGTATCCGTCGAGGCGCTATATCAGCAAGTGCGCAAGGGCGGTTGCCTCTCAATGGCCGATGCCTCTTGTCTGGAAGATGGGCTGCTGGCACATCAGATGGGGGTCGACGTTATTGGCACGACGCTGTCAGGTTATACCCAGATGCCGGTGCCTGCCTCACCGGATATCGAACTTGTCAGCCAACTGGCACAAGCCGGGTGTCTGGTGATAGCAGAAGGGCGCTACAACTCACCTTCTCAGGCGGCAGCGGCAATACAAGCTGGCGCGTTCGCTGTGACAGTGGGATCTGCCATTACCCGTATCGAACATATTTGTGGCTGGTATCGCGACGCGATAAACCAGTGCGAAGACGCAAAATTGACTGATTACTGATTACTGATTACTGATTACTGATTACTGGCCGCGATGGCCGTTTATTCGCTTCACGTTATGAGGATGCAAATGAAAAAATTAACGGGTTTGATCGCCGCTCCCCACACCCCTTTTGACGCACAGGGTGAGGTGAATTATCCGGTCATCGATCAGATTGCAGAACATCTGGTCAACGACGGCGTGCAGGGTGTTTATGTCTGTGGCACTACCGGCGAAGGGATCCATTGTTCGGTAGAAGAGCGTAAGAAAATCGCAGAACGTTGGGTCAGGGCGGCGCAGGGCAAACTGAGTATTACCCTGCATACCGGCGCGCTGAGTATTAAAGATGCGGTTGAGCTATCCCGGCATGCCGAAACGCTGGATATCTTCGCCACCTCAGTGATTGGACCATGCTTCTTTAAACCGGGCAATATTGATGATCTGGTGGCTTATTGTCAGGCCATTGCCGCTGCTGCGCCGTCGAAAGGCTTCTATTACTACCATTCCGGTATGTCAGGGGTGAATCTGGATATGGAGCAGTTCCTGATGAACGCGGAAGCAAAAATCCCTAACTTAACCGGTATTAAATTCAACAGTGCCGATTTGTATGAGTTCCAGCGCTGTTTGCGCGTCAGCGGTGGAAAATTCGATATTCCGTTCGGTGTTGATGAGCATCTGCCGGGCGGATTAGCCGTGGGTGCCATTGGCGCCGTTGGCAGTACCTATAACTATGCAGCCCCGCTTTTCCATAAAATCATCAATGATTTCAACGCCGGTAATCAGGCTGCTGTGCAGCAGGGCATGGACAGAGTGATTGCCCTGATCCGTGTGTTAGTTGAATTTGGCGGCGTGGCGGCGGGTAAAGCGGCGATGCAGTTGCACGGTATTGATGCCGGTAACCCGCGACTTCCACTGCGTGCGTTGACCAAAGAGCAGAAAAATACTGTGGTTAACCGCATGAGCGATGCGCTTGGCCTCTGAGATCCGAGTGTAAAGAGACACACGCAGCCCGAATATCAGGGCTGCGTGTGTATAATAGATGACTTTTTATGCCTCCTGCTGAAAAGATCTATGCCAAGGACGTGCAGAAAGGATCGTATTTTAATGCTAAAATAAACATTGCCTTTATCTTTAATAAAAACGATGAATTTACATACCCTCAATCTTTAATGCTGAATTGGCCACGAGATTACAGTAATATATAATAATTATATTATTAATGGATGTTCAATTGATTCACCTGATGAATTTGCATCATAAATATTAACAGTGCATTTTTTGAATATTTCACTTCTTAAAACAACACGCGGAGTTTTGGTTATTAATTGGATTCCGGAACCCTCATTGTTCTCTCTTATGCCTGCCATCACGCGTCTCGCCCAGAATAGTATATTAATGGACAAGTAAGTCATGTCCTCATTCCCAGGTTAATTGACACTGAAATAATCCATTAATCATAATTTCTGGTTGATCCAAAAAAGAGTTCGGATTAATTTTTGATTGCTACTTTTATTAACAGTGCTATTACTCACCTCAATATGTCAACCAACAAGGAAACGTTGCTATGACCACTCCAGCATATTACAAGGA
>CAMLBO010000073.1 GCA_946478305.1 uncultured Enterobacterales bacterium
TTTTTACACGAGCCACCGGATCGGTCAACTGATCCTTAAACGATCAGCATTAGCCCAGAGCGACCTTTTTTAATGCCAAGATTGCCCTACATTCAGAATCTGCTGTGGGCAGTTTCAGGTAGCCGGCATTGAGCACAAAGTCCCGGAGTGCCCTGGCGATTATGCAGTGCTAAATGACCGCCATGCAGCGTGGCGATGCGCACAATGATATTTAGCCCCAGCCCGCTGCCACCGTAACGTTGGTCCATGCGTTTGAAAGCCTGTGTGAGCTCAGTGGCCTGTTGTTCATCAATGCCAGGTCCCTGATCTTCAACCTGTATCAGCACCGACTCTGCTTCGTGAGACAGAGTAACAATGATTTCGCTTTGTTCAGGGCCGTATCGGAAGGCATTCTCAACCAGATTACGTACCAGTAACCTAAGTAAAACCGCATCGCCCTGAATAACCAACTCTTCCGGCATGGTGAATACCAGCGTCTGGTGACGCTGCAAAACCATTTCCTCGAATTCCTCCCGTAGTGGATGAATAACGTGCTTGACCAGATCCACCTGATCATAGTGTCCTTTGGCAAAATTTTGGCCAGCACGGGAAAGCATCAGCAACTGCTCGATAGTATGCATCAGTTGGTCTATTCGGGCGATCAGCGTTCGGCTGCCATCAATTCCTTTCTGCTCCATTAATTCAAGGTGCAGGCGCACGCCAGCAAGTGGCGTTCTCAATTCATGGGCGGCATCGGCGGTAAAAAGTCGCTCCTGCTGGATAGTATGCGAAAGCCGCGCGAAGAGTTGATTCAACGCGTTGGTGACAGAAACAATTTCGCGGATCTCGCTGTTCAGCGGCAGAGGGGAGAGATTATCAGCCGATCGCATATCCAGGCGGTTTTGTAATTGATTCAGTGGGCGAATGATCCAGCTTATCGCCCAGAAGGAGAGCAGCAGCGTCACTGCCATCATCAATAATGACGGGGCTATGAGCGATGCGATGGCTTCAGCAATCTCTTTCTCAACGTGGATATTGCGTACTTTGGCCGACAGTGTGTCATTGACCAGTAAGTTAATCTGCTCCTGGCTTTCATGCCACAACCAGAACACGCTGGTCAGTTGAGTAACGAAAAGGATCAATGCCAGCATGACCAACAAGCGACGACGCATGCTGGTCATGGTGAGTTTTCCAGACGATAGCCATTGCCACGCACTGTGCGAATAAGCTCTTTACCGAGCTTACGACGCAGGTTATGAACGTGAACTTCCAGGGTGTTTGAGCCTAAATCGTCATTCCAGGTGTAGAGATCCTGTTGCAGTAATTCCCTGTTTACAGTCTGACCTGCCCGCATCATCAGGCGGGATAAAATAGCGAACTCTTTGGGGGTTATCTCAATCTGACTTTCATTTTGGTATACCTGCTGCGTTGACAGGTTAATTTTGAGCTGACCGACGCTAATCTGATTGTCACTTTGCCCTTGATACCGGCGAATCAAAGCGCGTACCCGCGCCTGCAATTCAACCAGAGCAAAGGGTTTAACCAGATAGTCGTCTGCACCTGCATCCAGCCCATCAACGCGATCTTCGAGTGCGTCACGCGCGGTAAGAATTAATACCGGGAGTGCAATGCCTTCACGTCGCCACTGGCGCAGGAGTGAGGCACCGTCTCTGTCTGGCAACCCCAGGTCCAGGATCACTAAGCTGTACTGACTGGTTTTAATCAGACTATGGGCAAGTGCCGCCGTTGAGGCACAGTCACAGGCATAATTCTCACCTGTCAGGGCCAACGAAAGGCCCTGCCGCAAAAGCTCGTCATCTTCAACAATCAGTAATTTCATCGTGAAAACTCAGTTATTTTGATATACGTCCCGATAGAGGCGACTCTCAAAACGTACCAGCGGTGCCCGGCGCGTACGCTGATCTTCAGGTGGTACTGCATAACCCGATAAGAATTGCACGAAGGCCATACGCTGACCACTTGCCGTAGTGATAAAACCAGCCAGATTATAGACGCCTGCCAAAGACCCCGTTTTGGCAGAGACTTTGCCGTCAACGCCAGCTTCATGCAGACCCCCACGATATTGTAGAGTCCCATCGTGCCCGGCCAGAGGAAGCATGGAGATGAAATCCAGCTCCTGATCGTGCTGGGCGATATATTGCAGTACCTGCATCATCGTCGCCGGGGATAACAAATCGTGGCGCGAGAGACCTGAACCATCGACCTGAATCGAGTTACCTAAATCAATTCCGGCTTTTTGGCGTAATATTTGACGCACTGCATCCGAGCCCGCCCGCCAGGTACCTGGAACACCGAACCGCTGATGCCCGATGGTGCGAAATACCGTATCAGCAATCATGTTGTCCGACTTTTTAAGCATGATATGCAATAAATCGTGCAACGGTGCCGATTGCGTTTGAGCTAATACTGTCCCGGCTGGCGTCGGTTGAGTCTGACGCTTCAACGTACCATCAATTTGAATCTCAGCCTGCTGCAATTCATCTTTCAAAATCGCACCCGCATAGCTGGCACCATCCTGAATGGCGAAAGCCAGTGGCAGAGGCTCGCTGCGCTGAGTCAGACAGCCAGTCAAGGTATAGCGGTTCAGCTCACCGGGGACAACGTCCAGTTCACAATACTGAGCATCAGGCGAGCCCTTGGCCAGGGTTCTGACTTCACTGAACATATGAACCGGATAATAAGAAGCAACGCGGATAAAGGCGTTATCGTTAGGTTTTGGCGCACTGTAGAGTGACACAGAGAAGCAGTTACGATCGACAATTGCTGCTGCTGGCGGCGCACTGAAACACTGCGTAATGTCATTCCATGGCCATCCTGGCGCTTTGTCGTGACTGGCAAAAACGGAGCTGTCGATCACTACATCGCCAGTGATTTCCTTAATGCCTTGCTTACGCAGCGTAGCGACCATATTTCGAATGTTTTGGCGCTTAAAGGTAGGATCTCCGGCGAAACGGGCAATAAGATCGCCTTTCAGCACGCCATCTGAAACCGTGCCTTTTGTTTCAAAAGTCGTGGTAAATCGAAAATCCGGCCCAAGCTGCAGTAAGGCTGCCAGAGCGGTCAGGATTTTCATTGTACTGGCGGGCAGTGCCATTTGCTGCCCGTGATAGTCGATTGCAGGAGACGTGGCTCCAATTTTCTGCACCAGCAACGCCAGGTTCGTGCCGTCGGGCAGATACTCGGTATAGTTTTCGACCTGAGCTGCGTTAGCGTTGAGAGTCAACGCGCAAGTTAATCCACTGACAATTCGTAAAAAACGCATTATTTTGAGTAAGGGCCCTGGTAACCGCAGAAGAACGTGTTGCCATACTACGATGCTACGAACTGGGGTGCAACGAGGGCGAAAGTAAACGATGACCCTTAAGGAACTCTACGTTAAAATACGGTTCATAATGCAAAACCAATCCTGGCCTGGGTCCTGGACTCCGGGTGAGGTTTTTTTGTTTTTAGCAAGAGAGAGTCGGTCAAGAGAACTGACTTATTTCTACCTGATTTAATCAGGACGGTGTTTGCCGAAAGGACAAAGTTAGAGGTAGTGAATATATGAAACCGATTCCGATGACATTGCGTGGTGCTGAAAGATTACGTGAAGAGCTTGATCATCTTAAGAGCGTGCGCCGCCCGAGGATCATTGCTGATATTGCCACTGCGCGTGAGCATGGCGATTTGAAAGAAAATGCTGAATACCACGCGGCCCGCGAACAGCAGGGTTTTTGCGAAGGGCGTATTCAGGAGATTGAGGCTAAGCTCTCGAACGCTCAGGTCATCGACGTGACGAAAATGCCGGCAACTGGCCGCGTAATTTTTGGTTCAACAGTCTCTTTGATGAACCTCGATACTGAAGAAGAGCAAAAGTATCGTATCGTGGGGGATGATGAAGCCGATTTTAAGCAAAATCTCATTTCTGTGAATTCACCGATTGCTCGTGGTTTGATCGGCAAAGAACAGGATGACATCGTGGTTATCCGCACACCTGGCGGCGACGTTGAGTATGAAGTGCTGAAGGTTGAATACCTGTAATTTACCGTGAAATACTGAGTAAATGGTGCCGTCGACTTGGATTAATCAGTGCAGATGCCCTCACTTCTCTCGTGAAATATCTCACAGGGAAGTGAAAACTAACGTAAAAAGGCCGCGAGCGGCCTTTTATTGAAACTGATTACGTGTCACCGTTCTGGATATCTACAGCGTTTTTCGTTAAACCTTAAAGAATTAACGCGGTAAGATAATTTTGCGGTCATCAGTAGAAGGGCGATAAAGTACCAGCATATTGCCGATGACTTGCACATTGCTCGCCTTGGTTTCACGCACGATAGCGTCAACAATCAAGGTCTTCGTTTCACGCTCTTCAGCGGCTACTTTCACCTTAATGAGTTCATGGTGTTTCAGAGCCTGTTCGATTTCGGCAAGTACACCTTCGGTAAGGCCGTTATTACCCAGCATGACAACCGGTTTGAGTGGATGTGCCAGACCTTTCAGGTACTGTTTTTGCTTATTGTTAAGATTCATCGTCTTTTTTGCTTAAGTTGGGATTGAAAACGGGTCATTCTACCGCCATCTCATGGTTATCACCAAATCGGACTGCTCCGGCAAGGCGATATGCCTGACTTAGCCATAGACGTAATGACGCTAACAGCTTGTTCCAAAGGCTCTATCTTAGAGTTGATGGAAAATTATATGGTTAATAAATAATGTCTAATAAAAAGCGTTCTGCAAGTTCCACCCGCTGGTTGCAGGAACACTTTAGCGATAAATATGTGATTCAGGCACAGAAAAAAGGCCTGCGTTCCCGCGCCTGGTTTAAACTGGATGAGATACAGCAAGGCGACAAACTGTTCAAACCCGGAATGACCGTAGTGGATTTAGGCGCGGCTCCTGGTGGTTGGTCACAGTTCGTGGCAACCCAAATTGGTAACAAGGGCCGTATTATTGCGTGCGATCTTTTACCTATGGATCCCATCGTTGGAGTCGACTTCCTTCAGGGCGACTTTCGTGATGAATTAGTTCTTAAAGCTCTTTTGGAAAGAGTGGGAGACAACAAAGTTCAGGTGGTCATGTCCGATATGGCCCCGAATATGAGCGGTACTCCGGCAGTCGATATTCCAAAGTCGATGTATCTGGTTGAGTTAGCACTGGATATGTGTCGTGATGTATTGGCGCCAGGCGGAAGTTTCCTGGTGAAGGTGTTCCAGGGAGATGGCTTTGATGAATACCTACGGGAAATTCGCTCCCTTTTTACGAAGGTGAAGGTTCGTAAGCCAGACGCTTCCCGTGCTCGGTCACGAGAAGTGTACATCGTAGCGACAGGGCGGAAACTTTAGTACCCTAACGCTGTTTGTTAACACAGTTGTAATATGAGGTTAATCCCTTGAGTGACATGGCGAAGAACCTGATTCTCTGGTTAGTCATCGCGGTTGTATTGATGTCTGTATTTCAGAGCTTTGGGCCCAGCGAGTCTAATGGCCGTAGGGTAGATTATTCTACCTTCATGTCCGAATTGACCCAAGACCAGATTCGTGAAGCACGTATCAATGGACGTGAGATTGACGTTGTTAAAAAAGACAGCAACAAATACACGACCTACATACCAGTTGATGATCCTAAATTGCTGGATACATTGCTGAGCAAAAATGTGAAAGTTGTTGGCGAACCGCCAGAACAACCTAGCTTGCTGGCCTCTATCTTTATTTCATGGTTCCCGATGCTCTTATTAATTGGCGTCTGGATATTCTTTATGCGGCAGATGCAAGGCGGCGGTGGCAAAGGGGCTATGTCCTTTGGTAAAAGCAAAGCCCGCATGCTGACCGAAGACCAAATCAAAACAACGTTTGCTGACGTGGCAGGTTGTGACGAAGCAAAGGAAGAGGTTAGCGAGCTGGTTGATTACCTGCGCGAACCAAGCCGTTTCCAAAAACTCGGCGGTAAAATTCCTAAAGGCGTTCTGATGGTAGGGCCTCCGGGTACCGGTAAGACCTTGCTGGCGAAAGCTATTGCGGGTGAAGCCAAGGTTCCGTTCTTTACTATTTCCGGTTCTGACTTCGTTGAAATGTTCGTGGGTGTCGGTGCATCACGTGTGCGTGACATGTTTGAACAGGCTAAGAAAGCTGCGCCATGTATCATCTTTATCGATGAAATTGATGCCGTTGGCCGTCAGCGCGGTGCCGGTTTAGGTGGTGGTCACGATGAACGTGAACAGACCCTGAACCAGATGCTGGTTGAAATGGATGGCTTCGAAGGCAATGAAGGCATCATCGTTATTGCTGCGACTAACCGTCCAGACGTTCTTGACCCGGCATTGCTGCGTCCAGGCCGTTTCGACCGTCAGGTTGTGGTTGGCTTGCCAGACGTTCGCGGACGTGAGCAGATCCTCAAAGTTCACTCCCGTCGCGTTCCATTGGCGCCAGATGTTGATGCGTCTGTCATCGCCCGCGGTACCCCAGGTTTCTCTGGTGCGGATTTGGCGAACTTAGTCAACGAAGCAGCATTGTTCTCTGCACGTGGTAACAAACGTGTGGTTTCAATGGTTGAGTTCGAGAAAGCGAAAGACAAAATCATGATGGGTGCAGAACGTCGCTCCATGGTGATGACGGAAGCGCAGAAAGAGTCAACGGCATACCACGAAGCAGGTCACGCCATTATTGGTCGTCTGGTTCCTGAGCATGACCCTGTACATAAAGTGACGATCATTCCTCGTGGCCGTGCGTTAGGTGTAACCTTCTTCCTGCCTGTCGGTGACGCTATCAGCGCCAGCCGTCAGAAACTGGAAAGCCAGATTTCGACCCTTTACGGTGGTCGTCTGGCTGAAGAGATCATCTACGGCGTAGAAAAAGTTTCTACCGGCGCGTCGAATGACATTAAGGTTGCTACGTCAATTGCCCGTAACATGGTGACCCAGTGGGGCTTCTCAGAGAAGTTAGGCCCATTACTTTACGCAGAGGAAGAGGGTGAAGTCTTCCTGGGCCGTTCAGTAGCTAAAGCCAAACATATGTCTGATGAAACTGCACGCATCATCGATCAGGAAGTCAAATCACTGGTTGAGCACAACTATCAGCGGGCCCGTAAGTTGTTAATGGAAAACATGGACATCCTGCATTCGATGAAAGATGCACTGATGAAATATGAGACCATTGATGCGCCGCAGATTGATGACCTGATGAACCGTAAAGAGGTTCGTCCTCCTGCTGGTTGGGATGACGTTAGCGGGAAAAGTGGTGGCGACAATTCAAATGATGGCGGTACTCCAACTGCACCAACGCCGGTTGATGAGCCTCGTACCCCGAATCCGGGTAATACGATGTGCGAACAATACAGCGGTAAGTAAGTCGCAGATTGGAATTGATCGTGCTGATATTAAACCCCGGGCTTGCCCGGGGTTTTTTTATGCATAATGCTTGGGCAATATAAAATTTTCTCAGAACTAACAGATAGGAAACCGATATGCAGCTCACTTCGCGTGGCGTTTCGCTCGATCTCACTTACCCTCAGGTTATGGGGATCCTTAATGTTACGCCTGACTCATTTTCAGATGGTGGACGCCATAACCGCATCGATTTGGCGCTGAAACATGCGCAGGCGATGATAGCAGCGGGAGCCACTATTCTGGATATTGGCGGTGAGTCAACCAGACCGGGGGCAGCGGAGGTTAGCGAAGACGAGGAACTGTCCAGAGTCGTTCCTGTTGTCGACGCGATAAGCCAGCGCATGGAAGTTTGGATCTCAGTCGATACCTCTAAAGCCGCTGTGATCCGCGAAACCGCAAAAGCTGGTGCACATTTGATCAATGATATTCGCTCTTTGCAGGAGCCAGGCGCACTTTCAGCTGCTGCGGCAAGCGGCTTGCCGGTCTGTCTGATGCATATGCAGGGGCAGCCAAAAACGATGCAGCATGCCCCACGTTATGAGAACCTGATTAACGAAGTAAATACTTACTTTAGCGAGCAAATTGCACGCTGTATGAGCGCCGGTATTTCTAAAAGTCAATTGTTGCTCGACCCAGGCTTCGGTTTCGGTAAGAATTTGACCCATAATTATCAGCTTCTTGCCAGACTGGCGGAATTCCACCATTTTGGCTTGCCATTATTGGTAGGAATGTCGAGGAAGTCGATGGTCGGACAGTTACTGCAGGTGCCGCCAGAACAGCGGGTCACAGGCAGCGTAGCCTGCGCCGTCATCGCTGCGATGCAAGGCGCACAGATAATCAGAGTGCATGATGTAAAAGAAACCGTCGAGGCGATGCGTATTGTCGAGGCAACACTTTCAGCAAGGGATGAAGATTAATTATGAGCAACCGTAAATACTTTGGTACAGATGGCATTCGCGGCAAAGTTGGCGACAGCCCGATCACGCCGGATTTTGTATTAAAACTCGGTTGGGCAGCTGGCAAGGTACTGGCGCGACATGGTTCCCGTAAAGTGATCATCGGCAAAGATACGCGGATTTCAGGCTACATGCTGGAGTCTGCACTGGAAGCGGGTCTGGCTGCGGCTGGGCTTTCAGCTTCATTCACCGGGCCGATGCCAACCCCTGCAGTGGCCTACCTGACGCGAACTTTCCGCGCTGAAGCTGGCATTGTGATCTCCGCTTCGCACAATCCTTATTACGACAACGGCATCAAGTTCTTCACTATCGATGGCACCAAATTGCCAGATGATGTGGAAGAGGCGATTGAAGCTGAAATGGAAAAACCGCTGACCTGCGTAGAGTCAGCAGAGTTAGGGAAAGCCAGCCGTATCGTCGATGCCGCTGGGCGTTATATCGAATTTTGCAAAGGTTCTTTCCCAAGCGAATTAAACCTGAACAGCCTGAAAATTGTGGTCGACTGTGCCAACGGTGCCACTTATCACATCGCGCCTAGCGTGCTGCGTGAGCTGGGTGCCAAAGTGATTGCGATTGGCTGTGAGCCAGATGGCATGAATATTAATGAAAAGTGCGGCGCAACGGATGTTGGTCAATTGCAACAGCGCGTGCTGGCGGAAAAGGCTGACGTTGGCCTGGCATTTGATGGCGATGGTGACCGTATCATCATGGTTGACCATGAAGGCAATAAAGTCGACGGAGATCAGATCCTTTATATTATTGCACGCGAAGGGTTGCGTCAGGGCCAGCTGAAAGGCGGCGCCGTAGGCACACTCATGAGTAATATGGGGCTTGAAATCGCCCTGAAGCAACTGGGTATTCCTTTTGCCCGCGCTAAAGTCGGTGACCGCTATGTACTTGAGAAAATGCAGGAAAAGGGCTGGAGTATCGGTGCTGAAAATTCTGGCCATGTGATTCTACTGGACAAAACCACCACCGGCGACGGTATCGTTGCAGGCCTGCAAGTGTTGACCGCGATGGTGCGCAATCACATGAGCCTGCATGATTTGTGTAGTGGTATGAAACTGCTGCCGCAAATTTTGGTGAACGTACGGTTTAGTGGTGAACACGATCCGCTGGAAACAGACGAGGTGAAACAGATCACCGCTGAGGTTGAAAAACAGCTGGCCGGTCGTGGACGGGTACTGTTGCGTAAATCAGGCACTGAACCGCTCATCAGGGTCATGGTTGAAGGCGAAGATGGCGCACTGGTTGAGATGCTGGCTAATCGCATTGCTGATGCGGTTAAAGTATCTAAACCCTAATCCCTTAATCTTACATTCTATTAAGTACGCGCCGGTTACAAAATAACATGGGCCGTTTTTAGTATAAAAAACGGCCCATTATTGATCCTGAAACGGCTGTTAGGTAGCTTTTGGCGTTTTTTTCCGCAAACGAACAATCCTCGTCAAATTGCCCTTGCGTCACCATACGCCTTTGGTTAGTATTCACACCCGCTTCAGTGGGTCGTTGAAAACCCACTAAATTGGTGAGAAGCAATTGGCACGCGGTGAACCCGCAAGGATACAGGTACTACTATGTACGAAGCTCTTCTGGTGATTTTCCTTATCGTGGCAATCGGGCTAGTCGCTCTGGTTATGCTGCAACAAGGTAAAGGTGCTGATATGGGAGCCTCTTTCGGAGCAGGTGCTTCTGGCACATTGTTCGGTTCGAGTGGTTCCGGTAACTTCATGACCCGTACGACAGCTGTTTTGGCGGCGCTTTTCTTCGTCATCAGTTTGATCCTTGGGAACATGAGTACGCATAAGGGCCAACAAGGTAGTGAGTGGGAAAATTTAGGTCAGCCAGCTAAAACTGAGCAGACTACAACTGCACCAGCGGCTCCTCCGGCGCCAAACAGTGACGTTCCTCACTAATCTGTAGCTTTAGATGTGATTGTTCTTGCTAAGAAGTGGAAGTAAAGGTTTTCAAACAATGGCTTATACTTGGACAGTAAAAGCGATTGTGAAAAAATAGTGCCGAGGTGGTGGAATTGGTAGACACGCTACCTTGAGGTGGTAGTGCCCGAATGGGCTTACGGGTTCAAGTCCCGTCCTCGGTACCAATCTTTGTGATAACTTGCTTTTTAGCGGTTATCGGCGTATTATTTGCCACGTTTTCGGACGCGGGGTGGAGCAGCCTGGTAGCTCGTCGGGCTCATAACCCGAAGGTCGTCGGTTCAAATCCGGCCCCCGCAACCATTTTCCCTAAGTGTTTATTTCAAATAGACTTTCAGTATCTTCCTGTGATGTTCTGCAGCTCCATTTTGAAAGCTTCAATTTGAAAATAACACTTTCGAAAGTTGCACCGAAGCCGCTATGCGGCGAACAGGGTCCAGTTTCATAAAGCCCCGATTTATCGGGGTTTTTTGTTATTTGGCAGCAAATCACTGGGCTATTAGGCCCTTTTTTTATGTCTTGGGGGTGGGCTTGTCCACATTAGAACAAAAATTAACAGAGATGATTTCAGCACCGGTTGAAGCTTTGAGCTTCGAGCTGGTAGGCATCGAGTTCGTAAGAGCTCGCCAATCGACGCTACGGATCTATATTGATAGTGAAGACGGGATCACAGTTGATAATTGTGCTGATGTCAGCCACCAGGTCAGCGCAGTATTGGAGGTCGAAGACCCAATTACTGTTGCCTATAACCTGGAAGTTTCCTCTCCCGGCCTCGATCGCCCAATGTTTACCGCTGAACATTACCAACGTTTTGTCGGTGACGAAGTGAGCGTGGTATTGCGAATGGCTATGCAGAACCGTCGTAAATGGCAGGGAATAATCAAAGCTGTCGAAGGCGAAATGATTACGGTTACTGTGGAAGGCAAAGATGAAGTGTTCGCGCTGAGCAACATCCAGAAGGCGAACCTGGTACCCCACTTTTAAAGTTTGGATGAGGCAACTAGGATGAACAAAGAAATTCTGGCTGTTGTAGAAGCGGTTTCTAATGAAAAATCCCTCCCGCGCGAGAAGATTTTTGAAGCGCTGGAAACTGCGTTATCGACAGCGACAAAGAAAAAGTACGAACAAGAAATTGAAGTCCGCGTCACCATCGATCGTAAAACCGGTGATTTTGACACCTTCCGTCGTTGGGTTGCTGTTGACGAAGTCACGCAACCGACCCGTGAAATCACGATCGAAGCTGCTCAATACGAAGACCCGTCTATCGAATTAGGCGGATACATCGAAGATCAGATCGAATCCGTGACCTTCGACCGTATTACAACTCAAACCGCCAAGCAGGTTATCGTACAGAAAGTACGCGAAGCTGAGCGTGCAATGGTTGTTGAGCAGTTCCGTGAGCAGCAAGGTGAAATCGTTACGGGTGTCGTTAAGAAAGTTAACCGTGACAGTATCGCTCTCGACTTGGGCAGCAATGCTGAAGCCGTTATCCTGCGCGAAGATATGCTTCCGCGCGAAAACTTCCGCTCCGGTGACCGTATTCGTGGTGTTCTGTATGATGTTCGTCCAGAAGCCCGCGGTGCACAACTGTTCGTCAGCCGTTCACGTAACGAAATGCTGATCGAACTGTTCCGCATTGAAGTGCCGGAAATTGGCGAAGAGTTGATCGAAATTAAAGCTGCTGCCCGCGATCCGGGTTCACGCGCCAAAATTGCGGTCAAAACCAACGACAAACGTATCGACCCGGTCGGTGCTTGTGTCGGTATGCGCGGTGCCCGAGTTCAGGCTGTTTCCAGCGAATTAGGTGGCGAGCGCATTGATATCGTATTATGGGACGATAATCCTGCCCAGTTTGTCATCAACGCTATGGCACCTGCCGATGTGGCCTCTATCGTAGTTGATGAAGACAAGCACACCATGGATGTCGCCGTTGAAGCCAGCAATCTGGCACAGGCGATTGGCCGTAATGGTCAGAACGTACGTTTAGCCTCTCAGTTAAGCGGCTGGGAATTAAACGTCATGACTGCGGACGACCTGCAGGCCAAACATCAGGCCGAGGCGCATGCCGCTATCGAGACCTTCACCAAGTACCTGGCGATCGATGAAGATTTCGCTACCGTATTGGTAGAAGAAGGTTTCTCAACGCTTGAAGAGTTGGCCTACGTGCCAATGAAAGAATTGCTCGAAATCGATGGCCTGGACGAAGAGACTGTAGATGCGTTGCGCGAACGTGCAAAAGAAGCATTGACTACAATCGCTTTGGCTCAGGAAGAAAGTCTCGGCGACAATAAGCCTGCTGACGACTTGCTGAACCTGGCGGGTCTGGAACGTAGCATGGCATTTAAACTGGCTGCACAAGGGGTTTGTACGCTGGAAGATCTTGCCGAGCAGGGTGTTGACGATCTGGCGGATATTGAAGGTCTTAGCGACGAACAGGCTGGTGAACTTATCATGGCCGCACGCAATATCTGCTGGTTTGGCGACAATGCGTAATAAACTGTAGCAGGAAGGAACAGCATGACAGATGTAACCGTAAAATCGCTGGCAGCAGAGATTCAAACTCCGGTTGATCGCCTGGTACAGCAATTTGCTGATGCAGGGATCGACAAGTCTGAAGCTGACTCTGTCACCCAGCAAGAAAAAGAGACATTGCTGGCGCACTTAAACCGTGAAAACGGAAGTGCTCCAAACAAGCTGACGTTACAACGCAAAACGCGTAGTACACTGAACATTCCGAGCACCGGCGGGAAGAGTAAATCGGTGCAAATCGAAGTCCGCAAGAAACGCACTTATGTTAAACGTGATATGACCGAAGCAGAAGTTGCTCAGGCCGAAGCGGAAGAGCAGGCGAAGCGTGAAGCGGAAGAACAGGCACAGCGTGCAGTAGCAGAGCAAGCCCAGCGCGAAGCTCAGGAAAAAGCGAAACGCGCCGCCGAAGAGCAAGCCAAACGTGAGGCCGCTGAAAAAGCTAAGCGCGAAGAAGCGGAAAAAGACAAAGTGACAAATCAACATACAGACGAAGCAACCAAACCAGCTCAGGCAGATAAAGCACGCCGTGAAGCTGAAGCCGCAGAGCTGAAACGCAAAACGGAAGAAGAAGCCCAACGCAAGATTGAAGAAAACGCCAAGCGCATTGCAGAAGAAGCCCGCAAAATGGCTGATTCTGGCGTCTGGACTGAAGTTGTGGCACCAAGTGAATCCGAATCTGCTGACTATCATGTCACCACTTCTACGCATGCCCGTGCAGCTGAAGACGAAAACGACGCCAAAGTTGAAGGCGAACGTCGCAGCCGTACCCGCGGTGGCAAAGCGACCAAGCAGAAGAAAGGCAATAAACTGTCTGAATCTAAAGCGGATCGCGAAGAAGCACGTGCAGTTGGCCGTAATGGTAAAGGCAAGCGTAAGCCAAGCACGCTGCAACAGAGCTTCAACAAGCCCGTTGCCGCAGTGAACCGTGACGTTGTTGTGGGTGAAACCATTACCGTTGCTGAACTGGCTAACAAAATGGCAGTTAAAGGCTCTCAGGTCATCAAAACTATGATGAAACTGGGCGCGATGGCCACCATCAACCAGGTAATTGATCAGGAAACTGCTCAGTTGGTTGCTGAAGAAATGGGCCACAAAGTTATCCTGCGTCGTGAAAACGAGCTGGAAGAGGCGCTGATGAGCGACCGCGATACGGGCGCATCTGCTGGTGCTGAGCCACGTGCTCCGGTTGTAACCATCATGGGTCACGTCGACCACGGTAAAACCTCTCTGCTTGACTACATTCGCTCAACGAAAGTGGCAGCAGGCGAAGCCGGTGGTATTACCCAGCACATCGGTGCTTATCACGTAGAAACTGAAAACGGCATGATCACCTTCCTGGATACTCCGGGACACGCCGCATTTACTTCAATGCGTGCTCGTGGTGCTAAGGCGACGGACATCGTGGTCTTGGTTGTTTCTGCAGATGATGGCGTGATGCCACAAACCATCGAAGCCGTACAGCATGCGAAAGCTGCTGGCGTGCCAATCGTTGTTGCGGTTAACAAGATCGATAAACCAGACGCTGATCCTGATCGCGTTCGCACCGAGCTTTCTCAGTACGGCGTAATGCCTGAAGAGTGGGGCGGTGAGTCTCAGTTCATCCACGTTTCTGCGAAAGTAGGTACTGGCATCGACGATCTGCTGCAAGCTATCTTGCTGCAAGCTGAAGTTCTGGAACTGAAAGCGGTTCGTACCGGTATGGCAAGCGGCGTTGTGATCGAATCCTTCCTGGACAAAGGTCGTGGCCCGGTTGCAACCGTTCTGGTTCAGGAAGGTACGCTGAACAAAGGCGATATCATTCTTTGTGGCTTCGAATACGGCCGTGTTCGTGCAATGCGTGACGAACTGGGGCGTGACATTCTGTCCGCCGGTCCTTCAATTCCTGTCGAAGTGTTGGGGCTGTCCAGCGTTCCGGCTGCGGGTGATGAAGTTACCGTCGTACGTGATGAGAAGAAAGCCCGTGAAGTTGCGCTTTACCGTCAGGGTAAATTCCGCGAAGTGAAACTGGCTCGTCAGCAGAAATCTAAACTGGAAAACATGTTTGCGAACATGACCGAAGGTGAAGTTTCTGAACTGAACATCGTTCTGAAATCTGACGTTCAGGGTTCTTGCGAAGCGATTTCTGACGCGCTGCAAAGCCTGTCAACTGACGAAGTCAAAGTGAAGATTGTTGGTATGGGTGTTGGTGGTATTACCGAAACTGATGCAACGCTGGCTGCCGCTTCACGCGCAATCATCCTCGGCTTCAACGTGCGTGCTGACGCTTCAGCCCGTCGTGTTGTGGAAAATGAGAGCCTGGATCTGCGTTACTATTCCGTTATTTATAACCTGATTGACGAAGTTAAGCAGGCTATGAGCGGTATGTTGGCACCAGAATACAAACAGCAAATCATCGGTCTGGCTGAAGTTCGTGACGTGTTTAAGTCACCTAAATTCGGCGCAATTGCAGGCTGTATGGTGACTGAAGGTATGATTAAGCGTAACAACCCAATCCGTGTACTGCGTGACAACGTGGTGATCTACGAAGGCGAGCTGGAATCTCTGCGCCGCTTCAAAGATGACGTTGCAGAAGTTCGTAACGGCATGGAATGTGGTATCGGCGTGAAGAACTACAACGATGTGCGTACTGGCGATGTGATCGAAGTCTTCGAAATCATCGAGATCAAACGCACCATCGCGTAATTTTAGCGACGTCGCTTATATCCAGTTGGGGGGCCTTGAGCCCCCCTCTTTGTCTGGAGATTGTCTGAAGGAGTCCTATCATGGCAAAAGAATTTAGTCGTACCCAACGTGTCTCTCAGGAGATGCAAAAAGAGATCGCCATTATTTTACAACGTGAAGTGAAAGATCCCCGCGTTGGTATGGCCACCGTTTCTGGCGTGGAAGTTTCCCGTGACCTGGCTTATGCCAAAGTATTCGTGACTTTCCTTGATGTTCTGACCACCGATAATCACGATCCCGATCGTGTGAAGAATGGCATCAAAGCCCTGCAGGACGCGTCAGGATTTATCCGTACCCTGATTGGTAAAGCAATGCGTCTGCGCGTTGTGCCTGAACTGACCTTTGCTTACGACAACTCACTGGTTGAAGGCATGCGTATGTCTAACCTGGTGACTAACGTTGTGAAGAACGATGCTGAACGGCGTTCAGCTGCAGGCGATGACGAGGAAGCATAATGAGTCGCCCACGTCGCCGCGGCCGTGATATCCACGGCGTACTATTACTGGATAAATCTTTAGGTTTGTCCTCTAACGACGCACTGCAAAAAGTAAAACGTCTTTATAACGCCAACCGCGCAGGCCATACCGGTGCGCTTGATCCTTTAGCCACCGGGATGTTGCCGCTGTGCCTGGGCGAAGCCACCAAGTTCTCGCGTTTCCTTTTAGATTCAGACAAACGCTATCTGGTGGTCGCCCGTATGGGGCAGCGCACGGATACGTCTGATGCCGAAGGCCAGCTTATCTCTGAGCGTGACGTCACTTTTACGCAGCAGCAACTCGATGATGCGTTAGAGGGCTTTCGCGGCGAGACTCAGCAGATCCCTTCAATGTATTCCGCACTGAAGTATGAAGGGAAAAAACTGTACGAGTACGCCCGTCAGGGGATCGAAGTTCCGCGAGTCTCCCGCCCTATCACCGTGTATGAGTTAAAGTTCATTCGCTGGGAAGGGAATGATGTTGAGCTAGAAATTCATTGCTCAAAAGGGACTTACATCCGCACGATTGTGGATGACCTGGGTGAGAAACTTGGTTGCGGAGCGCACGTTACCTATCTTCGTCGTGTACAGGTGGCAACTTATCCATCTGAGCGGATGGTCACGATGGAAAAACTGCATGAGTTGATTGCACAGGCGGAAGCGGAAGGCATTGAGCCGCGTTTGTTGCTGGATCCTCTGTTATTGCCGATGTACAGTGCTTGTGAAGACTTCCCTGAGGTGAATCTTTTACCTGTGGTTGCGGGCTATGTGAAGCAGGGCCAACCGGTTCAGGCTTCCGGTGCTCCGACGTCAGGTATGGTGCGCATTACCGAGGGCGAAGAGCGTAAGTTCATCGGCGTTGGTGAGATTGATGATGATGGTCGCATCGCGCCACGTCGTCTGGTGGTGGAATACACCGAATAAGCCCCATTCTGCTCATCTTGCGATCGTATTATGCAAAGAGTAGAATGGCGCAGCTTATGCATTGGGTAGCTGAATTAGAGATCGGCGCCCGTTTAATTATCTATAATATTTTGGAGTATGATTATGTCTCTAAGCGTTGAAGCTAAAGCTCAAATCGTTGCAGACTTTGGTCGTGGCACTAACGACAGTGGTTCTTCTGAAGTTCAGGTAGCTTTGCTGACTGCTCAGATCAACCATCTGCAAGGTCACTTCTCAGAGCACAAAAAAGATCACCACAGCCGTCGTGGTCTGCTGCGTATGGTTTCTCAGCGTCGTAAACTGCTGGATTACCTGAAGCGTAAAGATGTAGCACGTTACACCAGCCTGATCGAACGTCTGGGTCTGCGTCGCTAATCTGGCGAGTTTCAGTGTAAAGGGGCCAATTGGCCCCTTTATTCTAGGAAGCAACCGCAAATCAGGTTACTGTAGTGTTGTTGTTTTTATAGAAATTATTATCACGTGATCTTCCGTTACAGAGGTTCGCGCGGCTAATGAGAGGCTTTATTTCCGCTGAGAGAAATAAGGATTGTCATTAGTCGCGAGGATGTAGTGAGAAGTTCGGATATTTACTGGCGTGAACTGCTGTCATAACAGCTGCGCGTCACATCAAAGGATATTACATTGCTTAATCCGACTATTCGTAAATTCCAATACGGTCAACACACTGTCACGCTGGAAACCGGCATGATGGCTCGTCAGGCAACTGCAGCCGTCATGGTTAGCATGGATGACACCGCAGTATTCGTGACCGTTGTTGGCCAGAAAAAAGCGAAACCAGGTCAAAGCTTCTTCCCTCTGACGGTTAACTATCAGGAGCGTACTTACGCTGCTGGTCGTATCCCGGGTAGCTTCTTCCGTCGTGAAGGCCGTCCAAGTGAAGGCGAAACCCTGACCTCGCGTCTGATTGACCGTCCAATTCGCCCTCTGTTCCCGGAAGGCTTCCTGAATGAAGTTCAGGTTATTGCGACCGTGGTTTCTCTGAACCCACAAGTTAACCCCGACATCGTTGCGATGATCGGTGCTTCTGCTGCCCTGAGCCTGTCTGGTATTCCATTCAGTGGCCCAATCGGCTCAGCCCGCGTTGGTTATATCAATGACCAGTACGTTCTGAACCCAACTGCAGATGAGCTGAAAACCAGTAGTCTTGACCTGGTTGTTGCCGGTACTAAAGGCGCGGTTCTGATGGTTGAGTCTGAAGCTGATGTACTGAGCGAAGATCAGATGCTGGGTGCAGTTGTATTCGGTCACGAACAACAACAAATCGTTATCGATAACATCAACTCTCTGGTTGCTGAAGTCGGTAAACCAAAATGGGATTGGCAGCCTGAAGTCGTTAACGCTGAGCTGCATGCTCGCGTAGCGGCCCTGGCAGAGTCTCGTTTAGGTGATGCATACCTGATCACTGACAAACAAGAGCGTTACGCTCAGATCAACACGATCAAAGCTGATGTGGTTCAAACCCTGCAAGCTGAAGATGAGACGCTGGACGCTGGCGAAATCTCTGATCTGCTAGGCAGCATCGAGAAGAACGTTGTGCGTAGCCGCGTTCTGCGTGGCGAGCCACGTATCGATGGCCGTGAAAAAGACATGATCCGCGGTCTGGACGTACGTACTGGCGTTCTGCCACGTACCCATGGTTCTGCGCTCTTCACCCGTGGTGAAACGCAGGCACTGGTTACTGCCACTCTGGGTACTGCACGTGATGCGCAGAACCTGGATGAGTTGATGGGTGAGAAGTCTGACAGCTTCCTGTTCCATTACAACTTCCCTCCGTACTCCGTGGGTGAGACCGGAATGGTGGGTTCACCAAAACGTCGTGAAATTGGTCACGGTCGTCTGGCGAAACGCGGCGTGTTGGCGATGATGCCAAAACCAGAAGACTTCCCGTACACCGTACGTGTGGTTTCTGAAATCACCGAATCTAACGGTTCATCTTCAATGGCTTCTGTTTGTGGCGCATCTCTGGCCCTGATGGATGCAGGTGTGCCGATTAAAGCCGCCGTTGCGGGTATCGCGATGGGTCTGGTTAAAGAAGGCGAGAGCTTTGTTGTTCTGTCTGACATTCTGGGTGACGAAGATCACCTGGGCGACATGGACTTCAAAGTTGCCGGTAGCCGCGACGGTATCACCGCGCTGCAGATGGACATTAAAATTGAAGGCATCACCCGCGAAATCATGCAGGTTGCACTGAATCAGGCTAAGGGTGCGCGTCTGCACATTCTGGGCGTGATGGAACAGGCTATCAGCACCTCGCGTAGCGATATCTCTCAGTTCGCACCACGTATTCATACCATTAAGATCAGTCCTGATAAAATCAAGGACGTGATCGGTAAAGGTGGTTCTGTCATCCGTGCGCTGACCGAAGAAACCGGCACCACCATCGAAATCGAAGATGATGGTACAGTTAAGATTGCTGCGACCGACGGTGAGAAAGCGAAATACGCTATCCGTCGTATCGAAGAAATCACTGCTGAAGTGGAAGTTGGCCGTATCTATCAGGGTAAAGTGACCCGTATCGTAGACTTTGGCGCATTTGTTGCCATCGGCGGCGGTAAAGAAGGTCTGGTTCATATTTCTCAAATCGCTGACAAGCGCGTTGATAAAGTGACTGATTACCTGCAGATGGGTCAGGAAGTTCCGGTTAAAGTTGTTGAGGTTGATCGTCAGGGTCGCGTACGCTTGAGCATGAAAGATGCTGTTGCGCCGAGCCAGGATGAAGCAGCTGAGCCTTCAGCAGAATAAATTTCTGTAACAGAAGTTTTACAGTTCCCTGTCTTGAGGCAGGGAACTGTTCGTATCATGAGCGCAGGATGTGCTCGTGTTAAGCAGGCGGATGACAGGAAGTTAATCCAATGTTTGTCTTCGGGAGTAGAAATGAAGCCTTTCTTGCGCTGGTGTTATGTTGCGACAGCACTTATGTTGGCAGGATGCAGCAACCATGATTGGCGTAAAAACGAAGTTCTGGCTATCCCGTTGCAGCCCACGTTGCAGCAGGAGGTTATCCTGGCGCGTATGGAACAAATCCTTGCCAGCCGGGCGCTGACTGACGATGAACGGGCACAGCTATTATATGAGCGCGGTGTGCTGTATGATAGTCTTGGACTTAGAGCATTAGCGCGGAACGATTTCTCGCAAGCGCTGTCTATACGTCCTGACATGCCAGAAGTTTTTAACTACCTGGGGATTTACTTAACGCAGGCAGGCAATTTTGATGCTGCCTATGAAGCGTTTGATTCTGTACTAGAGCTTGATCCAACTTACAACTACGCGCGTTTGAACCGAGGTATTGCCCTGTATTACGGTGGCCGATTCTCGTTAGCGCAGGATGATCTGCAGGCGTTTTATCGAGACGATCCAAATGATCCCTTCCGTTCTTTATGGCTTTATCTTGCGGAGAGAGAAATCAATCCTAAGAATGCCGACGTAGCGCTGCAACAGCGTTATGACAAAGCGGACAGAGGACAATGGGGATGGAATATCGTCGAATTCTACCTAGGTAAGATCAGCGAAGCAACGCTGATGGAACGCCTAAAGGCGGAAGCAACGGATAACACTTCGCTCGCTGAGCATCTCAGTGAAACTGACTTCTATTTAGGTAAGCATTACCTAAGTCTGGGGGACAAGAACAGCGCCTTGGCACTGTTCAAACTGACGGTAGCTAACAACGTTCATAATTTTGTTGAGCACCGCTATGCATTGTTGGAATTGGCGCTTTTAGGCCAAGAGCAAGACGACCTATCAGAATCGGACCAGCAATAGCTGACGACACCAATCAGCCTTCTTAACCATGGTTTTACCATTTTTAAGCGCCTTAACGGGCGAGGGTTGCTTTGTTCGTTTTATAATCTAATTTGAGCCGGTTCACACTTTTCAATGAAAATGACTGAAAATTTTCTCGACGAGTTATGTAGACTGGCTGCCATTATTAATGAGGCACGTGTACATGACTACTGAGCTTGAAACCTCTTTTGCTGACCTGGGGCTGTCTGCTCCAATCATTGCCGCCCTGACCGATCTGGGCTACGAAAAACCATCACCAATCCAAGCCGAATGTATTCCACACCTGTTAAACGGTCGTGACGTATTGGGTATGGCGCAGACTGGTTCTGGTAAAACTGCGGCCTTCGCGCTGCCACTGCTGCACAACATTAAGCCTGACTTAAAGGCTCCACAGATTCTGGTACTGGCACCAACCCGTGAACTGGCTGTTCAGGTTGCTGAAGCTTGTACTGATTTCGCTAAACATTTGCATGGCGTGAATGTGGTTGCCCTTTACGGCGGCCAACGCTATGACGTCCAACTGCGCGCACTGCGTCAGGGTCCACAAATTGTTGTGGGTACCCCAGGCCGTCTGCTGGACCACCTGAAACGCGGCACCCTGAACCTCTCTAACCTGAGCGGCTTGGTGCTGGATGAAGCCGATGAAATGCTGCGTATGGGCTTCATCGAAGACGTTGAAACTATCATGGCGCAGATACCGGCTGAACATCAGACCGCACTGTTCTCTGCAACCATGCCGGAAGCGATTCGTCGTATTACCCGTCGTTTCATGAAAGATCCGCAGGAAGTTCGCATCCAATCTAGCGTAACTACCCGCCCGGACATCAGCCAGAGTTACTGGTCTGTTCATGGTCTGCGTAAAAACGAAGCGCTGGTGCGTTTCCTTGAAGCGGAAGACTTTGATGCAGCAATCATCTTTGTGCGTACCAAAAATGCAACGCTGGAAGTGGCTGAAGCTCTTGAACGTAGCGGCTACAGCAGCGCCGCACTGAACGGTGATATGAACCAGTCCCTGCGTGAGCAGACTCTGGAACGTCTGAAAGATGGCCGCCTGGATATTCTGATCGCAACCGACGTGGCAGCACGTGGTCTCGATGTAGAACGTATCAGCCTGGTTGTTAACTATGACATCCCGATGGACTCCGAGTCTTACGTTCACCGTATCGGCCGTACCGGTCGTGCGGGTCGTGCTGGCCGTGCGTTGCTGTTCGTTGAGAACCGTGAACGTCGCCTGCTGCGTAACATTGAACGCACCATGAAGCTGACTATTCCAGAAGTTGAAATCCCAACTGCGGATGTTCTGGGCGAGCGTCGTCTTGCTAAGTTCGCTGCTAAAGTTCAGCAACAACTGGAAAGCAGCGATCTGGATCAGTACCGTGCTCTGTTGGCAAAACTGCAACCTGCAGAAGAGCTGGATATCGAAACGTTGGCTGCTGCGCTGCTGAAAATGGCACAGGGCGAACGTCCGTTGATCGTTCCTGCTGATCAGCCATTCAAAAGCCGCCCGCCACGTCGTGATTTCGATGAGCGTAGCGATCGCGGTGATCGTAATGACCGTCGTCCATCCCGTGATGGTGACCGTCCTTCACGTGATGGCGCAGAGCGTCCACCACGTCGCGAACGCCGTGATGCGGGTGAGATGGAGCTGTATCGCATTGAAGTGGGTCGCGATGATGGTGTTGAAGTTCGTCACATCGTTGGTGCTATCGCTAACGAAGGCGATATCAGCAGCCGTTATATCGGTAACATCAAGCTGTTCTCTTCGCATTCAACGATCGAGTTGCCGAAAGGTATGCCGGGCGAGATTCTGTCTCATTTCACCCGTACCCGTATCCTGAATAAGCCGATGAACATGCAGTTGCTGGGTGATGCACAGCCACAGGCTCCACGCCGTGAACGTCCTGCCGGTGCCCCAGGCGCAGGTGGCGAACGCCGCGGTAACGGTGCTCCACCACGTTCTTTCAGCGGTGAGCGTCGTGAGGGTGGCCGTGGTCGTCCTGCAGAACGTCGTGAAGGCGGTGCTGCACCTGCTGGCGAACGTCGTCCGCCAAGCCGTGCACCGCGTCGTACGACTGACGCATAATCTGACGTTTGTTTCGGCAAACCACAGATAAATAAAAAACCAGCCCCAGGGCTAATGCTGGTCACTTAAGGTGACCAGCATTGTTTTTTAAAGGATATTTCGA
>CAMLBO010000074.1 GCA_946478305.1 uncultured Enterobacterales bacterium
TCGAAATATCCTTTAAAAAACAATGCTGGTCACCTTAAGTGACCAGCATTAGCCGAAAGGCTCCTTTTCTATTTCTATCAGGACTCTCAGGCCGTACGCTTTCTGCTGCGCAGCCAGTAGCCAATCCCAAGAATGACAAACCACAGAGGGGTGACGATCAGCGCCTGTCGGGTGTCGTCCTGTAAGGTCAGTAACACCAAAACGAAGACGAAGAACGCCATGCAGACCCAGCACATCAGTTTGCCGAGTGGCATTTTGTAGATTGACGCTTCATGTAACTGGGGGCGCTGGCGGCGGTAGACCAGATAGGAGCAGAGGATAATGGTCCACACGAACATAAACAGAATGGCTGACACCGTGGTCACCAGCGTGAAGACGGTGACGACATTCGGGATAAGATAGATCAGTACCACGCCACCCAGCAGGCAGAGGCAGGAGAAGGTCAACCCATTTGACGGTACTGCCCGGGAGGAGAGTTTGCCAAACGCCTTTGGCGCATTGCCTTCCTGCGCCAGACCAAACAGCATACGGCTGGTGGAGAATACGCCGCTGTTGGCCGACGAGGCTGCTGACGTCAGCACTACGAAGTTGATAATACTGGCTGCTGCCGGCAGACCGGCAATTACAAACAGCTCAACGAACGGGCTCTTGTCAGGTACGACGGAGTTCCACGGCGTGACTGACATGATGACGATCAGTGAGAACACGTAGAACATGATTATACGCACCGGGATGGCATTGATGGCACGCGGCAGGGATTTCATTGGATCTTTAGTCTCTGCGGCAGTGGTGCCGACCAGCTCGATTCCAACAAATGCAAAGACGGCTATCTGAAAACCGGCGAAGAATCCGCTGATCCCTTTAGGGAAAAATCCGCCGTCATTCCACAGATTGCTGAAGGCGGCGACCGAGCCGGTTGGCGTTTGAAAGTGGGTCAGTACCATCACCAGCCCGGCAATGATCAGCCCAACAATGGCGACAATTTTAATCATCGCGAACCAGAACTCCATCTCACCAAACATTTTCACTGTGGCTAAATTCAGGGTCAGTAACACCACAACGCAAAGTAGAGAGGCGATCCACTGTGACAGTCCGGGGAACCAGAACTGAGCATAGGCCGTGATAGCGACGACGTCGGCGATGCCGGTCACCACCCAGCAAAACCAGTAGGTCCAGCCGGTGAAATAGCCCGCCCAGGGGCCTAAAAGGTCAGCGGCAAAGTCGCTGAAGGATTTATATTCGAGGTTAGAGAGCAGCAATTCACCCATCGCCCGCATCACAAAAAACAGCATAAAGCCGATGATCATGTAGACGAATATAATGGACGGTCCTGCCAGACTGATGGTTTTCCCCGAGCCCATAAAAAGACCCGTACCAATAGCACCACCGATAGCGATAAGCTGAATATGCCGGTTGCTGAGGTTACGCCGCAGGCTGTCTGCGCTCTCCTCTTGCGGCTTTGTGATGATTTTTGTCTCTTCTTGCATGTCGTGTTGATTCCTGTTTTCCAATCCAGCGATATGCCTGAGCCCCTATCGCTATGTTTTTCTTTTGAGCTCTGAATGGCTCTTTTTAAAGCCGTGTCTCCTGGTTCGTACCAAGAGGTGTTGTAATACTAATGTTAAAAACTCACTTATTATAACGAGCATGAAAATTAATACCGAGAAAAGCGTATAGTATTTTTTACATATTTTGTGGTTGAATGTTAACTGGGCAATAAATGATCCAAAGTCGGAAATAATACCTTTTTCGTTGTGATGATAATCGCATTAATGCCTGAATAAGAGTGCAAAAGAACAGGGCAATGTTTGACATATGCACGGCAGAGGAGAATAATTCGTCGCGTTGGGTCGTTAGCTCAGTCGGTAGAGCAGTTGACTCTTAATCAATTGGTCGGCGGTTCGAACCCGCCACGACCCACCAACAAATCAATATGTTAGCCTTCCTGCTGTGCCCCTCATTTTCTTCCTGTACCCGATCTTCGTCTCCATAGAGTCATTGCTGCTTTTCAATTTGTTTATTGTTTTTCTGATAGGTTATTTATGACTCATTATTTCTGGCGGGAGAGTAAGTTTTATTTCCGGGCATTGAGCGAATAAAAAAGCCTGCTATTTAGCAGGCTTTAAAGATCAAAGAATCAGCGTTGAATTAAGGTTTAGACTAATTCGATAACGTCGAAATTCACTTCTGCGCTGACGTCAGCATCATAATCGACACCATTCAGGCCAAAGCCAAAGAGACGCAGGAACTCTTCTTTATAGCTTTTGTAATCGGTCAGTTCATAGATGTTGTCATCGTTGATCTGTGCCCAGATCTCGCCGCAGGTTTTTTGCACATTTTCGCGCAGTTCCCAGTCGTCAAGACGCAGACGGTTTTGATCGTCAGTGGCAGGCGTCTGGCCGTTATAAAGTTTGGTGGCAAACAGGCGATGCACTTGTTCGATACATCCTTCGTGAATGCCTTGCTCTTTCATGATTTTAAACACAATAGAGATATAAAGCGGCATAACCGGGATTGCAGCAGAAGCCTGAGTCACCACCGATTTGAGTACGGCAACGTTGGCTGAGCCGCCTTTGGCTTTCAGTTTACTGTCGATAGCGTGGGCGGCGCGATCCAGGTCTTCTTTGGCCTTGCCGAGCGTACCGTGCCAGTAAATCGGCCAGGTCAACTCAGTACCAATGTAGGAATAGGCCACCGATTTGGCCTTATCAGCCAGCACGCCTGCGTCTGCCAGCGCATCCATCCAAAGTTCCCAATCCTGTCCGCCCATCACTTTGATAGTGTCGGCGATTTCCTGCTCATTGGCAGGCTCTACCACGGCAGAAACCAGTTTGTCTTTGTTGGTGTCCAGCGCAGTGGACTGGTACGGTTCGCCGATAGGTTTCAGGGCAGAACGGACAACTTCACCGGTTTCAGGCATTTTACGCACCGGTGATGCCAGCGAGTAAACCACCAGGTCGATTTGACCCAGATCCTGCTTAATCAGGTTGATAACGGTGTCACGACATTCATTGGAGAATGCATCACCGTTAACGCTTTTGGAATACAGACCTTCTTCTTTGGCTGCTTTATCGAAAGCGGCAGCGTTGTACCAGCCGGCGGAACCGGTTTTGGCTTCACTGCCCGGTTTTTCGAAAAACACACCAATGGTGGCAGCGTCTGCGCCGAAAGCGGCATTAATTCTTGAGGCAAGCCCATAACCCGTAGAGGCACCGATGACCAGGACGCGTTTTGGCCCGTCTTTAAGTTTGCCTTGCGCTTTCACGTAGGCAATTTGCTCACGGACGTTGGCTTCACAGCCTACCGGGTGAGTGGTCGTACAGATAAAACCGCGAATTTTAGGTTTGATGATCATGAATGGCTTATCTTGGTTGCTTATATAAGGAAGCTAATATTACTTAATATTGGCACTTATTTCTCGTAGAAATTTTTAATCTCCAGAGGAGTGTCTACACTTGCCCAGCGAATTTCGCTTTCGCGATGCAGGCTGATAGTGCCATCTCCCCAGGAGATGTAATAGGATACGTCGCCTGACAGAGACTCAAAGATATTGGTAATCACACCTTTTATCTCGCCAGACTGGTGCTTCACTATGCTGCCTTTCTGGAAAATCATACATCCTCCCCTGACGGTACTGCGCTTTTGCCGTCGGTATCTCTTCAACTTAGCATAGGTTGAAAAGGGGTGGGGTGGTGTTGAGGTTTTTGTCAGCGTTTCTGGCAGGAAAGGGCCATCTGGCCTATATCATCAAGGTGTGACAGCGATAGCTACCGCACCTGAACAATCAGTGCTATTTTCAGTTTCGCAGTGTTAACCAGGGGTACGTAAATGAAGAATCTGATGATTGATGTGCTGATCAAATTGTCAAAGGTTGAAGTGGAGTCCAAAGAGTTGGTGGCTCAGGTTGAAGCACAATCTCTGTTAATCGCTGCGCTGGTGCTTTCGGCGGGCAAAGATGCGACAGATGACTTGTCCGAAAATATTCACAATGCCGTATTGGCGGCCGCTCAGTCTTCGCAGGATATTTTGCAGTCCGATGTGGATATGATCCTGGCCCAGTTTGATCGCCTGCTGAAAGTGACCCGTTTTGTCGCTGAACAAGCAGAAGAAGAGTAATTGGGCGTGGGTTACCGCCAGCCGGTAACCCGCAGCTACCTGCTTTGCACTTATTGTTGGCGCTTTGTCCGTTACGCACGGGTTGATGTCAGTTAGCAAGGCGCGCGTTGTTTCCGGTTACGCCATACTCTTTTCAGGCTGCGGCATGAGGTCAGCAGCGTTGAATGGAGAATCACTATGTTAGCCGACCCTTCGCAGAAATATCTTCCGTTTCCACCCGTCAACCTGGCCGATCGACAATGGCCTGGCAAGGTGCTCAATAAGGTGCCGCAGTGGTGTTCAAGCGATCTGCGAGATGGGAACCAGGCGTTGGCCGAGCCCATGGACAATGAGCGTAAAAGGTTGTTCTTCGATCTGCTGATTGAATGTGGCTTTAAACAGATCGAAGTAGCTTTCCCTTCGGCTTCGCAAACGGATTTTGATTTTGTCCGGGGATTGATTGAAGAGAAGGTTATTCCTGATGATGTCTACATTCAGGTTTTAACGCCTTCCCGACCTGACCTGATTGAGCGCACATTTGAGGCTCTGAAAGATGTTCCCCGCGCCATTGTGCATCTCTATAACGCGACGGCACCGATTTTCCGTGATGTGGTATTTAATCAAGACAAAAGCGCAACCCGCGAGCTTGCGGTGCGTGGTGCAAAACAGATTCGACAGCTGTGCGAGCAGAACCCGCAAACTCAGTGGACCTTTGAATATTCCCCGGAAACCTTCTGCTTTACTGAACTGGATTTTGCGCTGGAGATCTGCGAGGCGGTGGCTGACATCTGGCAACCGGACGCCCAGCGCCCGATGATCATCAATCTTCCTGCCACGGTCGAGGTCAGTACACCCAATATTTATGCCGACCAGATTGAGTGGTTCTGCCGTCACTTCAGCCGTCGTCAGCAGGTGTCAATCAGTGTTCATCCACATAACGATCGCGGAACGGGTGTGGCCTGCGCCGAGCTGGCGATGCTGGCAGGTGCTGACCGAGTGGAGGGCTGCCTGTTTGGTAACGGAGAACGTACCGGTAATGTTGACCTGGTAACGCTGGCACTGAATTTTTATACTCAGGGAATGGCGCCGGGACTGGATTTCAGTAACTTGCAAAGGATTGTTGAAGTCGTTGAGCAGTGTAATCAGTTGCCTGTACATCCGCGCCATCCTTATGCTGGTGAACTGGTGTTCACGGCGTTTTCCGGCTCGCATCAGGATGCCATTAAAAAAGGTTTCGCTGCACAAAATAGCCGTGGTGATGCCCGCTGGCAGGTACCCTATTTGCCGCTGGACCCCGCTGATGTCGGTTGCAGCTATGAAGCCGTGATCCGGGTTAACAGCCAGTCAGGTAAGAGTGGCGCAGCTTGGTTGCTGGAGCAGAATCATGGCCTGAAATTACCGCGAGGCTTGCAGATTGAGTTCAGTAAAGCCGTACAGCGCGAAACAGATACAACCGGCAAAGAGATGAGTACCAGCGACGTGTGGCGTCTCTTCCGTCAGCGTTACGGGCTGGTGGAGCAACCGGTACTGAAGCTGCAGGGGTATGACATCCGCAGTGATGAGCACAATGCTTATCACTTTAGTGCGCGGGTGAACTATCAGGGTAAGGAGCAGGTATTATCAGGGACGGGGAACGGTTTACTGTCGGGGGCAGTTGATGCCCTGAGCCGCCATTTTGATGTTCAAATTGAGATTGGTGATTACCATGAACATACGCTGGGGCATCAGAGCCACAGCCGTGCCGTGGCGTATGTGAGTTGCCAGCGTAAACAGGGTGAAACACGCTACGGGGTAGGCATTGACAGTGACGTTTCCAGCGCATCGTTACAGGCGTTGTTCAATGCGGCCGCTCAGTTTTTACTTTGAGGTGCCGGCAGAGGAAGTTCCAGAGCAAAATAGTCACTGGGTGATACGCCCAGCGCGCGTTTAAACATCGCACTAAAGGCGCTGGGGCTGTCATAGCCCAGTTCCAGTGCGACATCCAGCACGGAGTTTCCTGTCGCCAGCGCATGTAATGCCGCTAACAACTTAGCCTGCCTGACCCAATCACTGAATCGCAGTCCCGTTTCGCGTTGAAATCGGCGCGACAATGTTCTGCCACTGATGTTGAGCTGCGTGGCAACCTCTTCGAGTTCCCACGGGGAAGAGAGCGAGTGGCGGATTTGCTGGCAGATCTCCAGCAACTGGCTCTCTTTAGGTTCAGGCAGATGCAGGGGCAATACCGGAAGCAGGCGCAGTTCATCGAGCAACAGTTCCATGATGCGTTCATCGCGGCCACCGGAATGATAGTCAGCAGGAATGCCCAGAGAGACGAAAATCAACTCACGCAACAGGGGGGAAATCTGTACAACCTGACATTGTGAAGACAAATCGGCGCGGGCCAGTGGGTCAACGTAGAGAGTCCGGGCCTGTACGCCGCCGATAAAGCGTAAGCGGTGTTCGACCCCGGCAGGCAACCAGACGCCGCGTCCCGGTGGGACCATCCAGATCCCCAACGAGGTGCTGACTTCCACCACGCCGTGGCGTACGTGAATCAGTTGCGAACAGCGGTGACTATGCCGGGGTTCTTCATCGCCGTGCTTATATTCAACGGCAAGTGAGGCTATAGCCTGAAAAGGGGCGAGAGGGGAACTATGCATTGCGAGAGATTTCCCGGCTGAACGTTGCTAACAAGAGGCACTGGAGACCGAATATTGTGGCTGCCCGTAGCCAGACAGCCAATGAAAACCAAAGGCGGGCAGACTATTTGTGACGGTTATTTTTTGCGTCTTCAACTGCCTGTTTGGCTTCTTCTGCTTTTTGCTGCAACTCTTCTTCGGTCATCATTTCGGCGACTTCATGCAGTTTCGCCAGACCGTCGCTGATATGCACTTCATCAGCCTTCGTTTTGTTGTCACTGTTGTTCTCGCTCATCATCTTTTCCTGTTTTAGACCTTTTAGCGGAGCAAAAGTCTGGTAGAGAAAGTGGAGGTTTGATTTTAGCAGAGATCGGGCCGCGGGTCAGGACAGAGATAGGGTTACTGCAGGAGACGAATACTGGAAAAGGCAGGCCCACTTCAGTGCGGGCCTGTAGGGCAAGTCTTATGAGAACTTACTGACGGTAGGCAAACTTGATCTGCTGCAGAGAGTTTCTGAAGATATCGGCTTGTTTTTCATCTTCCATCTGAGCGGCAAACTTTTCCATATTCAGCATGACTTTGCCAGCATCGGCCTGGCCGATCGCTTTTAACATCAGGGTCAGAGTGGCTTTCAGACAGGCCACCTCTGTTGCCAGCGTTTCGACATTGGCTTCAGTGGTAAAATCGCAGTTACTCATTTGGACTCCAAAGCTGTGCACAGCTCAATTCAATAATAGGATTTTCAGGCTTTTTCTGGTAGCCGGAAACAAAGTGGCCGTATTCTAACACAATCATTCCAAACTTCGTGCAGCACTGAGTTTCAAAGCACTGACGTCAGTATGGCCGCACGGATACATAACTTTTTAATGAGGTTGAGAATGATTCATGTTTAAAGAGAAATTTATTCATTCAAAATGCCTCTTTTTTGGGCTTACTAATAATATATTTTAATATGACAAAAATATCTGCCCCAAGCTCCGTTGTTTATTTGAGCGCTATTGGAGGGGATATCCCCATTCGAGTAAGGCTGCCCCGGTCTGATTTACAACGATTCCAAAAACGGACTCGAAAATGACTTTTCTGTATGATTTATCTGTGCTTTTTCTTAAATGTTTTTTAACGTTGATGGCATTTTACTTTTACATGCACAATCGCATTTTTTTACAGACATTACGTGGTCAACTACAGATGTATGGAGTAAAATGCTGTCGTTAATTAAATTAACGTTTTATACGATGTTTTATTTATTTCCGCTGTCAATATCTGACAGCCAGGTCAGCAGCCTCATAATCGACCTGTCAATGCTGCACTCTCTTGGTTGTCAAGCTGTCCAAAGTTCTTTATTCACGTATTCTACGTAATATCGCCTGCCGACAAGCCATGAAAACATGACTGTGTGTCGCCTTTATTTTTGGAGAATTCTCTTTGATTAGCGTTCTTCTTGTTGATGACCACGAACTGGTGCGCGCAGGGATCCGACGCATTTTAGAAGATATCAAAGGCATCAAAGTTGTGGGTGAAGCCCAGTGTGGCGAAGACGCCGTGAAATGGTGTCGCAGCAACGATGTAGATATTGTCTTGATGGATATGAATATGCCGGGGATCGGCGGGTTAGAAGCGACGAAAAAAATTGTCCGTTTCTCCCCTGACATCAAGATTATCATGCTCACTATCTATACTGAGAACCCGTTGCCAGCGAAAGTCATGCAGGCGGGCGCCTACGGCTATCTGAGTAAGGGGGCTGCGCCACAGGAAGTGGTTAATGCAATCCGCCTGGTGGACTCCGGTCAGCGTTATATTGCTTCCGATATTGCCCAGCAGATGGCGCTTAGCCAGATTGCGCCACAATCCGAAACGCCGTTTGACAGCCTTTCCGAACGTGAGTTGCAAATCATGCTGATGATTACCAAAGGTCAAAAAGTTAATGAAATCTCGGAACAACTTAACTTGAGTCCGAAGACAGTTAACAGTTATCGTTATCGCATGTTTAGTAAATTAAATATCAGCGGCGACGTTGAATTGACGCACCTTGCTATCCGGCACGGTTTGTTCAACGCGGAGACTTTATCTGGCAGTGAGTGATGAACGCTTTAATCCAAAGGCCTTTCTAAGTACGGTCACCAGCCAACCGGGCGTCTACAGAATGTATGATGCCAGTGGAACCGTTATTTATGTCGGTAAAGCGAAAGACCTGAAAAAACGTCTTTCCAGCTATTTTCGTCTGCAGGTTTCGAGCCGTAAAACCGAAACCCTGGTAAAAAATATCGCGCATATCGATGTCACGGTGACCCATACCGAGACGGAAGCGCTGCTGCTTGAACATAACTACATCAAACTCTATCAGCCACGTTACAACGTGCTGCTGCGTGATGATAAATCCTATCCACTGATCTTTTTAAGTGCTGATAACCACCCGCGGATTTCAATCCACCGGGGCGCCAAACACGCCAAAGGGGAATATTTCGGTCCTTTCCCTAATTCCTATGCGGTGCGTGAATCTTTGGCGTTGTTACAAAAACTTTTCCCGATTCGTCAATGCGAAAACAGTGTTTACCGCAATCGTTCGCGCCCCTGTCTGCAATATCAGATCGGCCGCTGTCTTGGTCCATGCGTAAAAGGACTGGTCAGCGAAGAAGAGTACAAAGCACAGGTTGATTACGTGCGCCTGTTCCTTTCAGGTAAGGACCAGCAAGTTCTGAATAATCTGATCGAGCGTATGGAAGAGGCCAGTAAGTCCCTGCGTTTTGAAGAGGCGGCGCGTATCCGCGATCAGATTCAGGCGGTGCGTCGCGTTACTGAACGTCAATTTGTCTCAGGTAACAGTGAAGACCTGGATGTTATCGGTGTTTCCTTTGAATCCGGTATGGCATGCCTGCACGTACTGTTTATCCGTCAGGGCAAGGTGCTGGGCAGCCGCAGTTATTTCCCAAAAGTCCCGGGTGGAACGGATCTGGGCGAAGTGGTTCAGACCTTTGTCGGGCAGTTTTATTTGCAAGGCAGTCAATCCCGTACGCTGCCTGGAGAAATTCTTCTGGATTTCAGTCTGCCAGAGAAAGATCTGCTGGCAGACTCGCTAAGTGAGATGGCGGGGCGCAAAGTTTTAATCCAGAGTAAGCCGCGGGGGGACAGGGCACGATATCTCAAATTGGCGCGCACCAATGCGTCAGTGGCCCTGACGACCAAATTGTCCCAGCAGTCTACTATCCATCAACGGATGAGCGAACTTGCCAAAACGCTCAAACTTTCCGAAATTAACCGCATGGAATGTTTTGATATCAGCCATACTATGGGCGAGCAAACCGTCGCTTCGTGCGTGGTATTCGACGCCAATGGGCCGCTACGTTCGGAATACCGGCGCTACAATATCACCGGTATTACGCCCGGCGATGATTATGCCGCCATGGCGCAAGTGCTGACCCGGCGTTACGGCAAAGCCATAGAAGATAAAAAAATCCCTGATGTCATTTTTATTGATGGCGGTAAAGGGCAGTTAGGTATGGCGATTGATGTCTTCTCCTCACTCAATGTGACCTGGGATAAGTCCAAGCCATTATTGATTGGCATTGCCAAGGGGGCTGACCGTAAGGCTGGTCTTGAGACGCTGTTTTTCGTGCCGGAAGGGGAGGGCATTTCACTGCCTTCAGATTCTCCTGCATTGCATCTTATTCAGCATATCCGTGATGACTCGCACAATCATGCCATCACCGGACACCGCCAAAAACGCGCAAAAGTTCGTAATACCAGTGCATTAGAAGAAATCGAAGGCGTCGGCCCTAAACGTCGGCAAGTTTTACTGAAGTATATGGGCGGGATTCAGCCATTGCTGAATGCCAGTATTGAGGAAATTGCACAGGTGCCGGGTATTTCCAACGCGTTGGCAGAAAAGATCCATAATGCGTTGAAACACTAAGAGCGATGTAGCAACATACTCATAATAACCACACAAGACAGACAGTTACCTACGCCATGCAATTTAATATACCGACGTGCCTCACCCTGTTTCGCGTTGTACTTATCCCGTTTTTCGTGCTGGCTTTCTATTTGCCTTATGCATGGGCACCGACGGCTTGTGCACTGATCTTCGTCTTTGCAGCGATCACTGACTGGTTCGATGGCTATCTGGCCCGCCGCTGGAAGCAGACTACACGTTTTGGCGCTTTTCTTGACCCGGTTGCAGATAAAGTCATGGTGGCAATGGCGCTGGTTCTCGTGGCTGAGCATTTTCATGCGTGGTGGATAACGTTACCGGCGGCTACCATGATTGCCCGCGAGATCATTATCTCTGCGCTGCGTGAGTGGATGGCTGAAATTGGCAAGCGCAGCAGTGTGGCAGTTTCCTGGATTGGTAAGGTCAAAACCACGGCACAGATGTTATCGCTGGTGGCTTTATTATGGCGCCATGACGCAATTGTCATTTGGGTCGGCGTAGGCGCATTGTATATTGCCGCGGTGCTCACTTTCTGGTCTATGTTCCAATATTTGAACGCGGCGCGTCATGATTTGCTGGAACCCTGATCAAACTGAGTTAAAAAGCGTCAAACGATCGTCTGTAGTTGATAATTTTATTGACTCATTGCGTCAGGTAAGTAGAATGCATCGCATCAGACGGCAGCCAAAGGTCAGCCGGAAGATAGTTAAAAAAATCAGTAAGTTCTGATTATTGCGGGAATAGCTCAGTTGGTAGAGCACGACCTTGCCAAGGTCGGGGTCGCGAGTTCGAGTCTCGTTTCCCGCTCCAAATTTATTAAGCAGATAGTGATATCGGCTTAAGTGCAAGATAAGTAGTAAGAATTAAAGGCGCGTTAACAAAGCGGTTATGTAGCGGATTGCAAATCCGCCTAGTCCGGTTCGACTCCGGAACGCGCCTCCAATTTTCCCGGAGCCCGGGTGGTGGAATCGGTAGACACAAGGGATTTAAAATCCCTCGGCCTTAGGCTGTACGAGTTCAAGTCTCGTCCCGGGTACCATGGAAAATTAACCGAATAATCAAAAGCAATACAGCAGTAATGTCGTTTATAGCCACCCTCGGGTGGTTTTTTTATGTCCTTTTTTACCTCTCTTCAAGCCTTTTCTCTCCTTTGACTGCATGCGCCTGCCGCTGCGCACGCCCGTTCTTAATGTCCTCTGTTAAAGTGTCGATCACAGCAAACCCGTGGATCACGGGTTTGCGATATCCAAAGTGGCGTTAGAGAGTAAGGTCAAACTGCCCGGTATTGGGAAAGAGACTTTTGACAAAATTATCAAGCAGGCGAAAGAAGGGTGCTCTGTCTCTAAGCTGTTGAAGGTTGATATTACACTCACCTATCAGCTGGAGAATTAAGACGCTCGGAACAGGTCTAGCGGGCCTCTCGTTGGTAGAAATTTAAGCTGATGATACTAAAAATAAAGCCGGGCAGTTTTCACTGACCGGCTTTTGTGTATTTACACTGTCAACAGCCTGAATTAGTTAATTTCAGGGTGCTGGGCAATGAGGTTTTTTCTCTTGGTTTCTAGCTCAGCAATCTGCGCATCAATATCTTCGATCTTATGTTCGATATTGTCATGGTGCTCCTGCAAAATCTCTTTGGCTTCAGCACGGTCAGAGGCCGCAGGTGTAGCGCCTTTCAATGGTTTGTTTGCTGTTTCTTTCATAAACACACCGGTAACCAGACCAATAACGGAGACTATCATCAGATAGTAGGCTGGCATATACAGGTTTTGTGTCGACTCAACTAACCATGCGGCGAAGGTTGGAGTAATACCCGCGACCATAATGGAGATGTTGAATGCGATAGCCAGGGCACTGTAGCGGATGTTGGTTGGGAACATCGCTGGCAGAGTTGACGCCATGACACCGATAAAACAGTTAAGCAGTACTGCCAGAATAAGCAGTCCACAGAAAATCAGTCCGATCACGCCGCTGTTGATCAGAATAAAGCTTGGAATAGCCAGTATGAACAGGCCAATACTCCCCACAACGATAAATGGCTTACGACCGATTTTATCGCTCAACATGCCAATGAACGGCTGCACAAACAGCATGCCTACCATGATGGCGATGATGATCAACACGCCATGGTCTTCTGAATAATGCAGGCTATGAGATAAATAGCTCGGCATATAGGTCAGTAGCATGTAGTAGGTGACGTTGGTGGTGATGACGATACCTACGCAGACAATCAGGCTTTTCCACTGCTTAGTCAGAATTTCACGGAAAGAGACTTTCGGTGGCTCGGCAATATTGTTACGTGAGTCACTGTCGATTTTATCTACATGCTGCTGGAATGTTGGGGTCTCTTCCAGTGCATGGCGCAGATAAATACCGATTAAACCCAGTGGTGCTGCAACGAAGAACGGAATACGCCAGCCCCAGTCCAGGAAGTTCTGCTCGCCAACGATGCTGGAGATCAGAATAACGACACCTGCGCCTAATACGAAACCAGCGATGGAACCGAAATCAAGCCAGCTGCTGAGGAACCCACGTTTTCTGTCTGGTGAATATTCAGAAACAAAGATGGCGGCACCTGTATATTCGCCACCGACTGAAAAGCCCTGGGCGAGTTTGGCCAGTAACAGCAGTATCGGTGCCCAAATACCTATTGTCGCGTAGCCGGGTATTAACCCGATACAGAAGGTACTGACCGACATGATAATAATGGTCACCGAGAGGACTTTCTGACGTCCGAACTTATCACCCAGAGCGCCAAAGAATAGCCCGCCCAGAGGTCTTACCAGGAAAGGAACAGAGAAAGTGGCTAACGCAGCAATCATCTGAATACCTGGATCTGCACCCGGGAAAAATACCTGACCCAGCGCAAATGCGACAAAACCGTATACACCAAAGTCAAACCACTCCATGGCGTTACCCAGTGCAGCAGCCGTAATGGCTTTCTTAAGTTTGGTGTCATCAATGATTGTAATATCATTGATTTGCATCGGCTTAACGCGTTTTTTTCTTAATCTCATTTTTACGTCCTTTGTTCAAATCACTCCACCGCGTAAAGCGTGAGAAATTTATCAGCTAAAGTACTTTTTAGAAATTTCAAATCATTATAGGACGGTTTTAAGAATTGGTGCAAAGCGGGGTCATTTATTAAACAACAGCATGGAATATAAAAAGAGCAGGAATGATCCCGCTCTTTTAATGTGCGTGTTTTTGATGAACAGTTGACTGAAAGAGTACATGTTGGAAAAACAAACAGTCTGAAGGGTTAAAACAGCCCCGAGGGGCGTTTTTAGGGTTAGATTTCACCCGATGTATCAGTGTTGCTCAGTGCTCTGATTGACAAAGGCAGATGGTAGTTTGGCTGGCTGGTAAAGAAAGCCTGCAAAGCTACGCGCTTCTTACGGTCTATAGAGATTTCTTCCATGGTTTTACGGAAGATACTGTAGCGGCCACAAGAGGTGCAGGTCACGGTGACAATTTTCGCCGACATATTAACCGACGTCTTATTAGTGCTTTGGCACAACGGGCACTCATCACGAGTGCTTACTACTGTGGAACTCATAAAACCTCCGGTTTTATTCCGAGCGGCCCATAGTATAGCGCGAAAAGGCGTCAATTACTTAGCGGTAATTTTTTTATTAGTGGATTTTCGTCGCAACAAGGTGTAAGAGCTTTCTAAAAGTGGGGTGCGAACCGTGACTTAGCGGCCTTCGGGCATTCTGGGCCGGCAGGAAATTTTTTTTTGCAGGCCGATATTTTTGCGGCACTGTTGCACAATTCATCGCGTATGCTGAGTAAGTTGAACTCAACGCTTTCATTATACTATGGATAAGCTGACCTACATGACCCCGATTATCTATCAACGCATTGAAGGCGCCGAATATCGCCATATCTATATTGTGGGCGACTTACATGGCTGCCTATCTATGTTGGAAGAGCAGTTGGCACGCCTGCGCTTTGATGCGGCCAGCGATCTATTGCTTTCCGTCGGCGACCTTGCTGACCGCGGACCCGATTGTATCGGCTGTCTGGCATTGCTTGATGAACCCTGGTTTGCCTGTGTGCGCGGGAATCATGAACAAATGGCGATTGATGCGCTGAATGAAACTAATATTGAGCGCTGGCTACGTAATGGTGGCGACTGGTTCTATGCGCTGGAAGGGAAAAGGGAGGTCGAAGCCCGGCGATTAATCCATAAGGCTGATCAATTGCCTCATGTGATAGAAATCAATACGACCAGTGGTGTCGTGGTCGTAGCTCATGCTGATTACACCGCAGATCATTATGAGTTTGGCAGGCCGCTTGATGGTTACCAGATCATCTGGAACCGCGACCGGGTGAACTCTGCTCTGGCGGGACGCTATAAGGAGATAGGTGGCGCTAAGGCTTTCTATTTTGGTCATACCCCCGTTGAACACCCACAGATATTTGCCAATCAACACTACATCGATACAGGAGCGGTTTTTGGCGGTTATCTGACCGTGCAGCAGATTCAGTAAGCGCTCTCAGGGGCGGAATACCTGAAATTCTGCCAGGGAGGGGAAGGTCCGAGCTGTGCCGGTCCGGCTGGCGCAGCAGGCTGCATAAAGAGACGCATGCTCCAGCGCATTCAGAATGTCGCTATCTTTGGCATAATAGTGCGCGAAGCAGCCAATAAAAGCCTCTGGGGCAGCGTGGGTATCAGCAGTATTCACTTTATAAGCGGCAACATGACGCGTTTTACCTTGGCTCATCCATAGGCAGCCCTGATCACCCAACGTTATAATCAGGTTTTTCAGACCGAGGTTCAGCAGAATTTTACCCGCTTCTTCCCTCTGTGCAAATGAGTGTATTGGCTTACCAGTAAAGGATTCGAGTTCCGACTCAGTGGTAATAAGAAAATCGGCGCGACAGGCAAGTGCAGGATCAGGCGAGGTGTCAGGGTCTGCCGGAGTGAGGATCACCGTGATTCCATGTTGGGCAGCAGATGTCATTATTTTGTTTAACTTATCGGCGGGGGAGTCCAGCCTTAATAGCAGCACAGAACAGTGTTTGAGCTCTCGTTGAGTAGCGGGAAGGCGCGTACATACTGTCAGCGGATTTCCCAACTGCGCGATGGCATGAGCCAGAAGTTCTTCCTGCCTGATGCTGACTTCGCTTTGAGGTGTCACGCTAGAATATAGGGCACCCTTATTATGTGAAGGCCCATCGCTTCCCCCAAATCTCATTACTGCGATACCCATTTCTCACTCCCGCCATCGCGTTAATACGCTATTATTTTGTTATCATAGCAACATTACAATCACAAAATGTTTTAAATGTGACATTTACCTCAGCGGATATCGGCTGATCATTTGTTTTTATCTCAATAGGGCGGATATCTGGCTGGCGGAAAATGTTATAATTATCACAAATATGACATTGACTCTGTTTGCTGCTACCCGGTTGCAGAGGTATAGTGGCCGACAGACTTTTTGAGACTGATTAAGACATTATCATGGAAAACAAGCGCGAAGACCGGATCCAGCGTCTGTTGCTGGCATTGAAAAAGTCCGACAAAATCCATTTAAAAGAAGCCGCGCTATTGCTTGATGTGTCGGAAATGACGATCAGACGCGATCTGAATGCTGCGCCATCACCCGTGATCCTGCTCGGTGGCTATATCGTGATTGATCCGAAAAACAGCCCGGCGACGCATTATTTTGTCAGCGAACAGAAGATGCGTCAGGTGGAGGAGAAGCGGCGTCTTGCCAGAGTGGCCGCCCGATTGGTAGAAGATGACGATACGGTGTTTTTTGATTGCGGTACCACAACGCCTTACATTATCGAGAGCATTCCTGAAGCGCGGATCTTTACGGCTATCTGTTATTCGCTGAACACTTTTTTGACCCTGCAGGAGAAACCCAACTGCGAAGTCATACTATGCGGTGGTGCTTTTAAAGCCAGTAATAGCATTTTCACGCCAATCGGCCGCAGCAATGAACTCGATTATATCAGGCCGAATAAAGCCTTTATCTCAGCGGCGGGCGTCAGTATTCAATATGGAGTGAGTTGTTTTAACTTCGACGAATTGTTGATGAAGCATCAGGCGATGGAAAGAACGGAGCAAAATATCCTGGTGGTCGACGGCAGTAAATTTGAGCAGGTGCGACCGGCTGCGATCGCACCTCTTGCTCGCTTTAATACGTTGGTGACGGATGTTCAGCCCGCTCAGGCGTATGTCGATTTTTGCCAGCAGTCTGATATCACCCTGCTGAGCTGAGAGGCTCGGCATGGGCAGTTATCTTTTCCACATGCTGGTAAAAGACCACATCCCATACGCCATTCTCTGAGCCGTCATTCAAATAGTGCTCATAGCAGGCTTTGCCATCCGGGCGGTAACCACTTTCGGCGATGTACTGCGAGTAAAACTCGGTCCATGCTTTGGCAAAATTACCGTCTGCCACTGTGGTGTGGTAGGCCGCATAAGTGCCGCCCGGCAACGTTTGCAGTGTCAGGCCCTCGGCGTCATCGAGAATAAAATTATCGGCAACGCAGACCGACGGGTCAGCCCGCAACTTCTCTTCAGGGGTTGTGTCAGGGTTATCATGGAACAGCGTCAGCCACTCAAGGTGTTTCTGATGATGCCGTTCAGACCACGCCATCAGATGGCGGAACCCCTCCTTGATGGTTTTGTCATAGGGGCCGACAACCCGATAGCTCACCAGTTTTCTCGCCGGCCTTTCGACTATCATAAATTCCATAGTGTTCTCCTTATGTTCAATATCAGCGAATTGGGTCCTTTTACAAAAGAGAAAAGAAGGTTGAGCTATAACAGTTTCAACCTCAAACGGAGTCAACTGCTCTACGCGCTATAACAGTGACCATGATAAAATCTTGGTATCAGATAGCATTATAGTCGTACCTGTCGCGAGGTTTTGAGATGGACGTAATCAAAAAAATATTAAATAGTGAAATTGAGCGGATTAACCGTCTTGAAGGCCGTGATGGTAAGCCGCGCATCAACACTGAGTTCTTTGTTAACCATCCCTGGTTATGTCTGGCTATGTTAGCGGGTTACATTCTGGTGGCCATTGTGATGTATGTTTCACCTTACATGGGCATGGGGTGGTTCGCGGGTTTTACCGTTTTCCTGCTGTTTATGTCTGCCATGTTGTTGATGGAAATCAAGCCGACGTACCGCTATGAGGACATCGGCGTCTTGGATCTTCGCGTTTGTTACAATGGTGAATGGTACTTCAGCCGGGAAATATCTGCAGATGCCGTCGCTCAGTTGTTGAGTTCCCAAGAGGTCAGCCCGCGTATTAAAAATCGTATAGAAACAATTGTACGTAACAAGGGGGCTATTGATTTCTATGACGTCTATGACCTGGCACGTCAGGATAAGCTGTTGAGCAATACGCTGGCGAACGTGCAAGTCGCGCACTAAGCGCCACCGCTCCCCCTCTGCTATAACTTAACTGCTGCGGTTCTGATAAACTGATGTTGAAATATTCTTCTGGTGAATACATTAATGTTGCCGAAGAAATAACCCGATCAGCACAGGTGCCGCAGTGGAACGTATCAAACTCACTATTCACCATTTATTTAAACTTCTTTCTGAACCCACCAAAGATTCTGCTAACAAAAAAATGGATGCAACCGCCATTGCGCGTATTTACGCCGGTGACAAACTGCTGCTGACAGAAACGATGCAGGGGCAGGCAAACCATTTCGACCGCTATATCCCGTTGGATAGCCTGAGCACTCTTTGTTCTGAGGGGCAGGAATTGCGGGTTGAATGGGAGTGTGATGGCAGTGCTGAAATGTCGGTATCACGTGTCGAAATGTGCCCTTGCTGTGCAGAAGACGGCCGGCATGGGTGAGTTATGGCGAGATGACGGGTAGAATAAGCAGAGATCGGCAATTAAGGGGCGAATGATGACATTTATCAACAATGAGTTTGAATACCGTAACTGGATTATGGAAGAAATTTTTCAGGTCAGTGCGGTGGGAGAAACCACTGAATTTGTCGATCAGGAAGTTGACGATTTTATCTTTGATGCGCGACCGCTCTCTTATCCTTGCGTCGCTGTAATGATTCAAACACCGGGGCAACCGGGCGTTTGTGAGCCCCGTTTTGTTTACAAAGAACAGGTCTTTGAGTGGGCTCATCAGATGGGTTTTGGCTTTGACAGCTGACCTCTTCCGCTTTTAACCCTGAGCTTTCTGCTCAGGGTCTTCAGGCATCATGTATCAGACATTCTTCCGATCAATTTTCTCTTCCCCCCAGAACAGATGGTCTTCCTTCGTTTTCGCGAAGGCTATCGGAAGAACCTCATCATTGCCTTCCTCCCAAATCTTCTGTGCCAACACTTCATCATTCTTTGCCAGCTCGAAAATGGCCTCAGCAATTTCATGCGACGTTTCACGCGTATTTGCCCAAGCTTTAATGGTAGACGTGGTCATCTCGTTCTCCTTGTGATCAATCATTCAGAATACTGCTCCCTTTAACTATGGCCGCCGAGTGCAGGTGACGCAAATCTGATTGCGGTAAAATCGCGCGATATGGTGTGATTTTCAACCGATGCCACTAGATGTAGTGACAAAATGTGCCCGGTAAGGGATAAAAAAGAGCGGGCGGCAGGGCTCTGGTTTATAATGCATACAGCGTTTTATAACTTATGGTGAAGAGAATGAGTGACGATATTTTTGATTTTGATATAGATGCTGCGCTGGAAAAAGCGGAAGAGAAAGCTGCCGAAAAAGCCTCTGCTGTGCCTGAAGTTATTCAGGATGAAAGTGACTGCGAAGGCTGCAAAATCTAAATTTTCTCAAAGTCCATAACAAACACGCTTTACGTTTTAAAAAAACAAACCGCTTCGGCGGTTTTTTTTATGTCTGTTATTTATTCAATATCAGCAAATTGTTCTTTGTTGTTAACGCGTTGGCAAAATAACTTATTTATGTCTGATTTGACGCATTTGTAAGGAGAATGTGAGGCCTGAGTAAATGGGATAAATTCCTATAGAACAGTCATATAGGCGGATGTACCTTTGCATTACCTGATCAGCAGGTCGTGAGGTTTCGGATGAAAAAATTAATTTTAGTTCTCGCTGTTATGCTCAGTTTACCAGCGATTGCTCAGGCAGATGTTGAGATAGGTGTGAACGTTCCCGGACTGTCACTGCATGTCGGTGACCGCGATCAACGTGGTTATTATTGGGACGGTGGTGGCTGGCGCGAACCTGGTTGGTGGGATCATCACTATCGTGATGAGGGTCGTGGTCACTGGGTTTATTATGCACCACCGCCGCCGCCGCCACGGTACTGGCATCATGACCACTATTGGCGCGAAGGGCCGCCACCTCCACCGCATTGGCGTGAAGGGCCTCCTCCTGGGTGGCACGAAGGCCCGCCTCCTGGGCGCTGGTAGGACAGGATAAAATTTGAGAACAGGGTCGGCGGTAACACTGCCTGAGGCATCCTTAACGTCTATTCTGTTCTTCTTCCTCTTCAATAAGCCTCTATTTTTAATGATTCAATTCATTTGTATTTTGAATGATTAATAGATATTAATTCGCTTTATTTATGTATTCGTAAATAGTCCCCTTTGTCTGTGATATTGCCGGATAAAATTGATTTTCAGATAAACTGAGGCTTGATTATTATCTTTTGAGTTGTTAATTTTATGTTGCTTGGATCAGCAACGGATGGCTCGATTTTATTTTCACTTCTCAGCCCTGAACGAGAGTTCTCGTCAGATATTTCGGGTGCGGTAGTGACAACGGTAAAAACCTGAGACCCATCTTATGTATATGATTAAAAATGATTTTGAATACCGCGAGTGGATGATGAAAACCTACTTCCTTCTGGATGGCATTCAGGGAGACAGTTTGCTGACCGACGAGGAGTTGGACGATTTTCTGTTCGAAAGTCGCCCGACGATTTACCCCTGCCTTGCGATGATACAGCCCTCAGTTCTGCGACCTTTAGATAATGAAATCTCTTTTATTTACCCTGAGCAAATTACCCACTGGGCAAAAGAAATGGGCGTTATTAAGTGCTGATTGATTCAGTCACTTTATTCTCCGTAATAGGATGTTCCTTTAATAACTTGTCATTCTCTTAAGCATAAAAGCGCCTTACGTGGGCGCTTTTATGTTATCTGACTTAGCGGCCTATTTTTTATGGCCGCCGAGTTTGCCAATCTCGCCGGTTAATTGCGCTCTACAATGCAAAAGGGCCTCGCGTAACTGCGCTTCATTGGCTTCCATTCGCGTAGTTGGCGCCAAAACTGAGACTGTATAAAGGCCAAGAAATGTGTCGAGGGCGATAGCAATCGTCGAGATCCCCTCAACCGTTTCTCCGTTTTCATTTGAAATACCGCTCTGGCGTACGACGGCAATCTTTGCCAGCAGTGAATCAATATCGCGCACTGTGTAACGGGTCATCGGCTCGAGGGTTTCACCGACTAAGGTACGAATTTCCTGATCGGATTTAAGTGCCAGCAGGGCGCGACCGGCGGACGTGCCATAAATGGGCAGGTTTAATCCTACCCGCGGAGAGACTCGCAATTCGCGCTCGGCCACCACGTTATAAATGTTGGCAATCTGCATTCCGCTGGCGCGCCCAAGAGCGACGGTTTCATACGTCGTTTCGCTAAGTTGTTTTAAAAAAGGCGAGGCGATAGCAATGACATCTGTATGAACCGTTGATACCAGCCGCAATAATGTTGGGCCCAGCCTTACTCCGGCGGTACCCTCTGAACGAACAAATCCCTCCTCCGCGAGCGCAGCAACAATGCGCTGAACCGTTGAACGGGGAAGCTGAACGTCATTCGCTATTGTCCCAAGACTCATGCCCTGCGGGTGTTCCCCTAATGTATTGAGGATCTTCGCTGCGCGGGAAATGACCTGAATCCCCCCCGTACGCTCCTCGTCAGCGTGATGCTCATCACTCATCGTTTTCTCCTTTACAAAGCACTCCCTTTATTACTGGGGCGCTGGTGGGTCAATGTAATCTCCGGCGGCATGAAAAACAAACCCTAATCACATTGCAATACAGTGTCCCGTATTATAGTATTTTCCATGTACCACATTGCGGTGCAGTGCATCGAAAAAATAGAGGCGGAATTTATCCTGCATTGGGAACGCTGCCACCTGCTATCCGACACCACCGGGCGAGATAAGCTACGGGTCTAACAGGAAATAAATGAACCAGTCTGTTGCATTGAACATGGCCGTCGGGGGGGCTGCGCCCGCAGCGTTACCACAACCCTTCACCCTGAAACTGGTGATTGGACTCGTAGGTGTACTGTTAGCCTCGTTATGTTCTGGTTTAAATGACCGGGTGACTGATATTGCGCTGGTGGACGTTCGGGGCGTGTTGAGTATTAGCAGCGACCAAGGGTCATGGTTGATTGGGGCTTATCAGGCCACTGCGGTAGCGGCTACCATGGTAGCACCCTGGATGGCGATGACGTTTTCTATCCGCCGTTTCGCCATGAGCATGACCGCCGGGTTTATCCTGCTGGCTGCGATTATTCCTTTTGCACCTAATCTGACGACGCTTATCATTTTACGAAGTATTCAGGGGATATTTGGCGGGGCGCTCCCTCCCTTACTGATGACCGTGGCCCTGCGTTTTTTGCCTCCTCATTACAAGCTGTATGGGCTAAGTGCTTATGCACTGACCGCCACTTTTGGCCCCAATATCGCCACTTCTATGGCCGCGCTTTGGACCGATTATGCGGGCTGGAAGTGGGTTTTCTGGCAGGTGATACCGCCGTGCGTGATCGGTTTTATGATGATGGGCTACGGCATCCCTCAGGATCCCATGCGTTTTGAGCGGTTCAGGCAGATGGACCGTATCGGTATGTTAACGGGCTGTAGCGGCATGGCGTTACTGGTGCTGGTCATGCAGCAGGGGGAGAGGCTGGATTGGTTCAACTCGCCACTGATCACCCTGATGTTCCTCGCCTCACTGGCCCTGCTGACCCTTTTTGCTGTGAATGAGTGGTATCACCCTTTGCCGCTGTTCAAGCTGCAAATGCTCAGGCGACATAATTTTTCACACGGGTTGTTGACGCTCTTTGGGCTGATGCTGCTGTTTCTTTCCGGTTCTGCGCTGCCTTCAGGTTACCTGGCCCAGGTGGAGGGATTTCGTGCCGTTCAGTTTGGGCCGCTGGCGCTGACGATTGGT